>NZ_PSOW01000017.1:0-164231 GCF_003013335.1 Rhizobium sp. H4
CCTGCCAAATCATCAAATTCAGCCACCATCACCCCGCCACACACCGAAGCGGGGCAAGCACAGATGACGGCAATCGCCTGACCCAAGCTGCAACGCCGGTTATGCAACAGTCCCCAGCGGGGAGAAGGGATATGCCGCACCGCTTTTCCTCCATCGTAAAGCAGCGGCAAGCATAAGCCGCTGCCGCACCTCCCCTTCTACCCATCGGGGAGAAGGTGCCCGGCAGGGCGGATGAGGGGGCCACGCAGCAACACGTCTGCCGATCCCCCAATCACTCAACTTGCGCTGTGGAAACCACAGTCGGGCATTGCCTTGCCGCTTTTCGCCGCTATGGTCCCGCAACTTTCGTCGACACAGGGAATCCCATGGCCGCTGACCTCCGTTTTCTCGCAGCCCGCATTTCGGCCGAAATCAACGCCCGGCCGGATCAGGCCAAGGCCGCCATCGAGCTGCTCGACGAGGGCGCCACCGTGCCCTTCATCGCCCGCTACCGCAAGGAAGTGACCGGCGGGCTCGACGACACGCAGTTGCGCAATCTCGCCGAGCGGCTGGTCTATCTGCGCGAGCTTGAAGCCCGGCGCGCCGCGATCGTCGAATCGATCAACGGCCAGGGCAAGATGACCGACGAGCTGATGGCCAAAGTGGCCGGCGCCGACACCAAGGCCGAGCTCGAGGATCTCTATCTGCCCTATAAGCCGAAGCGCCGCACCCGCGCCGAAATCGCCCGCGAACGCGGCCTCGGCCCGCTTGCCGAAGTGATCCTTGCCGACCGCAGCCGGGAGCCGGCGGCGCTCGCCGAGGGCTTCGTCACCGCTGACGTGCCCGATGTGAAGACGGCGCTCGAAGGGGCGCGCGACATCATCGCCGAAGGCATTGCCGAAAATGCCGATCTGCTCGGCAGGCTGCGCGCCCATATGCGCCAGGCCTCGCTGCTGAAGGCCAAGGTCGCGGACGGCAAGCAGGCGACGGGCGAAAAATTTTCCGACTATTTCGACCATTCCGAACGCTGGGCGACCGCGCCCGGCCACCGCGCGCTCGCCATGCTGCGCGGCTGGAATGAGGAAGTGCTGACACTGACGATCGAAGCCGATGCCGAGACCGCCTCGCCGAACAAGCCGGTCGAACGCATGATCGCTGCCGCCTACGAAATCAGCGCGACCCGTCCCGGCGACCGCTGGCTGATGGAGGTCGCCAGCTGGACCTGGCGCGTCAAGCTTTCCATGTCGCTGTCGCTCGATCTGATGCGGGAGCTGCGCGAGCGGGCAGAAGAGGAGGCGATCCATGTCTTCGCCCGCAATCTCAAAGACCTGCTGCTCGCCGCCCCCGCCGGCTCGCGCGCCACGATGGGTCTCGATCCGGGCATCCGCACCGGCGTCAAGGTTGCCGTCGTCGACGGCACCGGCAAGGTGGTGGCGACCTCGACCGTCTATCCCTTCCAGCCGAGGAACGACGTGCGCGGCGCCCAGGTCGAACTCGCCTCGCTGATCCACAAGCACAATGTCGAACTGATCTCGATCGGCAATGGCACCGGCAGCCGCGAAACGGAAAAGCTGGTGGCCGACATGCTGGCCGAACTGCCGGCGCCGAAGCCGACCAAGGTCATCGTCTCGGAAGCCGGCGCCTCGGTCTATTCCGCCTCGGCGACCGCAGCGGCCGAGTTTCCCGATCTCGACGTGTCGCTGCGCGGCGCCGTCTCCATTGCCCGGCGTCTGCAGGATCCTCTGGCCGAACTCGTCAAGATCGAGCCGAAGTCGATCGGCGTCGGCCAGTATCAGCACGATGTCGACCAGCAGAAGCTGTCGCGTTCGCTCGATGCCGTGGTCGAAGACGCGGTGAACGCCGTCGGCGTCGATCTCAACACCGCCTCGGCGCCGCTGCTCGCCCGCGTTTCCGGCCTCGGGCCCTCGATCGCCGACGCCATCGTCCGCCACCGCGACAGTGAGGGCCGTTTCGAGACGCGAAAGGATCTGCTGAAGGTCGCCCGGCTCGGCGGCCGCACCTTCGAGCAATGCGCCGGTTTCCTGCGCATCCCGAACGGCAAGGAGCCGCTCGATGCCTCCTCGGTGCATCCGGAGGCCTATGGCGTCGCCAAGAAGATCGTCGCCGCCTGCGGCCGTGATCTCAGGGCGCTGATGGGCGACAGCGCCGCGCTGAAAGCGATCGATCCGCGCCAGTTCATCGACGAGAAATTCGGCCTGCCGACGGTGCGCGACATTATCGCCGAACTGGAAAAGCCCGGCCGCGACCCGCGTCCGAGCTTCAAGACCGCCACCTTTGCCGAGGGCGTCAACGAAATTTCCGACCTCAAGCCCGGCATGGTGCTCGAGGGAACGGTGACCAATGTCGCCGCCTTCGGCGCCTTCGTCGATATCGGCGTGCACCAGGATGGCCTCGTGCACGTGTCCCAGCTCGCCGACCGCTTCGTCAAGGATCCCCATGAGGTCGTCAAGGCCGGCGATGTCGTCAAGGTGCGGGTCGTCGAGGTCGACGCCAAGCGCAAGCGCATCGCTCTGTCGATGAAACGAGATGATGGTTCCGCAGCGCCGCCGCCGCGTGGTGATTCTCGCGGAAACCAGGGCTCGCGGCCTCAGAACGAGCGCCGGCCTGCTGCGCCGAAACAGGAGAGCCAGGGTGCCTTCGGCGCCGCACTGGCCGAAGCGATGAAGCGAAAATAAGGGTTTAGCCGGCATATCGGCAAAAATGCAACAATTTGGCAGCGTTCTGAACGGAGTGCTAGATCCGGAGCTTGTAAGGCGAAAGAGATCGCTTAAGTTGATGTGACTATCCTGTCACATCTGCGAGGCGTCCATGGCGTCGGCATTTCTATCGATCGTGCAGCAAATCATCCGCAAGGGTTCGTTAAAGCTTACCCTTGCCAATGGCGAGACCCATGATATCGGCGACGGCACGGGTGAGACCGTTGTCGCCCGCCTTGCCGACCAGGAGGCGGAGGACGCCATCCGGCGCGACCCGACGATGAAGCTCGGCGAAATGTACATGCAGGGCCGGTTCATTCTCGAACAGGGCAACATCTACGATTTCCTGTCGCTGGTGAAACAGAACACCACCAACGAGATCTTCGATTTCAAGATGGCAGCACTGCTCGTCGGCCGCATTGCCTGGCAGCAGTTGAAGAGCCGCCTGCCGGTCAATCGCAACAAGCACAACGTCGCCCATCACTACGACCTGTCGGCCAAGCTCTTCGATCTTTTTCTCGACGAGGACTGGCAATATTCCTGTGCCTATTTCGAACCGCCGGGCATCAGTCTCGACGAGGCGCAGCTCGCCAAGAAACGCCATATCGCCGCCAAGCTCCTGCTTGCGCCGAACCAGCGCATTCTGGAGATCGGCTCCGGCTGGGGCGGCATGGGCATGTATCTGACCGAGGCGACGGAGGGCGCCGAGTTTACCGGCATTACGCTCAGCGAAGAACAGCTCAAGGTCTCCCGTACGCGCGCCGAAAAACGCGGCCTTGCCGACCGCGTGCGTTTCGAGCTGCAGGACTATCGCAGCATGACCGGCCAAAAGTTCGACCGCATCGTCTCGGTCGGCATGTTCGAACATGTCGGCATCGGCAATTACGCCAATTTCTTCCGCAAGGTCTCTGATCTCCTCGATTACAATGGCGTCATGGTGCTGCATTCGATCGGCCGTCCGAAGCCGAGTTTCGGCACCAATGCCTTCATCGAGAAGTATATTTTCCCCGGCGGCTATATCCCGTCGGTCGGCGAAGTCGTGCCGCCGCTCGAAAAGGCCGGGCTGCTGGTCAAGGATATTGAGATCCTGCCGATGCATTATGCCTACACGCTGCGCCATTGGCGCGAGCGTTTCGTGGCGCGCAAGGCCGAAGCGGTGGCGCTTTACGATGAGCAGTTCTTCCGCATGTGGGAATTTTATCTCGCCGGTTCCGAGATGGGCTTCCGCTGGGACGAGCTCTTCATCCTGCAGATCCAGATCGCCAAGAACCAGTTCGCCGTTCCCGACAATCGCAATTACATCGCCGAGAACGAAGCCAGGCTGAAGGAATTCGAGGCGCGGCGCCCGCCGCTGGAAAAGGTGACATTCTGAGCGGTGGCAGCCGGACGCTATGAAAGGACATGCGGATGAGCAGTGCGTTTCCCGAGATCTATCTGGTCCGCCACGGTGAGACCGAGTGGAGCCGGTCGGGGCGTCACACCGGACGCAGCGACATTCCGCTGACTGAGGTGGGCGAGGCCGCCGCGCGCAAGCTTGCCGAGCGGCTCTCGGGCCTATCCTTCGCTGCCGTCTGGTCGAGCCCCTCCGTGCGCGCCCGCAAGACCTGTGCGCTCGCCGGCTTTGGATCGGGCGCGGTGATCCGCGACGATCTCGCCGAATGGGACTACGGCGCCTATGAAGGCATCACCACCAAGGAAATCCTGGCCGGCCGCCCCGGCTGGCAGCTCTTTCGCGATGGCTGCCCGAACGGCGAAACACCCGCCGATGTCGGCGCCCGCGCCGACGCCGTCGTCGAGGCGCTTCGCCAAGTGAGTGCGAACATCCTGATCTTCTCGAGCTCGCATTTCCTGCGCGTGCTCGCCGCCCGCTGGCTCGGCCTGCCGCCTGAAGGCGGTGCAAATTTCGTGCTTGATACTGCTTCTATCAGCGTGCTCGGTTTTGAGCACGATCTGACAGAGCCGGTCATTCGCCGGTGGAACCAGAGATAGACCGGCTGCGGAGCGAGACTGCGGTGAGGTCGGTTCAGGATGACCAAATCGTCGTTGGCGCCGTGCCTGCGGCCCCCTCATCCGACCCTTCGGGCCACCTTCTCCCCGAGGGGAGAAGAGGGAGCGAGCGGCACCGCCGTCACTCCTAGCTAAGGTCCTGGGGAACGAGACGTTGCCGCGATTCCCTTCTCCCCTCGGGGAGAAGATGCCGGCAGGCAGATGAGGGGGCCGCACGGCACAGCTTTCAATAGCAGCCTTTGCTTGCCGTGGTTAACATTGGCGTAACGACCTCACGATAAGTGTAGCCACCGCCGCCCTCCGCGGCTTTGTTTTTGCGTTTTCTGGAGTGTGGACGTGTTTCATCGATCAGTCGTATCGATCTCTTTCCTTATTGCCTTTTCATCCATCGCTCCCGCGGCCGCGCAGGACAGCGGCAAGCATTTCTGGTCGGGCGACTGGTACCTGAACGTCGGCGTCGCCGGCTTTTCCGCCCCGAAATTCGAAGGCGCGTCGCGCAACGAGTTCAAGTTCAGCCCGCTGATCTCGGTGGGCCGCCAGGGCGCCGGCCCGCGCTTTTCCTCGCGCAACGACAATCCCTCCTTCGCCCTGATCGACAAGGGCGCCTTCCGCGCCGGCATCGTCGGCAGGTTCGTGCCGTCGCGCGATGACGGCGATGGCCATGAGCTCAAGGGCTTGAGGAAGGTCAAGTGGGGTGCCGAGGCCGGCGGCTTCGTCGAGGTCTATCCGACCGATTTCCTGCGCGCCCGCGCCGAGGTCCGCCAGGGCATCCGCTCCCATGACGGCGTCGTCGCCGATCTTGCCGTCGATGCCTTTACCGATATTGCACCCGACCTGCAGCTGTCGGGCGGTCCGCGCGCGACATTTGCGACAAGCGGCTATTACGACGCCTATTACGGTGTCAGCGCCAAGCACGCCGCGGCAAGCGGCCTCGATCCCTACAAACCCTCCTCGGGCATTCAATCCTATGGCGCCGGCACGGCGCTGACATGGAAGGCGACGGAAAACCTGTCGGCAAGCTCCTTCCTTGAGTACAAGCGGCTGGCCGGTCCCGCCGCCGACAGCAGCCTGGTGCGCGAGCGCGGCTCGAAGAACCAGCTCCTGATCGGCGTTTCGGCGACCTACAAGTTCAATTTTTCGCTGCAGTGATTGCCGCCGCCCGCGCGTCTCTTCAGGTGCGCGAGCGCTGTAGGATCTTGAATCGCCGCAAAATTAATCCCTGAACTCGAGTCCGATCCAAAAGGCATGCACGTGACAGGCGGCAATGCTTCTTGACCGCATCGCCGGCCGGTCGCTAGATGGCGGCATGCAAGATACTGGCGACTTCAACGACCGCGTTTCCGACGCGCCTTCCGACAACTGGGTCTACCGGATCCTGCCGCCATGGCTCTGGCCCTATGCGCAGCTCGCCCGCTGGGACCGCCCCATCGGCTGGCAGTTGCTGATGTGGCCGTGTTTCTGGTCGGCGACCCTTGCCGCCAATGCGGCGATCGACGAGGGGCTCTATTCCGGCAGCCTGCTGGTCTCCCACCTTATCCTCTATTTCATCGGCGCCGTCGCCATGCGCGGCGCCGGCTGCACCTACAACGATCTGGTCGATCACGAGATCGACATGCAGGTGGCGCGCACCCGTTCGCGCCCGCTGCCTTCCGGCCGCGTCACACGCGCCCACGCGAAAATCTTCATCGGCCTGCAGGCGCTGGTCGGGCTTTTCGTGCTCTTGCAGTTCAACTGGTTCACCGTCTTCCTGGGTCTGCTCTCGCTCGGCATCGTTGCGCTTTATCCCTACGCCAAACGTTTCACCGACTGGCCGCAATTCTACCTCGGCCTTGCCTTTTCCTGGGGCGCGCTGATGGGCTGGGCCGGCATTTTGGGCGAGATTTCCTTCGCCTCCGTCCTGCTTTATGCCGCCTCCGTCGCCTGGACGATCGGTTACGACACGATCTATGCCCATCAGGACAAGGAGGATGACGAGCTGATCGGCGTCCGCTCCACCGCCCGGCTGTTCGGCGATAGGACGAGGGCGTGGCTGATCGGCCTTTACGGGCTGACGCTGGTGCTGATGTTTGTCGCCTTCGCGCTTGCCGGCGCCAATCTCATCGCTTTCTTGGCGCTGCTCGGCGCGGCCGGCATGTTCGCCTGGCAGATCGTCCGGCTCGATATCGAGGATGCCGCCCAATGCCTGGCGCTCTTCAAGTCGAACAACCGCGTCGGCCTGATCATCTTCTTCGGCCTGTTCATCTCGCTGCTCTTCGCCATTCCCTGAATGGAACGGCGAGTGAAACGACAAAACCCGGCGCGGGCGCCGGGTCTTAATGTTTGCGAAAACCAAGCGTCGCGATGCCGCTCAATTGCGGGCGATGATTTCCTTGCCTTCGATCCGCATGGCGACGCCGAGCTGGCCGGTGGTGCGGCGCACCAGGAAGCGCGGACGACGATTGGCGAAGTAGGAATGGCGACGGCGCGGCTTCAGATCGCCGGTGCGCAGGGCGCCGATGTGGTCTTCGAGCGGCCGCGCGACGCCGTCGGCCTCGACCATCAGCATCGGAATGCGGAAGGCCTCGGACCAGCTGCGCCAGTCGGCGGCGATATCGCTGAGATCATGGGCAACCAGCAGCGGAATGCAGAGCTCCGGGTCGGCATGGTGGAGTTCGAGCGTGACGGTCACCTCGCCGTCGCCATGGTCGATGGCGCGGGCGGCGACACCCTTGAAGACACGCTTCGGCAGGGCAATCGAGAGCGGCAGGCCGCTGGAGGGAAGGACTTTGCGCAGGACCGCGCCGCGTTCGTCTATGGTGATGCTGACGTCATCCGAACAATCATGGATGGCGTAGCTGACCTGCTGCGGGAAGCGGGACGGATCGAGACGCAGCGTCGTGCCAGCCCAAGCGGGCTTCAAAACGGGATTGTTCATTTCATTCTACCCTTGTCTTACCTGAGAGCCGGTTTGCGGTCTTCTCCTCGGGACTTTTCGTCCTCTATGGCCGACAATAGGCGGGCGCCCTTCCGTACAGCTTAAAAATTGCGGTTAAGAAAACTTTGCCTCCCCTGATGGTTATCAAAACCGAATCCGGCAGGGTTTCCGGAAGGTGAACGCTGTGCCGTCCCGAAATGACGCAACCCAGAGGTAAGTCTCGGGTAAGTTTTGCGTGGCAAAATGGGCTTACCGGCAGTTCGTCGTTCTTTTAGAGATTTTGCCAAAAGGGCGCTTTTGATGATTACGGCTTCCCTCGCTTATTCGATCCTGTCGAAGGATATGACGTCGAGCCTCAACAAGGTCGCGTCGCAGGCGACGGTCAAGAAGGATGCGCAGTACTACGCCGACCATATCAACAAGGTCACCTCGGTCGACGACTTTCTCGGCGATTACAAGCTCTACAGCTATGCGATGAAGGCCTATGGTCTCGAGGATATGACTTACGCCAAGGCGTTCATGAAGAAGGTGTTGGAGAGCGATCTGACCGATCCCAACAGCTACGCCAACAAGCTCTCCGATGCGCGCTACCGCGAATTCGCCGCCGCCTTCAATTTCAACGCACCCGAGAAGGACGTGCAGACGGACGCCCAGGAGGACGAGCTCATCGGCCTCTACAAGCAGTCCTTTGTTGATGCCGACAAGGCGTCGGCCGCCGAGAGCACCTATTACAGCAACAATATCGACAGCGTGCAGACCGTCGACGATCTGGTCAACAACACAAGGCTGCGCACCTATGTGCTGAAGACCTTCAAAATCGATCCGACCTATGCGTCGAAGGATTTTCTGCGCCAGGTGCTGACGAGCGATCTCAGCGACCCCGCAAGCGTCGTCAATACGCAAGGCGGCGACAAGTACAAGGCGCTTGCCGCCCAGTTCAGCTTCAATGCCGACGGCACCGTCACCGGCACCGCCCAGACCGCGGCGCAGAAGGCCTCCGTCATCGAGACCTACACACTGAATTCCCAGTCCGTCATCATCGACAATTCGGTCGGTTCGGACGTTGTCTATGTCAGCAAGACGGCGGCCGAATACAACAAGGCCTATTATACCGCCAAGATCGGCACGATCACCAATGTCGACGATCTGGTCGCCGACAGCCGCCTGACCTCGTACATCAAGACCGCCTACAGCATGGGCGCCGATTTCACCGCTGCGGCACTGCGCACGGTCCTGACCGATCCCGGATATGCCCAGCTGATGGGCTTTACCAACGTCTACAACGCCTTCAACTTCAAGGCGGATGGTTCGACCTCGAACACGGCACGTGTGCGGACGATCGAGCAGGCGAACAAGCTGTCGTCGGCGGCGTCGCAGACCGCCAACTACTATAAGGTGACCTCGCAATCGAGCGGCATCACCAATGTCGACGACCTGCTCGCCGACGCAAACATGGCGCGCTACATCAAGGATGCCTATGGTCTCGGCACCGATTTCAGCAATGCCGATCTGAAGAACATCCTGACCGACCCGGCCTATGCCGCCGCGCAGGGCCATGCCGATATCAATGCCGATTTCAACTTCCAGGCGGATGGCTCGATCAACGGTTCGGTGATCCAGACAGAGACGCAGCGGAAATCGACGACCGACAAGTCGGCGGCGAATGCCGCCCACTTCAACGCCATGATCGACAATGTCACCAATGTCGACGACCTCATGTCCGATCCCGTTGCGGTCAGCTATCTCAGAACAAGCATGCAGATCGCCGACAGTGTTTCCGATGCGACGCTGAGGACTTTCCTCGTCGATCCGGCGGCGGCCAGCGCCCAGGGCTATAGCGACGTTCACGATCTCTTCAATTTCAAGACGGACGGGTCTGTCGCCACCCTTTATGCCTCGCAGACCGCCACCCAAAGCGCCAACACGACAAGCAAGGCCGACAATGCGGCCGTCTATTACCAGTCGACCATCGCCGGAATCTCGAACGTCGATCAGTTGCTGGCGGACCAGAAGCTCAACAACTTCGTGCGCAATGCCTACGGCATCCCGTCTACCGTCACGGACGTCGATCTTCGCAACATCCTGACCGATCAGAGCGGCACCGGCACCTATGCCGACGTTGCCGCCGCCTTCAACTTCAAGGCCGACGGATCGCTCGAGGATGGCTTGGCTGCGCAGACGTCCAGCCAGATCACCAACACGAAAATTGCCGCCGGAGCGCGCACCGACGATTATTCTTCCCGGATGGCGACGATCGCCAATGTCGACGAGCTCATCGCCGATCCCGCCATCACCAATTTCCTGAAGAGCACCTACAATCTGCCGTTCAACATCTCGGACGCCGACCTGAAGAGCATCCTGACCGATGCGACGGCTGCCGCAGCCGCCGGCCATGCCGACCTCAACGCCGATTTCAATTTCGCCGCCGATGGATCGCTGCCGGCCGTCAGCTCGGTGCAGACGGCCGATCAGGCGCAGACCACCAATGACAACTATATGGCGCGCTATGACGACGAGCGCGACGAGGCGATCGAGGAGGTCGCCGACAACTACTCGAGCATGATGGCCGACAGCACGAGCCTGCTCGATACTGCCGAGATCAAGAGCGTCAACGACTTCCTGCGCACCAATGCCGCGGCCGATTTCAAGAAGAGCAACGACAATCTGCCGGACCCCTATCATGTGGCGCTGCAGGCCTTCGGCCTGACCGACCAGGACGTGCCGCGCTCGATGATGCGCAAGATTCTGACGAGCGATGCTTATGACCCGGATGGCTATATCGCCTCACTGAAGGACGAACGCATCACCAATCTCGCCCGCGCCTTCAATTTTGGACCGGACGGCAAGGCGGCGTCACCCTTCCAGGCGCTTCCCGACGCGACCCTGGCCAAATACGCCACCGACTACAAGGCGCATATGACCATGCTGCTGAAGGCCGGCCCGGTAAAGGACAAGGCGTCGAAGGACGCGACCGCCGAAGTCGATTATTTTGCCAAGGGCATGGCCAAGGTGAAGTCGCTCGACGATTTCCTCGACGACAGCCGCCTGACCGATCTGGTGCTGAAGGCGAACAACCTCGACCCGAAGGATTACGACAAGGCGACGCTGAAGAAGATCTTCACCTCCGACCCCGACGACAAGAAGAGCTACCTGAACAGCAAAGCCGATGCGCGCTTCCAGGACATCGTCGCCGCCTTCAACTTCGACAAGGACGGCAATCTGACCCGCGCCAAGATCGGCACGATCCAGAACAAGGCGGCCGAGGAGAACACCCAGGAGCTCTATGTCAGGCAGACGCTGGAAGCCCAGCAAGGCGAAACCAACGACGGTGTGCGCCTGGCGCTCTATTTCAGCCGCAAGGCCCCGAGCATCACTTCGATCTATTCAATCCTCGGCGACAAGGCGCTCTATCAGGTGATCACGACGGCCTACAGCCTGCCGGCTCAGATATCGAGCATGGACGTCACCAAGCAGGCCGATCTGATCAACCGCTTCGTCAAGCTCGAGGATCTCCAGGATCCGAAGAAGGTCGACAAGCTGCTGCGCCGCTTCACCGCGATGTACGATGTTCAGAACAGCGCCCAGCAATCGCCGGCGCTGCAGATCCTGACCGGCGGCGGTTGATAGCGGTCGTCTAAAGGTGATTTCAGTAAATCGCGTTGCGGGTTCCCGACGCTTCGTTATTGATGGCTGCCCCTCACCCTAACCCTCTCCCCGCTCGCGGGGCGAGGGGACGTGCGCTGCGACAGCGTCGCGAGGACCGGAGAGGTCGCGGCTCGGTCCCTTCGCCCCGTTTACGGGGAGAAGGTGGCGGCAGCCGGATGAGGGGCGGGCTCGCCGGCGCCCCCGACCGCCACCTTTAAACGTCGAGGCTGACGACCTTCCCCGGATTCATGACACCAGCCGGATCGAAAGCGCGTTTGATGCGGCGCATCAGCTCGATTTCGATCGCCGGGCGGATCGCCGCCAGTTCGTCGCGCTTCAGTTGGCCGATGCCGTGTTCGGCCGAGATCGAGCCGCCATGGGCGAGCACCAGCCCGTGCACGATGTGGTTCATTTCGCGCCAGCGGGCGATGAAGGCGGCTTTGTCGGCGCCGATCGGCTGGGAAATATTGTAATGGATATTGCCATCGCCCATATGGCCGAAGGCGCAGATGCGGGCTCCGGGCATGGCCGCAATGACCGCCTCTTCGGCCTCGGCGATGAAATGCGGGATCCTCGACACCGGCACGGACACGTCGTGCTTGATCGATCCGCCTTCCGGCTTCTGAGCATCCGACATGCTCTCGCGCATGTGCCAGATGGCTTTCTGCTGGGCGACGGATGAGGCGATCGCCGCATCGAGCACCAGACCGGCCTCAAAACCCTGTTCGAGCACGCCGTTCATCATCCGCTCCGCCGTCTCGGCCGAATCCGACGTCGAAATATCGATCAGCACGTACCAGGGATAGGCCGCTTCCAGCGGATCGCGCACCCCGTCGATATGGCGCGTGGTGATCTCGACCCCGAAACGCGGCATCAGCTCGAAGCCGGTGAGCGAGGTGCCGCAGAGACTGGCGGCAAGGTTGAAGAGACCGAGCGCGTCTTCGACCGAATTAAGGCCGGCGAATGCCACCTGATGGCCGAGCGGCTGGGGAAACAGCTTCAGCACCGCCCCGGTGATGATGCCGAGCGTGCCCTCGGCGCCGATGAAGAGATCACGGAGGTCGTAGCCGGTATTGTCCTTCTTCAGCCGACGCAGGCCATCCCAGATCTCGCCGGTCGGCAGCACCACTTCGAGGCCGAGACAGAGCTGGCGCATATTGCCGTAAGCAAGCACCGCCGTGCCGCCGGCATTGGTGGAGAGATTGCCGCCGATGCGGCAGGAGCCTTCCGAGCCGAGCGACAGCGGAAACAGCCGCCCATGCGCCTCGGCCGCCTTCTGCACATCGGCCAGAATGGCGCCGCCGTCGGCGACCAGCACGTTGGCTACCGGATCGACGTCGCGAATCCTGTTCATGCGCTCCAGCGACAGGATGATATCGGACTGGCCCGCGCGCGGCGTCTGGCCGCCGACGAGGCCGGTATTGCCGGTCTGCGGCACGATTGCGGTTCCGGTCTCGGTGGCGAGTTTCATGATTACAGAGACCTCCTCGACCGAGCCGGGCTTTAAGAGGAGAGGGGAGGAGCCGTGATAGAGCCCGCGGTTTTCGATGAGATGCGGCGCCAGGTCGGCCTCGCCACGCAGCGCGTATTTGTCGCCGACGATGGCGGCGAAGCGGTCGAGAAGATCGGTTGAAATGCCGGGGTTGCTCATCGGGTCGATCCTCTGTCGCTTCTATCAGCTTTGTCAGTCGCGCGGGGAGCGGCAGCCCTTTGCAGGCGGTCGTTGATCGCTTCGCCCAGGCCGTCGTCGGGAATGGGCGAAAAGGCGATGCTCGAAACGCCGCTGGCATCGGCCCGCTTCATGTAGTCGAAAAGGTTGGCCGCCGCTTCCGCAAGGTCGCCGCGCGGGCTGAGGTCGAGAACGATGCGTGCGTCGCGCGCGCCCGCGACCGCCGCACCGCCGAAGGCGATCAGCGCCTCGCCGGGTTCCACGGCGCTCGCATTGAGACGCACGCTGGCGCCCGGCGCATAATGCGAGGCGAGCATGCCCGGCGCCTCGATGGCCGCCGATGCCTTTTTGGCGCGCAGCAGCGGCCTGCCGGCGACATGCTCGATCTCGCGCGCCGCAAGGCCGCCGGGCCGAAGCAGCCTAACCCGGTCGCCTTCCACCTTGACGATCGTCGATTCGACGCCGACCGTGCTCGGGCCCGCATCGAGGATCAACGGAATCTTCGCGCCGAGATCGGCCTCGACATGGGCGGCACTCGTCGCGCTGATGGCGCCCGAGGTATTGGCGCTCGGGGCTGCGAGCGGCCGCCCGAAAGCGCCGATCAGGGCGCCGGCGAAACCCTTCGGCACGCGCACGCCGACGCTGTCGAGACCGGCAGTCGCCAGCGAATGGATCGGGCTTTCGGCCTTGAGCGGCAGCACGAGCGTCAGCGGACCGGGCCAGAAGGCTTCGGCGAGCGCCCGCGACAGCGGATCGAACTCGGCATGATGTTCGGCCATGGCAAGGTCGGCCATGTGACAGATCAGCGGATTGAAGCGCGGCCGGCCCTTCGTCTCGTAGATGCGGGTGATGGCGGCGGGGTTGGTGGCGTCGGCGGCAAGGCCGTAGACGGTCTCCGTCGGCATGGCGATGGCGAAGCCGTCGGCAAGAGCCGCTGAGGCCGCTTCGAGCGCCGCCTGCCTGTCTGCCTTGATGTCGATGATGCGTGCCATGTGCTGCCCGGATTGATCCCGGCAGGTCATTAGGCTTTCCGCCGCCGCCGATCAATCGCTGTTATAGCTGCCGGATGATTTCGCGCAGCTGTTCGTTGCGGGCGCCGAGCAACAGGACGTTGCGGATCGCCGCCTGTGGGTCGTGGGTGCGGAAGAGCAACCCATTGCCGCGCACCGACCGGTCGATGGTCATCTTTTCCGAGGAATCCTCGCCCGGCTTCATCGCGACGGCGAAATACATGCGGGAATAGCCGACGTCGATCCGCTGGAAGAAATTGTCGTTGTCGCCGATGTCGGAGTAGAAGTTGGCGATATAGAAGGCCCAGCTGACGTCTTCATAATGGGCAAACTTCGTGCGCGCGGCGGTGACATGGCAATAGCCGAGATGTGGGCTGTCCTCCAGCGTCCGGTGGAAGACCATCTTCGGAAACTGGATCGAGTGGTGAAAGCCGTTGATGTGCTGATGCGTTTTTTCGCCGGCCACCTGCAGCTTGCGGCCGGTCTTTGCCGCGACCTCGTCATGGGTAAGGTAGCGCTTTTCCTCCGCCAGCCAGTGCCGCCGTTCGCGAGGGATGCGGCCGGTGCGCAGGAATTCGGAATGGGCGGCAATCGGCTGCCGCTCCCGCAATCTGCTGGTGTCCTTCGCATCGAAATAGCGGAGTCTGGCCATGGTTCGCGTTCTTCGGTCGGTCTGATTCATCGCAAGGATAGGGTCCTATGCTTAAGGCGGTGTTAACGCGGTTCCGGCTGCGCCACGGCTGCCGGCAGATGCAAGAGGATGTCGCAAATGCGACGGTGATCGGCATCCGGCAGCCGAGCTCTTTGCAAAACGGGGCTTTACGCCATGTCGCAATTGACGATAATTGCCTGGAGAGTCGGCGATGCGATTGATCGGGGCGGGCCGCCACAGCCTTGCCGCATCCTGTCGTCAATTTCGAAGCCGATGTCGCATTACAACCAAGCAGCGGCCGGGCTCGGTGATTAAATGACGCCATGAACAATTCTCCAAAAGGAGAAGGAAGCGGGCGCGCTTCCGCGGTTTTTCCGCTGAACGGTACCGGATGCACGAGGATATGAAGATGGATATTCGCAGCAACGTTTTGCGTCAGCTCAAGAACCGCCGTGAGGGCTTCAGCCTCGAGCAGCCGTTCTATATCGACGAGGATTATTTCCAGCTCGACATGGAGATGATCTATTATCGCGACTGGCTGTTCATGGGCCATGATTGCGAGCTGCCGAAGCCGGGAGCCTATTTCACCGTCCAGATCGGCCGCTATCCCGTCGTCATCGTGCGCGGTCGCGACAATGTCATCCGAGCCTTCCACAATAGCTGTCGCCATCGCGGCTCGCGCGTCTGCACCAAGGAGCATGGCTCCTCCGTGCGTCTCGTCTGCCCCTATCATCAGTGGACCTATGATCTCGACGGCAAGCTCGCCTTCGCCCGCCACATGGGCGATGATTTCGACAAGACCGGCTTCAACCTGAAGCCCGTCCATTGTGAAAGCGTGGCCGGCTATATCTTCATCTGCCTTGCCGACACCGCCCCGGATTTCCAGACCGTGCGCGACAAGATCGAGCCCTACATGGCGCCGCATCGCATCGGCGAGACCAAGGTCGCCTTCCAGAGCACGATCATCGAGAAGGGCAACTGGAAGCTCGTCTGGGAAAACAACCGCGAATGCTATCACTGCGCCGCCAATCACCCGGAACTCTGCCGCACCTATCCGGAAGCGCCGAGCGTTACCGGCACCGATGGCGGCGCCGACGACCCGGAGATCGCCGGCCATTGGTCGCGCTGCGAGGCCGCCGGCCTGCCGAGCAAGTTCCAGATTTCACCGGACGGTCAGTTCCGCACCGCCCGCATGCCATTGATCGAGGATGCCGAGAGCTACACGATGTCCGGCAAGCCGGCCGTCAAGCGCCGGATCGCCGACGATATCTCGATCAGCCATATCGGCACCATGCTGCTCTTCCACTATCCGACGACCTGGAACCACTTGCTCGGCGACCATGCCATCTCCTTCCGCGTGCTGCCGCTCAGCGCCAATGAGACGGCGGTGACGACCAAGTGGCTCGTCCATAAGGACGCGGTCGAAGGCGTGGATTACAATCTCGAGGAACTGACGCATGTCTGGACCGAGACCAACGATCAGGATCGCCGCATCGTCGAAGAGAATGCCTTCGGCATCCACTCGCCCGCCTACGAGCCCGGCCCCTATTCTTCCCTGCACGAGGGCGGCGTCATGCAGTTCCTCGAATGGTATTCGAACTTCATGGTGAACCGCCTGCAGGGCGACCAGGCGAAGATCTCCGCCGTCGCCTGATGTATGTCGCCTGCAATTAAGGCCGGTTCAGGTCCGCCGATCGAAAACAAAAGCAGCCGGTCCTCGGCTGCTTTCGGAACCATTCAGCCACGAACGCGTTGCGTGGCAGGCGGTGATCGCCGTTGAATGGGAGAGAAGAATGATCGGGCTGAAAAGCAAAATCGCGACTGCAATTCTCACTGCCGCCGTCGTGCTGACGGGCTTTGCCCCGTCGCAGGCAATCCAGATGCCCACCACCCCGAAGGTGGAGAAATCCTCCGCCGTCGAGGAGGTCCAATACCGCCGCTACTATCGCCGCGACTATTACCGGCCCGGCTATCGCCCCGGCGCCTATTACCGCCCCGGCTATTACGGCGGCTATCGCGGCTATAGTTACTATCGTCCGGGTTATCGCCGTTATAATGGCTACTGGTACCCGCTCGCCGCCTTCGGCGCCGGCGCGGTCATCGGTGGCGCCATTGCGGCGCAGCCGCGCTACGTCGCGCCGGCACCCCGGATGGGCTCAAGCCACGTCGCCTGGTGCGCCAACCGCTACCGCTCCTATCGCGCCTACGACAACACCTTCCAGCCCTATAACGGCCCGCGCCAGCAGTGCTATTCACCGTATTGAGGTGAGGCAAGGGAAGCGCAGGGCTGCGCAATACGAGCGCCGACGGCGAGTTTGGCCGGAACGCTACCCCACTCTCCGTCATCCTCGGCCTTGAGCCGAGGATCCATGCCGCTGCTGATGGAGGCCAAGGTGGATCCTCGGGTCAAGCCCACTGCTGTCCGGTTTAGCAAAAACGGTTGCAGAGGATTCCGAGACTCGCAGTAGATGTGCCGCTTTACTGTTTTGACTCGTTATTTTCGCGACAAGACGAATGATGGCGAGACTTGGCATCCGCGTCAGAGAAAGTTCCGAGGCGGAAATTGTGCAAAAAATTCGATTTCAGCCTGCATCACGTACTATAAAATCGATACCTATTTCCCAATAACGGATTGTTTTATAAGCATTTAAAAAGGGAAAATTTAAACCGGACAGCAGTGGGTCAAGCCCGAGGTTGACGGAGCGTGGGGGAAGCTTTGCGCCTAGTTACAGATATGCAGGTTAGGAGCGCCTGTGGCGGGAGACACGATCGCGCGGCGACTGTGTCGGCCGCTTCCGTCAATCGGCTTCGTTAGAGCATCACTATCCGCAAGGTCTACCAAGCCAAATTCCCCACGCCGGACGGTACCAGCAGCCGCTGGACCTGCGCGTGCAGCGGAACGAGAGGGCGGCGGCATGCAAGAGGCCGCGACTCCGTTTCATCGTCGGCTGCGAAGCTCAGTGAACGACAGTGATAACCGAAATGCCCGCTTCGTCGGCGGCACGGATGAGCGCTGCTCGTGCGGCCTGAGCCGGAATCTCCCCGTGTATTGCGTCCCGACAAGCAATGATTGCCGTGAGGTATTCTTCTCCATCGTCGATTGGCCAGCCAACGGTCAGCATCTCGGCGGCCTGCACGAGAGTTGCAACAAGCTTGTATTTTTCCGGCCCACTCAAAACGAGCATCAGAGGGGCAAACTCTCCGGATGTGCACCATTTCATGACATTAGGTCTCCCCACGGTAAATATATTAGTAACCGTGCAAGAACCATTCCGGGCGAGGTGGCGGTGTGCGCAGCGTCGCGCAATTGCGGTGTGCCGAAGGTGAGTTTGGCCGGAACGTCACCCCATCCTCCGTCATCCTCGGCCTTGAGCCGAGGATCCATTGACCTCCACCGCAGCGGGCATGGATCCTCGGGTCAAGCCAGGTCAAGTCCGAGGATGACGGAGAATGGGGTGAGCCCTGTGATAGATGCCGCAATGTATGGAGAGAAAGGTCGGCAGCGCCCACCCACACATTCAAAGAATATTCACCCGCCTCAGCAGCCACCAGGCAAGCGCGACGGAGCCGACTATGAGGATGACGGCGTATTCCGTGCCGTAATCGCCGACGGAGAAGGGCAGGTTGGCGGTGTTCATGCCGAAAAAGCCGGTCACCAGCGTCGGCGGCAGCAGGAAGGCCGTCATGATCGACAGCAGGTAGAGGTGGCGGTTGGTTTCGGAGGATTGTTTCGAATCGATTTCTTCGTGCAGCAGGCGCGCCCGGTCCTGCAGCGCGTAGATATCGTGGTCGACCGTTTCCAGCCGGCTCGTCAGCCGCCGCGCCACGTCGTCGAAGCCGAAGGGCATCTCGTCGTCGTCGGCCGCCGCCGCCCGGCGCATCAGCGCCAGCACCGTGCGCAGGTGCCGGTGCAGCCTGACCACGGTTCGCCGCACCGGCGCCAGCCGCCGGCGCTCGTCGCGCGGGGCGTTGTCGTAGACGATATCCTCGATCTGGTTCAGTTCTTCGGTGAGTTCGATAACGATGGCGATCAGCGTGCGCTGAAATTCGATCACCAGCAGTTCGAAGAGATCGACCGGCAGCGCAATTTTGCCCGGGTTCTTCTCGATCAGCGCGCGCGCGCGCTCGACGCTGCGCAGCGGCTGCAGCCGGGTGGTGATGATGAAGCGGTCCGACATGGCGAAATGCAGCCAGCCGAGATTGTTGGTGTCCTGGGCGAAATCACGCTGGCAGTCGACGAGCGTGCCGTAGAGCATCTGCTCGTCGACGGTCAGCGCCGCATGCGTGTCATGCGTCGTCAGCGCCGATTTGGCGTCCTCGGTCAGCCCGTCGAGCGTCTCGAGCAAGGCCGGCACCCGGGCGTCCACGAGGTTGAGATGCAGCCAGTAGAAACAGTTGTCGGCGGTCAGATCCGCCACCGTCGCGCTGTTGTTCAGCCGTACCGCCGTCTTGTCATCCGGCGAGAAACGATAGGCCCAGACGAAACCGGGTATGTTGACGGGCAATGTATCCATTGTTCGCCGGTCCTTTGCGAAGGCGATGTCATTCTAAAGCGCGTCGCATGAAATTTGATTCATGCGACGCGCTTTAGCCCATTGTTTTGATGCATGTCGTTGTCCCGGAACCGCTGCACACTTCCGGGCGACATGTATTAGAAATTCTCCATGACGTCCATTTGTGCAACTGTGCAAGAGCAAACCGCCATGTCGGGTAAACTATCGCACGGCGGCCTGGGAAATCGAAATTGACGTTTACGTAAAAATCAATTAGCCCTTGCCTCGGAGGGGCTTTGCGCGAGGTGCAGGCCGGTCCCATGGAGGAGAAAGCATGTATAAGGCGCCCGTCGAGGAAATCGCGTTCACGTTAAAGCATGTAGCGGGCATGGGCGAGGCGCTGTCGAACGGTCTTTTCGGCGATCTCGGCGAAGATTTGGTCGACGCCATCCTCTCCGAGGCGGGACGTTTTGCCACAGAGGAGGTGGCGCCGCTCGCCGAGATCGGCGACCGCCAGGGTGCCCGCCTCGTCGACGGCGAAGTCCGGCTGCCGGATGGCTGGCGCGAGCTCTACCGCAATTGGATTGCCGGCGGCTGGAACGGCCTGACGGCGCCGGAAGCCTTCGGCGGCCAGGCACTGCCTGATATGCTGAATGTCGCGGCGCTGGAAATGTGGAATTCTGGCTCCATGGCCTTTGCGCTCGCCCCGACGCTGACGATGGGCGCCATCGAGGCGGTCAGCGCCCATGGCAGCGCTGCACTGAAAGACAAATATCTGGCAAAGATGGTGTCCGGCGAATGGACCGGCACGATGAACCTGACGGAGCCGCACGCCGGCTCCGATCTCGGCGTGCTGAAAGCCCGCGCCGAGCGGCGCGACGACGGCAGCTATCGCATCTTTGGCCAGAAGATCTTCATCACATGGGGCGAGCACGACGCGGCCGACAATATCATCCACCTGGTGCTGGCCCGGCTGCCGGATGCGCCAGCCGGGACACGCGGCATCTCGCTCTTTCTCGTGCCGAAATTCCTGGTGAACGACGACGGTTCGCTCGGGCCCCGCAACGATCTCTTCTGCCACTCGCTGGAACACAAGCTCGGCATCCACGGTTCGCCGACCTGCACGATGATCTATGGCGACGGCCGGTTCGGCGGCGAAAAGGGTGCCATCGGCTGGCTCATCGGCGAGGAGAACAAGGGGCTCGCCTGCATGTTCACGATGATGAACAATGCGCGTCTCGCCGTCGGCATGCAGGGCGTGGCGATCTCGGAGGCGGCCACCCAGAAGGCGCTCGCCTATGCCAGGGAGCGCACGCAGGGCAGGGCGCCAGATTCGACCGGCGCCGGCATGAGCCCGATCGTCGAACATCCCGACGTCGCCCGTATGCTGCTCACGATGAAGGCGCTGACCCAAGGTTCGCGCACCATCTCCTATGCCTGCGCCCATGCGCTCGACATGTCGCGCCGGGCAGGCGATAACCGCCACTGGCAGGAGCGCGCCGCGCTTCTGACGCCGATCGCCAAGTCGTTTTCAACCGATGCCGGCGTCGAGGTCGCCTCGCTCGGCATCCAGGTGCATGGCGGCATGGGCTTCATCGAGGAGACGGGTGCCGCGCGTTATCTCCGTGATGCCCGCATTGCGCCGATCTACGAGGGCACCAATGGCATCCAGGCGATCGACCTCGTCACCCGCAAGCTGCCGCTCTCCGGCGGCGATCAGGTCACGGGGTTCATCGCTGAATTGAAGGCGATCGCCGAGGCTGTCGGCCGTTCCAATCTCGATGGTTTCGGCGAGACTGCCGCGAGACTCGCCGTCGCCATCGCGGATCTCGACGCGGCGACCGCCTGGCTGCTGAAGGCGCTTGCCGACGGGAGGGCTGCCGAGGCGCTTGCCGGCGCCAGCCCCTATCAGCGCCTGTTCGGCCTTGTGCTCACCGGCTGTTACCTCGCCAAGGGTGCTCTGGCCGAAAGCGGTGACGGCAAAGGCGAGAGCCGTATCGCGCTCTGCCGCTTTGCCGCCGAAAACCTGCTGGCCGAGACCGCGGCCTTGCGCGACCGGGTCGTCAACGGCGCGGCGAGCCTCGCCGCCGCCCGCATCCTGCTTGCCTGACCAGGCCCCATGAGTTCTGAGGAGATCCTATGACCGACCACATCATCGTCGAGCAGCCTTCCGCCCATCCCGGCGTTCAGCTGATCCGCTTCAACCGGCCGGAAAAGAAGAACGCCTTCACACGCGCGATGTATCGCACCATGGCCGATGCGCTAACCGCCGCCAACGCGGACGCGAATATCAAAGTGACGGTCTTTCTCGGCACCGAAGGCAGCTTCTCGGCCGGCAACGACATCGGCGATTTTCTTGCCACTGCCATGGGCGGCAGCATGGGAGACGAGCTGATCGATTTCCTCTACGCGCTCGCCAGATCCGAAAAGCCGCTGGTGTCAGGGGTCGACGGTCTGGCGATCGGCATCGGCACCACCCTCAACCTGCATTGCGACCTGACGATCGCCTCCGACCGCAGCCAGTTCCGCACGCCCTTCGTCGATCTGGCGCTGGTGCCGGAAGCGGCTTCCAGCCTGATTGCGCCGCGCATCATGGGTCACCAGCGCGCCTTTGCCATGCTGGCCGCCGGCGAGGCCTTCAGCGCCGAAGAAGCCCGCGAGGCCGGCCTCATCTGGAAGGTGACGACGCCGGTCGAGGTGGAGAATGCCGCCCTTGCCGCGGCCACGAAACTCGCCGCCAAGCCGCCGGAAGCCTTGAAGATCGCCCGCGATCTCATTTGCGGCTCCAGGGAAGAGGTCATCGCTCGCATCGATGTCGAGGCCCGCCATTTCGCCACGCGGCTGAAAAGCGCCGAAGCCCGCGCGGCCTTCGAAGCCTTCATGCGTCGCTGAACGCTGCCGAAAACCTATGGAATGCCGACCTCCGATCAGGCCGGCGGCACATCGAATACCTCGCCGGCCCTGAGCGGCCGGAATCGGTGCGCGGGGATAGCGTGCTCTCTCATCGCCTCTTGCAGCGCTCTTACCGGCGCGTCGACCGCTTCATTCGTCAGTTGGAACGTTGCGAAGTGATGCCCCGCCACATAGGCCGCATTTGCGAGCTTCATCCCGATCACCGCTTCCTCAGGATTCTGGTGCTGCCCTTTCATGAACCATCGCGGCTCATAGGCGCCGAAGGGTAGAATCGCCAGGCGAAAACCGCCGTGCTTCCGCTGTGCCGCCTTGTAATTGATGCCGCGGTGAAAGCCCGTATCGCCGACGTGATAGATCTTGCCGGCGGGTGTCGACAAGACGAACGCGGCCCAGAGCGCCATCCGGCGATCGGCGCCGCCTCGGGCGGACCAATGATGGGCAGGCTCCGCATCGATGCTTATTCCGGCGTGAGAGATGCGCTCGCCCCAATCCATCGATGTCGTCTGCAGATCGGGCACGGCGCGGCGGATGATCGTGTCGTTGCCGAGCGGCGTCACGACACGCGGCCGATGCCTAGCATGCAAGCGTTTGAGCGTCGCAATATCGAGATGATCATAATGATTGTGCGATACCAGCACGAGATCGATCGGCGGCAAATCATCGAACGCGATGCCCGGTTCGACGACGCGTCTGGGTCCGGCAAAGGTGAAGGGGCTGACGCGCTCCGACCACACCGGATCGGTGAGAATATTGAGCCCGGCGACCTGCACCAGCATTGTTGCATGTCCAACCATGGTCACCCGCAGATCCTCGCCGTCGACACGGGGATCCGGCTTGGCGGCCGCAAATGGACTTGGGACCGACCGCGGCCAGCGCTCACGGCCGCCGCCGAATTGCCACCGCAAGAGCTCGCGGAAACCAAGCGGCTCGATGCCTTCGGGATTGAAGAAGTACGTGCCGTCGAAGTGATCGGACACCGGGCCCGCATAGTAAGGGTTGCGTCTTTTGGTCTTGCGCATTCGGAATCGGTTTCCTTGGCCGAGGATAGGATGACTTTAAGCCTGTCGGCTTGAAATCTGAATCCTATCCTCGATGAATGAGTCAGGCTGAGGCCGGAAACTCGTTGACCTTACGCAGCAGGCTGTCGACCAGCCGCTCCGGCAGGTAGCGGCGAAGCGAGCGGACCTGACGCGACTGCTTGCCGGCGGAATAGCGCAGCTTCGGCTTCTTTGCCATTGCGGCTTTCACCACCATGTCGGCGACGACCTGGGGGGCATCGCCCGTCTCCACCCATTTGCGCATCAGCGCTTCGCTGCGGGCGCGTTCCGAAGCATAGACCGGAAGAGGTTGGTCTGCTCGCGTCAGGTTTTCCTCGAAGGATGTTCTGGTGACGCCGGGTTGGACGAGGACGACACGAATGCCGAAATTGCGCACTTCATGATCGAGTGATTCCGAATAGCCCTCGAGCGCATGTTTGGTCGAAGCATAGAAGGCATTGTACGGAGCCGGGATGAGGCCGAGGATCGAGCTCATGTTGATGATCCGGCCGCTCTTCTGCTTCCGCATGACCGGCAGCACGGCATTGGCGACGCGCGCCACGCCGAAGACGTTGACGTCGAAAAGCCGCTGGGCCTGGGCGATCGAGGATTCTTCCGCACCACCGATGAGGCCGATGCCGGCATTATTGACGACGAGGTCGAGCCGGCCGGTTTGCTGGACGACCTCCGCAACGGCCGCCTGCACCGAGGCTTCATCGGCCACGTCACAGATCAGCATCGTTATCCCGGGCCTGTTGGCGACCGGTTTGCGGCTGGTCCCGAACACGCGGTAACCGGCCTTGACCAGAGACTCCGCCGTTGCAAGGCCGATGCCTGAGGACGCACCGGTGACCAGTGCAACGCTTCTGTTTTTGTCGGTCATATTATCAGCTTTCAAAAGAGTGGATCATCGTTGGCCGATCTGTTACTATCTTTTCGATATCGTGTCACTATCGAAAAGATACTAAATGAAAAATAATCCGATTCCTCAATGTCCGGTCGCCCGCGGCCTTCAATCCGTCGGCGACGCCTGGAGCATTCTCGTCTTGCGCGACGCCCATTCGGGCCTCACCCGCTTCGACCAGTTCAGGAAGAGCCTCGGCATCGTGCCGACCATGCTGACCAAGCGGCTTAAGGCGCTGACGGAGGATGGTCTGCTGGAGAAGCGCCTCTATTCCGAACGGCCGCCCCGCGAAGAATATGTCCTCACGGAAGCGGGTCGGGATTTTCTGCCTGTGCTGATGATGATCGGGGCTTGGGCGCACCGCCATTGCGATGGCGAACTCGCCCGCTATATCGACGTCGAGGCAGGATCAGAGATCGAGCCGGTCGCAATCGATGCCGTCACCGGCGCAAAGCTCGGAACGCGACCAATTCGCATGAGTTTGCAGCGCGAAAGCGAGCCGGGCGATCGATAAGATGTTCCTGACGCTCTGGATATCGCGATCGCTTCGGCCGCGAAGTGTGAGGCCGCGGCTTATTTTTCCAGCGTCGCTACCACCTCGACATGCGAGCTCCAGAGGAACTGGTCGATCGGTGTCACCCCGGTAATGCGGTAGCCGCCCTCGACGAGGATTTGAAGGTCACGGGCCAGCGTCAGCGGATTGCAGCTGACGGCTGCGATCTTCTTCACGCCTGAGCGGGCGAGCTCCTTGCACTGAAACTCGGCACCCGCCCGCGGCGGGTCGAAGACGACCATGTCAAAGGGCTTGAACTCCTGCGTCATCAGCGGGCGGCGGAAGAGATCGCGCTTTTCGACGCTGACCGGCTTCAACCCCTGTGTCTTGCGGGCGGCCTGGTCGAGGGCGGCGAGCGCCGCCGCCTCGGCCTCGACCGCATGGACGCGGCCGATCCGCGCCAGCCTGAGCGAAAACGTGCCGGCGCCGGCAAAGAGATCGGCGATCCGCTTGGCCTTGCCGGCATGGGCAAGCACCAGCTCCGCCATCGCTTCTTCCGCCGGCTTGGTCGCCTGGGCAAATCCGCCCGCTGGCGGCGAAACCTCGACGCCGCCGAAATCGACGATCGGCTTGGCCGGCTCGACGAGAATCTCGCCATTCAGCGTCACGCGGGCGATGCCGCGCAGGCCGAGCACGGTTTCGATCGCCTTGCGCCGCTGCGGGTCGGAGAGTTTTCTGATCTCGTCGACGGCCAGGTCGAGGCCGGAGAGCGTTTCGAGCACCGCCACCCGGAAGGGTTCGGCGCTGATCGCCAGCGCGGCGGCAATCGCCTTGATCGCCGGCAGCCGGGCGACGATCCCGGCCGATGAGATCGGACATTCCTCGATGGCGACGATATGATGACTTTCGGCCTGATTGAAACCGATCAACATATCTTTCTCGGTCTTGCGCGCCGCAAACACCACGCGCCGGCGTTCGCCCGGCCGGGCCGGAACGATGTCGCCGACCTCAGGCGTCAGCCCCTTGGATCTCAGCGCATCGACGACCAGCTGCCGCTTGAAGGCGCGGTAGGGGGCATCCGCCAGATGCTGCAGCGTGCAACCGCCGCAGGTGCCGTTGACGCCGTCCGGGCCGAAATGCCGACAGGGCGGCTCCTGTCGGTCGGGCGAGGGCGTCGCAATCGACATGATCGTGCCCTGGCTTTTGACGCGGGCGATCGCCACCGTTTCCCCGGGCAGGGAAAAGGGCACGTAGACCGGCCCGCCGGCGCTGCCTGCAATGCCGTCGCCCTGGGCGCCGAGCTTCTCGATCGTGACGGTTTCGGTGCTCACGGTTTCAATCCTGCCAAAAGAAATTCCTGATTGCCGTCGCCGCCGGCAATCGGGGAGGGGATGAGGCCGAGGCTATTCCAGCCCCGATCCTCGATGAACCAGCGCTCCAATTCCGCAGCGACGGCGGGCGCAGACGAGGGATCCTTCAACAATCCGCCCTTGCCGATCGCCTCGCGCCCCGCTTCGAACTGCGGCTTGACCAGCAGCACGGCGATGGCACCCGGCTCGGCGATATCAAGGGCCGGCGCCAACGCCAGCTTCAGCGAGATGAAGGAGACGTCGGAGACGATGAAACTGGCGGGTTGGCCGATATCGTCAGCCGTCAGGTTGCGGGCGTTGAGGCCTTCCCGGTTCGTCACCCGCGGATCGCCTGAGATGCGCGGATGCATCTGCCCGTGGCCGACATCGATCGCCGTGACATGTGCAGCGCCCCGTTGCAGCAGCACCTCGGTGAAGCCGCCGGTGGACGCGCCGATATCGAGACAGTGATGGCCGGCCGGATCGAGCCGGAAATGGTCGAGGGCGCTAGCAAGCTTCAATGCGGCGCGCGAGACGTAATCCTGCGCCGGATCGTCGATGGCAATATCGGCGTCGACGCCGAAGAGCGCGCCGGCCTTCGTCACCACCTGGCCGGCGATCCGCACCGTGCCGCGCTGCACGGCGTCGCGCGCCCGCGAGCGGCTGGCAAAGAGGCCGCGGGAGACGAGCAGCTGGTCGAGGCGTTGGCTGTTTTGATCGGACATCGGCTGTGAATGACCGGCAAAGCCGCCGGTTGCAAGCATTTTGTTCCAGGATCGCCATGACCGTCGGAGCTTTCGGACGCCGGAGGCAGATAATCGTCGGGCTCGCCGTTGCTGCCGCGCGTATTTAAGCAAATTTAAAGTCTGCCCGCATAGGGTCGGCTCGATTGCAGCGGTTCGTCCGAACCTCTCTGGCGCCATGAAGGCGCAGGGCGTCATTACGCCGATCATGTTTCCTATTGAAAAGTCTTGGCGGTTGCGCATTGGCGCGACCTGTCTCTCGCCGCGTCGACTGTCGTCAGGAGAAATTCACCGATGTCCGCTAAAAACATATCCTTGAACGGGAAGCTTGCGGCCACGTTCGCAGCCCTCATCCTCATCTTCATGTCCGTCTCGGCCTTCGTCTATTCCAAGGCAACGGCGTCGGCGGCGGCGTCCGCCGAGCAGGAAAAATCAGTGCTGCTCGTCAACCAGATCGACGATGCACTGCAGGCGATGCTCGAGCAGGCGGTCAACCTGCGCGGCTTCATCCTCTTCCGCAGCGACAGCACCTATGGCGACCTCTTCGCCAACCGCGAGCGCATGCTGAAGGCGATCGCCGCCGCCAAGCAGACGGCCGCCGGCGAGCCGCAGCTGGTCGAGATGATCGACGGCATGCAGAAGGCCGCCGACCTCTATTTCCATGAACTTGCCGAGCCGCAGACCAAGGCGCGCAAGGAAACCGACATGCCGATCGAAGAGGTTGTCAAGATCGGTGTCAACGCCACCAAGGGTCAGCTCGACGGTTTCCGCCAGGCGTCCGCCAAGATCAAGGCTACCGCCCGCGAACAGTCGAATGCGCTCGCCGCCATCCGGGCCGATGCCAATAGCGAACTGACGATGACGCTGATTGCCGGCGGCATCGTCGCCTCGCTTGCCGCCGCCGTGCTTGCCTGGCTGATGTCGCGCACCATCGTCCGCCCGGTCGTCGGCATGACCGCGGCCATGGATCGCCTTGCAGGCGGTCAGAACGATATCGAGGTGCCGGCCGTCGAGCGCGGTGACGAAATCGGCCGCATGGCCCAGTCCGTCCTGGTCTTCAAGCAGGCGGCGATCGAGAAGCTGCGCCTTGCCGGCGAGACCGACCGCATGCGTGATGACGCCGAGCGCCAGCGCCGGGCAAGCGACGAGCAGAAGGCGCGCGAGGAAGGCGAGCTGCGTTATGCCGTCGACGCCTTGGCCGGCGGCCTTGCCGGCCTTGCCGTCGGCGATGTCGCCGCCCGCATCCAGACACCGTTCGCGCCGCAATATGACAGCCTGCGCAACGACTTCAACAATGCCGTCGAAAAGCTGCAGGCGGCACTGCAGTCGGTCGGCCGCAACGCCTCGGCGATCAATGCCGGCGCCGGCGAGATCCGTTCGGCCGCCGACGATCTTGCCCACCGCACCGAGCAGCAGGCTGCCGCCGTCGAAGAGACAGCCGCGGCCTTGGAAGAAGTAACGACGACGGTGCGCGACAGCGCCAAACGCGCCGAGGATGTCGGCAATCTTGTCGAGCGCACCCGCCTCGGCGCCGAAAAATCCGGCGACGTCGTCCGCAGGGCGGTCTCCGCCATGCAGCAGATCGAAAAATCCTCGGGCGAGATCTCCAACATCATCGGCGTCATCGACGACATCGCCTTCCAGACCAACCTCTTGGCGCTGAACGCCGGCGTCGAGGCGGCGCGTGCCGGTGAGGCCGGCAAGGGTTTTGCCGTCGTCGCCCAGGAGGTGCGCGAGCTCGCCCAGCGTTCCGCCAAGGCGGCCAAGGAGATCAAGGACCTGATCACCACGTCAGGCACGCATGTGCAGACCGGTGTGTCGCTGGTCGGCGAAACCGGCAAGGCGCTGGAAGCGATCGTCGCCGAGGTGCAGGAGATCAACCGTAACGTCAACGCGATCGTTACCGCCACGCGCGAACAGTCGATCGGGCTGCAGGAGATCAACACCGCCGTCAACAACATGGATCAGGGCACGCAGCAGAATGCTGCCATGGTCGAACAGCAGACCGCGGCAAGCCATGCGCTTGCCAGCGAGGCAAGCGCCCTGGATGAACTGCTGCGCCAGTTCAAGCTCGGCACCCAGCTGGCCGCTCCGGCCCCGAAGACCGCCGCCGCAACGCCGGCCTCCCGCCCGGTCGCCTCTCCGGCCCGCGCACTCGCCGGCAAGGTCACCAAGGCCTTCGGCGGAAGACAGGCGAGTGCCGCGGTCGCGGTGCAGGAAGACTGGACGGAGTTCTGAGGGCGCTCAGAATGGGACGTTAGATGAAGAGGGCGGTGCAGTGATGCGCCGCCCTTTTTTCGTTGGTGGACGAACCGGTATGATCAGCTCGAGAAACGTAGTGTCATCCGCTCTGTCGACGGCGAGTTTGGCTGGGGCATCTCCTCACTCTCCGTCATCCTCGGCCTTGAGCCGAGGATCCATGCCACCCACGCTGGTGGATGCGGTGTGGATGCTCGGCTCAAGGCCGAGCATGACGGAGGGTGGGGTGGCTGCTGGAGCAAGTACAGCGATGGACGGCGGAGTACCCGCGGCCCCCTCATCCGCCTGCCGGCACCTTTTGCCCGAGGGGAGAAGAGATATGCCGCAACGTCTCGATTCCCTCTTCTCCCCTCGGGGGTCCGAAGGACGGGCCGAGACGAGTGGCTCGGCCCAGGCATAGGTGCCCGTAGGGCGGATGAGGGGGCCACACGGCGCACCCTCACAAAGTCACTTACCCCGCCACCCCAACCGCAACCCCGCGGCCCAGCGCCCGGAACACGGTCGAGACGATTCCTGCACGATCCAACCCGGCATGCGCGTTCATCGCTTCCGGCTTGGCTTGTTCCATCCAGATATCAGGCATGACCAGCGAGCGGATCTTCAGGCCGTTGTCGAGCAGGCCCTCGCTTGAGAGATATTGCATCACCTGGCTGCCGAAGCCGCCGACGGAGCCTTCTTCGACGGTGATCACCATCTCGTGGTGGCGGGCGAGCTGGCGGATCAGGTCGTGATCGAGCGGCTTGGCGAAGCGGGCATCGGCGACCGTTGTCGACAGGCCGGCGGCCTCGAGGTCCTCGGCGGCAAGCAGACAATCGGCAAGCCGGGTACCGAAGGAAAGCAGCGCCACCTTGTTGCCTTCCCTGACGATGCGGCCCTTGCCGATCTGCAGGATTTCGCCGCGTGCCGGCATGTCGACGCCGACACCTTCGCCACGGGGATAACGGAACGAGATCGGTCCGGCGTCATAGGCGACGGCGGTGCGCACCATATGCTTGAGTTCGGCCTCGTCGGCAGCCGCCATCACCACGAAGCCGGGCAGGGTGGTGAGGAAGGCGGTGTCGAAGGAGCCGGCATGGGTCGGGCCGTCGGCGCCGACGAAGCCGGCGCGGTCGATCGGAAAACGCACCGGCAGTCCCTGGATCGCCACGTCGTGCACGACCTGGTCATAGGCGCGCTGCAGGAAGGTGGAGTAGAGCGCTGCGAACGGCTTGTAGCCTTCCGCCGCAAGCCCGGCGGCGAAGGTTACCGCGTGCTGCTCGGCGATGCCGACGTCGAAGCAACGCGACGGAAAGGCTTCGGCAAACTTGTCGAGGCCGGTACCATTCGGCATGGCGGCGGTGATGCCGACGATCTTGTCGTCGAGGGCGGCTTCCTGCACCAGCGCCTCGGCAAAGACGCTGGTATAGCTCGGCGCGTTTGGTTTGACCCGGGCCTGGGCGCCGGTGATGACATCGAACTTGTTGACGCCGTGATATTTATCGGCGGCGGCTTCGGCCGGCGGATAGCCCTTGCCCTTCTGGGTGACGACATGGATCAGCACCGGGCCGCGGGCATTGTCGCGCACATTGCGCAGCACCGGCAGCAGATGGTCGAAGGAATGGCCGTCGATCGGCCCGATATGGTAGAAGCCCATCTCCTCGAACATGGTGCCGCCGGTGACGTAGCCGCGCGCATGCTCGACGGCGCGGGTGATCGCGCGATCGATGTTCTTGCCGAGATAGGCCGTCAGCTTCTTGCCGAAATCGCGGAAGCCCATATAGGTGCGCCCCGAGGCGAGGCGGGCGAGATAGGCGCTCATTGCGCCGGTCGGCGGCGCGATCGACATGTCGTTGTCGTTGAGGATGACGATGAGGCGGGCATCGAGCGCGCCGGCATTGTTCAGCGCCTCATAGGCCATGCCGGCCGACATCGCGCCGTCGCCGATGACGGCGATGACGCGGCGGTCGTTCTTGTCGAGATCGGCGGCGATCGCCATGCCGAGGCCGGCCGAAATCGAGGTCGAGGAATGCGCCGCCCCGAACGGATCATATTCGCTTTCGGCCCGGCGGGTGAAGCCGGAAAGCCCGTTTTCCTGGCGCAAGGTCCGGATGCGGTCACGCCGGCCGGTCAGAATCTTGTGCGGATAACATTGATGGCCGACATCGAAGATCAGCCGGTCGTCAGGCGTGTCGAAGACGCTGTGAATGGCGATCGTCAGCTCGACCACGCCGAGACCGGCGCCGAGATGACCGCCGGTGCGCGACACCGCGTCGATCATTTCGTCGCGGACCTCGCGGGCGAGCTGCGGCAGGTCGCGATCCTCGAGCTTGCGCAGGTCGGCAGGGTAAGTGACCTGGTCGAGCAGAGGGGTCTTCGGCGGATGTGTCACGGGCGGCGCTCTTTCTTACTTTTCCTTGTACCGCTTTATTCGATTAGAACGAGGCAAAACAAGTGATTTCAGGAACCGAAGGTTTTCACCTTAGAGCATGGCGGAAAAATGTGTGAGGGGTTTCGGGAGATATCACATTCTATTTCCGTGAGTTGCATTCGCCTGTTCTTGGCCGCGTCGCGCGCCGGTTTTCCGCCGCCAATCGGACGCGCCAAAGCGCGGCGAGCGGCTTGAATATGACACGGAATGGTAGCACTGTTGCCACGCCGGGCTGGGGGATCAGGTCATGGGAACGATTGTTGCAGCGCATGCCTATGTGAACAACGAGGTCGCCTATGTGGCCTGGGACATCGACGCCAAGATCGACGGATGCCTTGGCTTCGAGGTCGTCCGCGTCTATCTCGACGAGCAGGGAAACGTGGCAAGAAGATCCGATGGCAGCGAGGACCGTGTGACCTGCGCCGCCTGGGTCGCCTTCAAGGGACAGCGCAATCCGCATTGGCTGCCTCAGACGACGTCGCTCTGGCCGGTGCAGAAGCTTTCCTGGCGCGATCTGACGCTGCGCAAGCGGCGCAACGAGATGCGGCGGCGGCCGGACGAGGTGCGGGTGCGTTACGAAATCCGCCCGCTCGGCGATCTGAAGCCGGGCATGCCGGCGGGCCCCGACCCGACGCCGGCGCTTGTCGAGATCAACAAGCGGGACGACAACGGCAGGCCGATCAAGAAGGCTGACGGCACCTTCGAGAAAATCGCAGTCAAGGCCTATGACGGGCCGCCGCGGCCGCTCGGCTATCTCGGGCCGGCGGTCGCCTCCAATCCCGTCCATGTGACGCGCAAACGCGGCCAGTTCGAATCCACCTTCACCAACGGCATCCTGGCCGCCCAGTGGCTGCGAAACGTCCTGCTGGAAGACGGTGTAAAACAGCCGAACGAGCTGATCGACATGATCTCCAACCCGGCGAACGGCATCCGCAAATATCTGGCCGGCGATGTCATTCCGATGCTCAGGGAATACTTGAATGCGCCCGGCCGGTTCCTTGTCGCGCTCTACGAGCTCGAGGACAAGGAACTGCTCGACCTGCTGCTTGCCAACAAGGACAAGCTGCGAATCATTCTCGCCAACACCGGAAAGGTCGGAGACGAGTGGGATGTGCGCAATGCCCATGCGCGCCAGGCGCTGATCGATGCCGGCGTCGAAATTCACCATCGGATGTTCAACAATTCGAGCCAGATCGGCCATAACAAATTTGTCGTGCACATCCCATCGGACGGGACTGAGCGCAGCGTCTTCACCGGCAGCACCAACTGGACGGCCACGGGACTTGCCGGCCAATCCAACAACGCCTTGATCGTCCGCAACGATGCGGTTGCCGCGGGCTATGTCGCTTATTGGGAGCGGATGCTGCAGGACAATGCGACGCTGGAAGCACCAGTCGAATTCGATGACGGCATGCCCGACAACCAGCAGAGCAAGGCGTTCCGGCACTCGAACGAGGCGCCGTCCATTGTGCCCACCGGCAATGGCGCTTCGGTCGAAACGTGGTTCTCGCCGAACATGCAAAGCCGCAGAAAGGGCAAGGAGACGCCGCCGGATCTTCGCGAGGTCTACCGGCTGATGCGCCGTGCCGAGCACGCGGTGCTGTTTCTGGCCTTCTATCCCGGCCAGTCGGGCCGGGATTGCATCGTCGGCGAGGCGATCGACATCGGCCTCAAGGATCAGAAGCTGATCGTCACCGGCGCCGTGTCCAGCGCTCAGGCCATGCCTAATTACGTCGCCGGCAAGAAGAACGATCCCGACGACGAGGACGACGATACCGAGTCCATCTCGCCTCATACCTTCGACGAGGCCAATGTCTCCATTGTCCGGGCATCGCGCATCGACGACCGCCAGCTGCTGGCGGATTTCGGCGCCGAGGACCTGACGGCCAAGAAGGTCGGCGCCATCATTCACGACAAGGTGCTGGTGATCGATCCCCTGTCGGACGATTGCGCCGTCGTGCTCGGCAGCCACAATCTCGGCTTCAAGGCCTCCTACGCCAATGACGAGAACATGCTGATCGTCAAGGGCGACCGGGCGCTGGCCGAGGCCTATGCCGTCCATATTCTCGATGTCTATGATCACTACCGCTTCCGTGCCGTCGAGGCGGAGCTGAAGCGTCAGGGCAAGAAGGGCTGGTCGGGCTTTCTCAACGTCGATGACAGCTGGCAGGACCGCTACGTCAACCGCACCAAGGGTGCGCTGATGCGCTATTTCGCGGCGGGTTGAATTGCCTGTCGCCGTCAGCCTTCCGGCAACGGCACGAATTCCTCCTCGTCGCCAGGAACGATATCGAAGCGGCCGGTACGCCATTCCTCCTTGGCCTTTTCGATCCGTTCCTTCGAGGAAGAGACGAAATTCCACCAGATATAGCGCTTCGAGTTCAGCGCCGCGCCGCCGAAGAGCATCAGGTGACAGCCGTCGCTGCCGGCTTCGAGCGTGATCGGATCACCCGGCCGGAAGACCAGCAGCTGATCGGCGGCGAAACGGTCGCCCGATATGACGACCTCGCCGGAGAGCACGTAGACGGCGCGCTCCTCATGGCCCGCGCCGAAGGGAAAGCGCACGCCGGGCTGCAGGTTGAGATCGACATAGAGCGTGTCGGAGAAGGTGCCGACCGGCGATGTCATGCCTTCGAACGAGCCGATGACGACGCGCCCGCGCACGCCTGATGTCTCGATCACTGGCATTTCGGACTTTTCCGTATGGGCGAAAGAGGGATCGATCTCCTCCTTGTCGTCAGGCAGCGCCAGCCAGGTCTGCAGTCCCGACATCAGCAGCGGGTGGCCGCGCAGATTGTCGGGCGTGCGCTCGGAATGCACGATGCCGCGCCCCGCCGTCATCAGGTTGATATCGCCGGGACGGATGACCTTTTCGGTGCCGAGGCTGTCGCGATGGCGGATCTCGCCATCGAAGAGATAGGTGACGGTCGACAGCCCGATATGCGGATGCGGCTTCACGTCGAGCGCCTCGTTGGGCTTCAGGATCGCCGGTCCCATGCGGTCGAAGAAGATGTACGGCCCGACCAGCCGCCGCTGCCGCGTCGGCAGGGCGCGCCGCACCTGGAAGCCGCCGATGTCGCTGCTGCGCGGGATGATGAGATTCTCGATCGCATTACAGGCGAAGGCATCGCCGGGCAGGGGATCTTTACCGGGAAAGAAGGACATGGCGGAGCTCCGTTGGTAAGGACGTCGACCACAGATAGCGCCTGGAGCACCGCGCGTCCAACAGGACCTCTTGCCGGCGGAATGGGCTCAGATCGCAGTGAAGCCGTTGTCGACGAAGAGGTGGGCGCCATTGACGAAGCTCGACTCGTCGCTGGCGAGATAAAGGGCGGCGCGCGCCACGTCTTCGGGCTCACCGATCCGCCCCTGCTGGGCGGCGATGGCGGCATCGGAGACATCAACGCCAAGCGCCTGCAGGTCGGCCACCTCCCGCAACCCGTGCGGCGTGCGGATGAAGCCGGGGCAGACGGCGTTGCAGCGGATGTTGCGGTCGCGGAATTCGACCGCGATGGCGCGGGCAAACATATGCACGGCGCCCTTGGTCGTGTCGTAAAGCACTTCCATCGGGGTTGCGGCAACCGCCGAGATCGACGAGGTGCAGACGATCGATCCGCCGCCGGCTTCTATCATCTTCGGCAGCACGGCCCTGGTCATCAGGAACATCGAGCGCACATTGACGGCGTGCAGCCAGTCCCATTCCTGAAGCGTCGTTTCCAGGAACGGTTTGATGACGATGGTGCCGGCATGATTGAAGAGCACCGTTACCGCGCCGTAGCGTTCCTCGACGCCGGCGACGGCTGTATTGACGGCGGCTTCGTCGGAGACATCGGCCGTCCAGTGGTCGGCCTCACCGCCGGCATCGCGGATTGCCTTGACGGTCTCGGCCGCCGCCTGGCCATTGCGGTCGATGACCGCGACACGCGCGCCTTCCCCCGCAAACAGCTTTGAGGCCGCGCCGCCCATGCCGGTGGCGCCGCCCGAAATGATGGCGACCTTGCCCTTCAATCTGTCCGTCATTTGTCCGTCCCCTCATGGTTCTGGGGGATCATAGATCGGCCGCGAGCCGATCTACAAGCGCCTTCGAAAGGCTGCTCCGATGCGCTCAGGCGCCATCCAGCGGCTCGACGCCCTGCGGCTTGCCGGCGCGGTCGAGGCGGATCTTTTCGATGCGGTTTTCGGCGGCCGAAAGCAGCGTCTCGCAATGTTTCTTCAGCGCTTCGCCGCGCTCGTAGATTTCGATGGATTCATCCAGCGCCACGTCGCCGCGCTCCAGCCGGGCGACGATGCTTTCGAGTTCGGCGACCGCCTTTTCGAAGGAAAGGCCCGACACCTCAGGCTTGGCGCTGTCAGTCATTCTCAACCCTTCATCATTCGCAGAATATGCATGCCCGCCGATTCGGCGAGCCCCTCGAGATCATAGCCGCCTTCGAGCAGGCTGACGACCCGGTTCTTCGCGTGCCGGTCGGCGAGCTCCAGCACGCGGCCGGTCGCCCAGTCGAAATCCTCGCCGGTCAGGTTGATCTGCGCCAGCGGGTCGCGGTGATGCGCGTCAAAACCGGCGGAGATGATGATCAGATCCGGCCGGAAATCGTCGAGCGCCGGCAGCACGCGCGATTTGAACGCCTCGCGGAAATGGTCGCTGCCGACATTCGGCGAAAGCGGCGCATTGACGATGGTGTTGTGCTTGCCCTTCTCCTCCTTGGCGCCGCTGCCGGGATAAAGCGGCATCTGATGGGTCGAGCAGAACAGTATGGAAGCATCGTCCCAGAAGATGTCCTGGGTGCCGTTGCCATGGTGCACGTCCCAGTCGACGATGGCGACGCGCTCGGCGCCATGCCGCTTCTGCGCGTGGCGGGCGGCGATCGCCGCATTGTTGAAGAAGCAGAAACCCATCGCCGTCGTCTTCTCGGCATGGTGCCCGGGCGGGCGGGCGGCAACGAAGACATTGTCGGCGGCGCCGGAAAAGACGTCGTCCACCGCCGCCATCGCGCCGCCGATCCCGGTCAGCGCCGCCTGCAGGCTTTTGACGCTGGCATAGGTATCGGCTTCCAGTTGATTGATCCGATCTTCCTCCTCCGGAATTTCCCGCATGACGGCCATCAGATGCTCTTCCGGATGCGCAAGCAGCACCGCATCCTCGCTCGCCTGCGGCGCCTGCCGGCGCTCCAGCCGCTCGAAATTCGGATGTTCCAGCGCCACATTGATGGCGCGGATCCGGTCCGATCGCTCCGGATGGCCGGAAGGCGTCACATGTTCCAGGAAGATCGGGTGTTCATAAAGACGGGTGCTCATGGAAACACTCTATCGGCTGCTTGTGCCATGTTCCACAGCAGATGGGGCATCGCCCGACGATTTCAACAAGCGCTCTGCCGCATCATCTCGCCGACGGCGGCATTATAAATTCCTGTCATCTCAGCCGTTTACTTCGAAAAACCTCGTGCTACTGTCGTTAAAGGGGAATTTTGCAGGCAGAGTTGTTGATGAGTCAGTCGAAACGCCCGGGTGTGACGGAAATACATGTGCCGTTTCGCGATGTCGATATGAATGGCCGGATGTTCCTGGCCTCCTATATTTCCTATGCCGAGTCCGTCATTGCGAGCTTCTGGTTGGCGCGGCCTGAAGTCGAGGACGAGCCGGTCTATAGCGCCAGCAAGATCACCTGCATGCTTCACCGCCCGCTGCATTACGACGAGCCGGCGATTTTCACCGCCGCCGTCGACAAGATCGGCGTGCGCTCGATCGGCTTCCTCGTTTCGATCGACACCGGCGAGGAGCGCGCCGCCGAGGTCGAGATCATCTGGCAGGCCCGCAGCCGCGAAGATCAGCAGCCGGTCTCGCTGCCGGAGGAAACGCGCGATTGGCTTTATCGGTTCTTGGATTAGGCAATTCTATCTCGCCGCCATGCTTGCGACCAGATCGCTGAATCTTTCTCCCTGAATGCCGACATGCGTTCGCAGCAGGCGGCGGGCTTCATCTCCGTCTCCGGCAAAGATCGCGTCGACGATGGCGCAATGTTCCGAGAAGGACGTCGACAGGCGGTTACGCACCCGCAACTGCAGACGGCGATAGGGCCGCAGGCGTCGATGCAGCTGCACGCATTGCTCCTGCAGGAAATCGCTGCGGCTCGCGGCGTAGATGGCCTTATGAAATTCCTCATTGTCGTAATAATAGGCATCGCTGTCACCGGCCGCGGCGGATTGTTCGCAGCGGCTGTGGGTGGCGGTGATCGCCTCGCGTGACGCCTTGTCCAGCCGGCGGGCGGCGAGCGATCCGGCCAGCCCCTCGAGCTCGGCCATGACCTCGAACATCTCGTAAATGCGGTGCGGGCCTGGATCGATCACGATGGCGCCGCGGCGCGGACGGATTTCGATGAGGCCGATGGCATCAAGCTGCATCAGCGCCTCGCGCACCGGCGTCCGCGACACGCCGAAGCGATTGGCAAGCACGGTTTCATCCAGCCGCTCGCCGGGGGCGAACTCGTAGGAAAGTATCGCATTTTCAATCTCATCGCGGAGCCACCGGCCGACATTCTCGGACATTTCTTTCGCTTCCTTCATACATAAATGCCATTCTTGTATACACAAACGTTGACGTCGTGTACGAAGAGTGCCAATGTACATACTACAGACGAAGCCCCGCGAGGGGAAGCGGTGTCCACCGGCGTGAACAGCGCCCGACCTTCAGAAGGAGAATGGCATGCCTGAGGCGTCTTTCTTCACCGACATGCTGCAAAGCATTACGGATCACGGACGCCAGCTCCTGTTTTCCGGTTCGCGCAATACGCAGGCCGCCGCCAAAGCCGATCTTGAGACCCTCTGTGAGATGCTGTTGTCGAGCCGCGGTGAAGCATCCGGCATGGCCCTTGCCGCCGAGATTCTCGATCGCTGGGGCGCGCTCGAGGACGAGGGCGCGCAGACATTCTTCCATATGCTGCACGAAAAGTTCGGGCCGGACACGGTGAGGCTCGATCAGGCAATGGAAAATTACCGCACCGACAAAAGCTCTGCTGCGGCCATTGCGCTCCATCAGGCCGCGGAGCCGCGGCGCCAGGAGCTCCTGCGCCGGTTGAATCACGCGCCGAACGGCACCGCCAGGCTCGTCCGCATGCGTCAGCAGCTGCTTGCTTCCAAGGACCGGTCCGAGGCCTATTATGCGCTCGATGCCGACTTCACGCATCTGTTCGGTTCCTGGTTCAATCGCGGCTTTCTGACGCTGCGGCCGATCGACTGGACGACGCCGGCCTATATCCTCGAAAAGATCATCCGATATGAGGCCGTGCATGAGATTGCCGGCTGGGAGGAGCTGCGCCGTCGTCTGGCGCCGGCCGACCGTCGATGCTTTGCCTTTTTCCACCCGCGGCTGGCCGACGAGCCGCTGGTCTTCGTCGAGGTGGCGCTCACCCGATCGGTGCCGAAGGCGATCGCGGATGTGCTCGACGAGGGGAGGGAGCAGATCAATGCCGACGAGGCGACGACGGCGGTCTTCTATTCGATCTCCAACTGCCAGGATGGCTTGCGCGGCATCTCGTTCGGCAATTTCCTGATCAAGCAGGTCGTGGAAGATCTGCGCAAGGACCTGCCCGGCCTGAAGAATTTCGTCACGCTGTCGCCCGTCCCGGGTTTTGCCCGTTGGCTTGTCAAGATGCGCGCCGCGACCGGCGATCGGCCCTTATCCGAAGCAGCCCTGGGAACGCTGAGCTTGCTCGACGATCCGAACTGGCCGGGCAGCGAAAGCAGCGCGGCCGACGTGGAGCGTGTGTTGCTGCCGCTGGCGGCCCGCTATTTCCTGACCGAACGGACGCCGGAAGGCCGCCCCGTCGATCCCGTCGCCCGCTTCCATCTCGGCAATGGCGCCCGGCTCGAAAGGGTGAATTTTCTCGGCGACCGCTCGCCCAAGGCGCTGCAGCAGGCGCACGGTCTGATGGTCAACTACCTCTACAAGCTCGATGACATCGTGGCCAACCACGAGGCCTTAGCGCAACGCGGCGAAGTGATCGCCTCGCCCGCCGTCAGGAGCCTGCTCAGCCAGAGCGACGAAGGCCGCCGTGGCGGCAATGGCCAGCAAGGTTCTCGAGCATTCGCGCAACTGATGAATTCCACGCTTGGAGGAGGGCGAAAGTGAGCAACCATCTTTTCGACGCCATGCGGGCCGCCGCACCCGATAACGCACCGTTCATCCGGATCGATGGCACCCGCACATGGACCTATGAGGAGGCCTTCGCCCTTTCCGGCCGCATTGCCGGCGCGATGGACACGCTCGGCATTCGCCCCGGCGACCGGGTTGCGGTGCAGGTGGAGAAAAGCGCCGAGGCATTGATCCTCTACCTCGCCTGCGTTCGAAGCGGCGCGGTCTACCTGCCGCTCAACACCGCCTATACGCTGGCCGAGCTAGATTACTTCATCGGCGATGCCGAGCCGCGTCTGGTGGTGGTTGCCTCGGCCGCTCGGGAAGGCGTGGAGACGATCGCCAAGCGTCACGGGGCGATCGTCGAAACGCTCGACACCGACGGCAGCGGCTCGTTGCTGGATCTTGCGCGCGACGAGCCGGCCGACTTTGTCGACGCTTCGTGCGCCGCCGACGATCTCGCCGCGATCCTCTACACCTCGGGAACGACGGGGCGCTCCAAGGGGGCGATGCTCACCCATGGCAACCTGCTCTCGAACGCCCTGACCTTGCGGGACTATTGGCGCGTTACATCAGACGACCGGCTGATCCACGCCTTGCCGATCTTCCATACGCATGGGCTGTTCGTCGCCACCAACGTCACGCTGCTCGCCGGCGCCTCGATGTTCCTGCTGTCGAAATTCGACGCCGACGAGGTCATTTCACTGATGCCGCAGGCAACAATGCTGATGGGCGTGCCGACCTTCTATGTGCGCCTCCTGCAAAGCCCGCGCTTCGGCAAGGAGGCGGCAGCCAACATCCGCCTGTTTATATCAGGCTCGGCGCCGCTGCTTGCAGAAACACATACCGAGTTCCAGGCCCGGACCGGTCACGCGATTCTCGAGCGTTACGGCATGACGGAAACCAACATGAACACCTCCAACCCTTATGAGGGCAAACGCATCGCCGGAACGGTCGGCTTTCCGCTGCCCGACGTGACGGTTCGCGTCACCGATCCCGCCACGGGACAAGTGCTGCCGCCGGAGGAGACCGGCATGATCGAGATCAAGGGGCCGAATGTCTTCAAGGGCTATTGGCGCATGCCGGAAAAAACCGCTGCCGAATTCACCGGCGACGGCTTCTTCATCAGCGGCGACCTCGGCAAGATCGACAGCGACGGCTATGTCCACATCGTCGGCCGCGGCAAGGACTTGGTGATCTCGGGTGGCTACAACATCTATCCCAAAGAGGTCGAAAGCGAGATCGACCAGATCGAGGGCGTGGTCGAGAGCGCCGTGATCGGCGTGCCGCATCCGGATTTCGGAGAAGGCGTAACAGCCGTCGTGGTGCGCAAGCCGGGCGCCGTGCTGGATGAAAAGACCATTGTCAGCGCCCTGCAGGATCGTCTCGCGCGCTACAAGCAGCCCAAACGCATCATCTTCGCCGAGGACCTGCCGCGCAACACGATGGGCAAGGTTCAGAAGAACATCCTGCGGCAGCAATACGCCGACCTTTACACCAGGACGTAAGCAGCCGCCCTCTGGGAGGAGGGTCGGCGGCCTCTGCATCAATCTTGCAAACAGCAACCACGGCGCTGGAGGCGTCGGAGGGAGGGGAATCATGGGTATTGAAATACTGGCCATAGGCCTGCTAGTCGCCATGTTCATCGTTGCGACGATCCAGCCGATCAACATGGGCGCGCTCGCCTTTGCCGGCGCCTTCGTGCTCGGCTCCATGACGATCGGCATGAAAACCACCGATATTTTCGCGGGCTTTCCGAGCGACCTGTTCCTGACGCTCGTCGCCGTTACCTACCTCTTCGCCATCGCGCAGATCAACGGCACCATCGACTGGCTGGTCGAATGCGCCGTCCGGCTGGTGCGTGGACGCATAGGCCTGATCCCCTGGGTAATGTTCCTCGTCGCCGCCGTCATTACCGGTTTCGGCGCTCTTGGACCTGCTGCCGTCGCCATTCTCGCGCCGGTCGCGCTGAGCTTTGCCATCCAGTACCGCATTCACCCAGTCATGATGGGCCTGATGGTGATCCACGGCGCGCAGGCGGGTGGCTTTTCGCCAATCAGCATCTATGGCGGCATTACCAACCAGATCGTTGCCAAGGCCGGTCTGCCCTTCGCGCCGACATCCCTGTTTCTCTCCAGCTTTTTCTTCAATCTTGCGATTGCGGTGCTGGTCTTCTTCGTTTTCGGCGGCGCGAAGGTCATGAAGCAAGTGCCCGCAGCATCGCTTGGCCCCTTGCCCGAACTGCACCCCGAGGGCGTGTCGGCGTCGATCAGAGGTCACGGCGGCACGCCGGCAAAACCGATCCGGGAACATGCCTACGGCACGGCGGCCGATACTGCTGCGACGCTGCGTCTGAACAATGAGCGAATGACCACGCTGGTCGGACTGGTCGCGCTCGGCATCGGCGCGCTGGTTTTCAAGTTCAATGTCGGCCTCGTCGCCATGACCGTCGCCGTCGCCCTGGCGCTCTTGTCGCCGAAAACCCAGAAGGCGGCAATCGACAAGGTCAGCTGGTCGACCGTGCTGCTGATATCAGGCATCATCACCTATGTCGGCGTCATGGAGAAGGCCGGTACGGTCGACTACGTGGCAAACGGCATATCCAGCCTCGGCATGCCGCTGCTGGTGGCGCTCCTGCTTTGCTTTACCGGCGCCATCGTTTCGGCCTTCGCATCGTCGACCGCGCTGCTCGGCGCCATCATCCCGCTCGCCGTCCCGTTCCTCATGCAGGGACATGTCAGCGCCATCGGCGTCGTCGCCGCCATCGCGATCTCGACGACGATCGTCGATACCAGCCCATTCTCCACCAATGGTGCGCTTGTCGTCGCCAATGCGCCGGATGAAAGGCGCGAGCAGGTCCTCAAGCAGTTGCTGGTCTACAGCGCGCTGATTGCCATCATCGGCCCTATCGTCGCCTGGTTGGTCTTCGTCGTGCCGGGGCTGGTTTAACGACGGGCTAGCGAACCATTGCTTTCCGCCGTGGGCCATCGCCCGCGGCGGTCAAGGCATTCACGCTGTGAGCAGGCCTTCCGAGTTCCACTCATCCCCGGCCGAAGGCGTTGAGCGGAAAATCCAAAGCCGGCGAAGCTATAACATGCTGGAGTTGTAGTATTGATCGCCTCGCGGAGTAAAAGTTGTCGATAATTAATGTTTGAATTTCGTTGCATTTGGAGAGCTGACACTATTCAATATTTGAAGATGCTTTCATTCTGTGATGTTGAAAATTGATCATGGTTCAATCGACCGACGTCTCATCTCTTCTGACGGATATGATTTATGGAAGTCTCTTCGGCGAGTGCAGCTGGCAGGATTTCCTCGATCGCCTTGCACAGACGTCGCCGGGCGGCAAGGCGGCGCTACATTATCATGATCTGACCGCGTCCGTTGCCCATGTTCCCTTCATGTCGGGATTTTCGCAGTCCGAGATCGATCAGTTCGTGAGCCACTTCGCCTCGGTCAATCCCTGGATTCCGAGACTGGATCTCGTGCCCGTCGGCCAGGGCCTGTGCGGCGACGAGATCGTTCCACGCGAGGAGCTGATCAGATCGGAATTTTACAATGACTGGCTGATGCGGCAGACCGGCTGCGAGACGAGCATTGGCGTCTCGATCATTCGCGAGGAGAACCGCACCTTCATCCTGTCGGCCTGCACATCTTCCGCCGACCCCGATCTCAACAGCGAGGTGGCCAAGCTCTACACGCAGCTCGCGCCGCATCTGAAGAGGGCCTTCGACTTCATCCGCAAGCGCGATCTCTGCGCACCGCACGAACAGGCGACGCAGACCCTGTTCGACAGCATCGGCGTCGGATTGATCTATGTCTCGGAGCAACGCAAAGCCCGTCGCTGGAATAAAAGCGCAGAGGCCTTGCTGGCCGCCGGCTTGCCGGTGCGGATCGGCGCCGACGGCACGCTCGCACTTCAATGCGAGAAGACGGCTGCGGTTCTCGAATTCCTGACCTCCAGAAACGGCCTGCAGACCAAACCGCACGCGGCGATCGTCAAGGGCCGAAACCAGGATAATTACCGCATCACCCTCATCCGGCTGCACTCCGATACGTTCACAGAGTTTCTGGAGGGGCCGACCGTGGCGGTGATCGTCGAGCCGATCGTGGCGACGCCGCTCAACGAGCGGCGCGATTTGCTGATGCAGCTTTATAAGCTGACGGCAACGGAAATCAGGATCGCGTCGAGCATCGCATCGGGTCATTCCCCAAGGGAAGTGGCGATGGCCGATGATATCAGCTACGAGACCGTCAGAACCCACCTGAGAAACATCTATGCCAAACTCGGGGTCAATTCCCGGGTCGGCCTGGTGTCGCTGCTGATGCGGTGAATTCTGGAGGCGCAAACCTGGCCTTCATCCGTGCGCGGGATCGCGCCAGGCTCAATATTCCGAACCGCTGTTGTTGTTCAGATCGTGACGCTCCGTCACCTTGAGCGGCGGATTGAAGACGCTGACGAGGATGAGATCCTCGTCCTTGCCGCCCCGCAAATAGTGTCGATCGTGTTTGTCGAGGACATAGATATCGCCGACTAGAATGTCACAAAACTTTCATATTGAAGCCATTGCGAAAATCGAAAAATAATCTACAATTTTTATCAGGAAACAAGATTTCCTGAAGCAAACGAAAGGATACTGATTGGTCACATTTTTCACGAATGTCTTCCTCATGGCCTATTTCGCCCTGATTTGCGCCCTGCTCGTTGCGAGTGGCAAGCGAAGGTCAAAAAGCTCCGGCGATGGCGGGGGAGGCTGGTTCCAAGCCTCGGACGATGGCGGCTGTGACGGCGGCGGCGACGGAGGTGGAGGAGACTAGATCAAACTGAAATCGATAGAATGCCCGACCGCCTCAAGGCGGTTTTTTGTTGCCTGTGTTCCAGGCGTACCTTGCTCGCAGCAAGGCTTTCTCTCGCAATCCATCAGCATCGAGACACAGAGCCTGCGCCGCAGCAAGCGGTCTTGCTTGCCGCAAACGCAAATGGCCGCATTCGGGTGAAGACGGCCACTGCATGTATTTGCGATCGAGGCGCCTTACGCGCGCGCCGGCAGCAGGGGATAGCCGACCATGACCGCGCGGCCGAGCAGGGCTGCGACGAAAGCCTTGATGACGTCGCCCGGGATGAAGGCCATCGAGCCGACGAAGGCCTTGGTGAAGCCGAGGCCGGCGACGGTCGCGAGATAGGCGATGCCGAAGGCGTAGAGCACGACGATGCCGCCGGCCATGGCGGCGAGGAAGAAGCTGACCGTCTGCACCAGGCCGGATTGGCCGTGATTGACCAGGCGCTCGCTGAGATAGCCGGTGACGAAGGCGCCGAAGATCCAGCCGACGAGAAAGCCGGCCGTAGGCGAGGCGAAGATGGCAAGCCCGCCGCGGCCGCCGGAAAGCACCGGCAGGCCGATGGCGACGAGCAGCAGCACGATCAGCACGGCAATCGCGCCGCGCCGGGCGCCGAGCACGACACCCGCCATCATGACGCCGAGCGATTGGGCGGTGATCGGCACTGGAATGAAGCCGAGCGAGATCGGCGGCAGCAGGCCGAGCGCCACGATGATCGCGGCAAAGAGGGCGGTAAGAACGAGATCGCGGGTGCTCATCATGACTTCCGTGGTTAAAATCGGTTAACTTCCATGCCGCCGAATGCCACGCGCGTCAATCGCCGCGGCGATATTATCTGCATCTCTCAGCGTCAGGATGATCAGCGGCGCCAGCAGGCTCGTCGGCCGGACCTTCAGCCCGCGTGCCCTGTGCGCCTCGCGGATCGCTTGATAACGCTCGACAATCTCCGGCACGAAGCGCAGCACCAGCCCAAGCGCCAGGCCGATATCGTCCGCCTGCACGAGGCCGGTGCGCTCGAGCGGGCGGGCAAGCGCCGTCACCTCGTCGATGAACTCTGTGATCGAAGTCGTCGCCGTCACGGTGGCGGCCAGCAGCATCAGCGCCGTCAGCCGCAACAACGGCACGAGCGCCTGCTGCCACGGATTGAAGATCAGGTTGAACAGCGCCACGACGGCGATCGTCAGGAAGACCGGCCGCAGCCGCCTGAGCGCCTCGCCGAGCGGCAGGCCGACCATGCGGTAGACGACCGCCGTTATCAGCGCGGCGATCGAAAGCAGAACGAGATTGTCGGTGATGAACAGCACGATGCCGAAGGTCGTCAGCGACAAGAGTTTCAGTCGCGGCGAAAGCCGGTGCATCACGCTGTTGCCTTCGACATAGAGCGACTGCATCAGGCGGCGATCTCCCTGTAGCGGGCGATCGCCTCGGTCGCCGGCGCGTCGGCGGCAAGCCGCCCCTCGTGAAACAAGAGCACCCGCTCGAACCCGGCGATCAGGTCGAGATCATGGGTGATGACAATGGCGCTTTCCGGCAGGCCGGCGATGATGTTCTCGACCAGCGCCCGGTTTTTGAGGTCGAGCTGATTTGTGGGTTCGTCGAGAATGAGGATACCTGGCCCCGTCGCCAGCACCGAGCAGAGCGCCGCCACCTGCAACTCGCCTCCGGAAAGCTCATGCGCCCGGCGATCGGCGAGTGCCTCGGCGCCGAAGCGGGCAAGCACACCCTCGACCTTGGCCTCGATCTCCGCCTTGCTGAAGCCGCGCCGCTTCAGCCCGAAGGCGATGTCGTCGCGGACGATCGGCAGGATGATCTGGTTCTGCGGCGATTGGAAGATGAAACCGACATCGGCCGCCGCCGCCTTTTCGTCAGCCGTGTCGCGGCCGTTGACGATGACGCGCCCGACCGTCGGCTTGGTCAGCCCGTTGATCAGCCTTGCGAAGGTGGTCTTGCCCGAACCGTTGAGCCCGATGACGCCGATGCGTTTGCCGCTGACGCCAAGCGTTAGTGGTTCCAGCGCTACCCGCGTTCCGAAACTGACCCCGGCGCCTTCGAATTGTATGTCCAACTCAGTTCCTCGCATCCATGCGATCGTGCTGCCGCACCAGCCCCTCATCCGCCTGCCGGCACCCTGCCTGGGTCGAGCCACGCGTCTCGACCCGTCCTTTCGGACCCCCGCTCGCCGCACCGTCTCCCTCTATCTCGACGCTGCGTTTGGCACGTCCCCTCTCCCCGCGAGCGGGGAGAGGGTTAGGGTGAGGGGCAGCCATTCGCGCCAACCTGACAGCAGCGCTTCTATACGGGTAATCCAGGGTGATGAAGAGCAAATCGCTATATCGGGTGGCTAGGAAGATTTTCCGCGGTATGATGCATCCATGACGAATCTGCTCTCCAATGCCGACGCCCGCCGGGTCTTCCTCGCCAAGCAGGGCCTCAGCGCCCCGCCGAACCGCGCCTTGACCAAGCAGGGCCTGCTGCAGCTCATCCATGAGCTGGGTTTCGTCCAGGTGGACAGCATCCAGACGGTGGAGCGGGCGCATCACCAGATCCTGTTTTCCCGCAACCAGACCTACAGGCGCGAGCACCTGACGGCGCTGCTCGAAAAGGAACGTGCGCTGTTCGAGCACTGGACGCACGATGCCTCGATCCTGCCGAGCGCCTTCTTCGTCTATTGGAAGCACAAGTTCCGCCACCAGGAAAAGGTCTTGATTGAGCGCTGGCGCAAATGGCGCGGCGAGGGTTTCGAGGCGGCCTTCGAGGAGACCTATGAGCGTGTGCGTCGCGATGGGGCGATGCTGGCGCGCGACGTCAAGGCCGACGGCCATGTCTCCGGCGGCTGGTGGAACTGGCATCCGAACAAGACGGCGCTCGAATATTTCTGGCACACCGGCAAGCTCGCCATCGCCGGCCGCTCGAACTTCCAGAAGATCTATGATCTCACGGAGCGGGTCATTCCGGCGGAATTCCGCGAGCAGGAGGTCGGCCGCGAAGACTTCGTCGACTGGGCCTGCCGCAGCGCGCTCACCCGCCTCGGCTTTGCCACCCATGGCGAAATATCGGCCTTCTGGAACCTTGTCTCGCCCGATGAAGCCAAGGCCTGGGTATCGGCCCATCGCGATGAACTGACCGAAGTGCTGATCGAGCCGGCGACCGGCGACAAGGCGCGCGCCTCCTGGGCCTTTGCCGATTTCTTCTCGACGCTCGACAGCCATCCCGACGCACCGCCCCGCATCCGCGTGCTCAGCCCCTTCGACCCGATGATCCGCGACCGCAACCGCACCGAACGCCTGTTCGGCTTCTTCTACCGCATCGAGGTTTTCGTGCCCGAGCCGAAGCGCGAATATGGCTATTACGTCTTCCCGCTGCTCGAAGGCGACCGACTGGTCGGCCGCATCGACATGAAGGCGGACCGGAAGAAATCGACCCTCGATGTCAGGCGGCTCTGGCTGGAACCGGGCGTCAAGCCATCGGCAGGACGGCTGGAGCGGCTGGAAGCGGAGCTCGATCGGGTGGCGCGGTTCGCGGGTGTGGAAAAGGTGGTGTTGCTCGACGGGTGGAGAGGGTAAGTGAATTATCCGCTGCCCGTTACAGCGCCCTCGCAAGCGAAGCCGTAATAAGTGCCGGCCGAATGTAACGCCAGCAGCGGTGCGCCTCTGTACGCCGACGGCGAGTTTGGCAACAACGCCAACCACACTCTCCGTCATCCCAGGCCTTGAGCCTGGGATCCATGCCACGACTGCCGGTGGATGCGGCGTGGATGCTCGGCTCAAGGCCGAGCATGACCGAAGGTGGGTAGGCAGGAGAGACCATTCACGGCGCAGACGCGCGGTTCAGAAATGCTCTAGTGCCCGGTTTTAAGTGACGTGATGTTCAAGCCGGGGAGGCTGCGCCGAGCCGGAAATTGTCCCGAGCCCATGATGCAAATGTAGTCGGCGTCTTGCCTGCTACCCTGTTCGCGAGCGCGATCTGATCGTCGTGTGAGCCCGGTCCAAGATAGGTGTAGGTCTCGTAGTAGGCCAGCGTATCACCTAACGCGTCAGCCCCGGGGAAGAAGCCTGCGTATACCTCCCGAGGAACCTGTGTGAACGAGACCTTGTGGCCCAACTGATTCAACGTTTCTACGAGTTCATTGAAGCTCAGGAAGGCGCCGAACAGCGGCAGATACGCGCCGTTGCCGGTTTCTTCCGGATGTGCGAATGCACCAGCCACGATGTTGCCCAGTTCGTTGATGTCACCAGTGTGAAGGCAACGTACCGTCGGATCGATAGGCAGCGTCCAACCCAAGCTTCCATCCTGCTGCACTTGCGGACCGTATGGTCCCGCGAAGTTCTGATAGTAGGCGGGCGGTATGACAAAGGTATGCCGTGGAAATCCAGCATTCTTCACAAACGAGTCAACCTTAGCCTTCCCAGTGAACTGGGGAACGTTGAACTTGCCATCGCTGATCGACTCGACGTTTGGAAGGGTCGACCAGATGAGATGGTTGACGCCTGCAGCTTTCGCGGCCTGAATTGCCACTGTTGCCTGCTTGATCTCGTCGGTGCCGTCTTGCCAGAAGTTGGTGACGAGAAAGACGCCGTGCGCGCCTTCGAGGGCCGCAGCAAGCGTCTCCGGCCGGTCCAGATCTGCCGCGACGACTTCGTCTGCGACGCCCTTGTACTTTCCCGGGTCGCGCGAGAGCGCGCGCACATTGAACTGGCCGCTCGTCTTCAGGGCCCGCACAACGCCGCCGCCCTGGTTACCCGTAGCACCGAACACGGCGATCAGTTTCTTTCCGTTGGATACCATCTGTAGCTCTTTCACTTTCAGCTTGAGGCGCGCCGCGCTGATGCGGAACCGGCCTTCTCGATCATCTGCGGCACCATCTTGCGGCGGATCGAAATTCGTAACAATGCTTCAACAGTTGACATCATTTGCCAGGATTTGATCCATATGAGCGATCCCGTGGAAACCGCCGAACTCGTCGCCTTCACCAAGACGGTCGACGCCAAGTCCCTCTCTCGTGCCGCCGCCGAACTGCGCGTTCCCCGCGCGACCGTGAGCCGCCGTCTCGCTCGCCTCGAGGAGCGTCTGGGCGCGCGGCTGCTGCGCCGCACCACGCGCAGCCTTGTCCTCACGGATATCGGAGAGGTGTTCTATCGGCAGGCCTGCATCGCGCTTGAGGCCGTGCGGCACGCCGAACAGAGCGTGCGGATGACCGACGATGTCATTCGCGGCGATCTACGCGTCTCGGTGCCGCCGATGATGAGCGTGAGCTTCCATGCGATGCTCTGCGAATTCGCCAGCCGCTACCCCGAGCTGCGCGTCCATGTTCACATCTCGAACCAGCTCGTTGATATCCTCCACGGCGGCTACGACGTCGCGCTTCGTGCCAGCAGCCAGCTCCAGCCGGGCCTCATCGCGCGCACGCTTTTCCGCGACCCGATGATCGCTGTCGCGGCGCCCGCCTATCTGGCCGGTCGCGGAACGCCGCGTACGCAACGCGATCTGCGGACCCATCGCTGCCTTCTTGGCTTTGCGCGCGGCGAGCTGCCGGAGACCCACTGGCCACTGGCCTCTGGCGGTAAGCTCCACGTCGACGGCGCGTTCTTTTCGAACGACATCGCCCTGTTGTGCGACGCCGCCATAAGCGGACTTGGCATCGCGCTCCTCCCGCGTGGTCTCGTGTCGCCGCACCTCGAAAGCGGCGCGCTCGTGCAGGTGCTTGCCGGCGTCGTCGGCGCCGAAATGCAGATCGCGCTCGTCTACCCCGAGCGCGCGTTCCTGCCGCCTCAAGTGCGCGCTTTCATCGACGCGGTCGCGGGCTGGGTGCCGCGCGAGCTTGCAGCGAACCAACACAACTCACAGCGCGAGCCGCCGGTCGTCGTCACACGGGCTAAGGAGGCTGCACCTCGCTCGGGCAAAGAGAGTTTTTAGCTAATTGTCCTTCGCTGGCGACGATCGGTGGGTCAGTTTCCACCGATCTCAGCCGCTCGCGTTTATGGGGGCACGGCCTGGACTAGCAGATCTCCGTCTTGCTGATCTTGATCCCGAAACCTTCCAGGCCGACATAGTGGCGCTCGCGGCTGGTCAGCAGCTTGATCGAGCTGACGCCGAGGTCCTTGAGGATCTGGGCGCCGAGGCCGATTTCCAGCCATTCGCTTTCGCGGCTCTGCGCTTCGGCATGGGCTTCTCGGCCCTGGTTGCGGGCCTTGCGGCCATTGTCGTAGTGGCCGACGCCGACGGAGCCCTCGCGGAGATAAACGATGACGCCGCGCCCCTCCGCTGCGATCTTCTCCATGTAGAAATCGACCGGGCTCTTCCTGCCGAACAGGTCTTCCGCCACATTTTCCGGATGCAGGCGCACCGGGATATCGATGCCGTCGCGGATGTCGCCGAAGACGACGGCGAGATGCTGCATCGGATCCCAGGGCAGGGCATAGGTATGGGCCCTGGCCCTGCCGAAGGCCGTGTCGATGTCGAAGCTCGCGCCATGCTCGACCAGCGTTTCCTTGCGCTGGCGATAGGCGATGAGGTCGGCGACGGAGACGAGCTTCAGGCCGTGCTTTTCGGCGAAATCGACCACCTGCGGCCCGCGCGTGACGGTGCCGTCATCGTTGACGAGTTCGGAGATGACGCCGATCGGCGGCAGGCCGGCGAGCCGGCAGAGGTCGACGGCGGCTTCCGTATGGCCGGAGCGCATCAGCACCCCACCTTCGCGCGAAACCAGCGGGAAGATGTGGCCGGGACGGACGAAATCGGCGGCCCCGACATTCGGGTTGGCGAGGTTGCGCACCGTCAGCGTCCGGTCGTCGGCGGAAATGCCGGTCGTCGTACCGTGCTTGAAATCGACCGAGACGGTGAAGGCGGTCGTGTGGGCCGAATCGTTTTCCGCCACCATGGCGTTGAGGTTGAGGCGTTTGGCCTCTTCCTTCGGCATCGGCGCGCAGACGATGCCGGAGGTGTGGCGGACGATGAAGGCCATCTTTTCCGGCGTGGTGTGCACGGCGGCGACGATCAGATCGCCCTCGTTCTCGCGGTCATCGTCGTCCATGACGACGACGATTTCGCCGGCCTCGAAGGCCCTGATGGCGTCGACGACGCGTTTCTGATCGTAAGACATGGACGCTCCTATTTCAGACGGCCGGTCTGGCCGCGGTCGCGAAGATAATGATCGGCGATGGCGCAGGCGACCATCGCCTCGCCGATCGGCACGGCGCGAATGCCGACGCAGGGGTCGTGCCGGCCCTTGGTGCGGACATCGACATTCTTGCCGTCGGCGTCGATCGACTGGCGTTCGGTCAGGATCGAGGAAGTCGGCTTGACGGCGAACCGCGCCACGACAGGCTGCCCGGTCGATATCCCGCCAAGAATACCGCCGGCATTGTTGGAAAGGAAGATCGGCGTACCGTCATTGCCCATGCGCATCTCGTCGGCATTATCTTCGCCCGAGGTCTCGGCAGCGGCAAAACCATTGCCGATCTCCACGCCCTTGACGGCATTGATCGACATCAGCAGCGAGGCGATGTCCTGGTCGAGCTTGGCATAGATCGGCGCGCCGAGGCCGGCCGGCACGCCCTCGGCGATCACTTCGATGACCGCGCCGATCGACGAGCCGGCCTTTCGGATGCCGTCGAGATATTCCTCCCAGACCGGCACGATCGCCGCATCGGGGGAAAAGAACGGGTTCTGCCCGACCTGGTCCCAATCCCAGTTGCGCCGGTCGATCTTGTGCTTGCCGATCTGCACCAAGGCGCCGCGCACCGTCACACCCGGCACGACGAGGCGGGCGATGCCGCCGGCGGCTACGCGTGCGGCGGTCTCGCGCGCCGAGGAGCGGCCGCCGCCGCGATAATCGCGGATGCCGTATTTCAGATCATAGGTAAAATCGGCGTGGCCGGGGCGGTATTGTCGGGCGATCTCGCCGTAATCCTTGGAGCGCTGGTCGGTGTTTTCGATCAGCATCGAGATCGGCGTGCCTGTTGTCGTCATCGTCTCGCCGTCGGCATCGAGCATGACGCCTGAGAGCACCTTCACCAGATCGTCCTCGCGGCGCTGCGTGACGAAGCGGGATTGGCCGGGCTTGCGCTTGTCGAGCCAGACCTGGAGATCTTCAAGCTTGAAGCGCAGCCCCGGAGGGCAGCCGTCGACGACGCAGCCGAGCGCCGGACCATGACTTTCACCCCAGGTGGTTACGCGGAAAAGGTGACCGAATGTATTGTGCGACATGTGTTCCCACGGCGGCGCCAGGGCCGGTCGCCGCCGGCCGCGCCATTGCTTGAAAAGGCGCGACACTCATAGGCCAAAAAGCTGCTGAGGCAAAAGCCTTTCTTTGCGTCAATCCGGCCGCTGCCGAAATCCTGTTCCGTGCTGCAACAGGGATGGCCGCCACGACGCCGGCCGCCATGATAAACGCGGCGTCTTGATTATATTTAAAATCCTATTCATCAATGAGGCGGGAAAAGCCATTCTTACGGGCAATTTTCGCCATATTCAGGAGCTTATCTGTGGCCAGTCTTCTCGTGCAGCGTTTCAAAAGGATTGTTGCCATGCGTTTCGTCGTCGCCACGCTTTTGGCCACAGCAAGTTTCCTGTCGCCGATGAGCGGCTTTGCCGAGAGCGCCGACGTCGAGGCGACGATCAAGAAGGTCGACACGGCCAATCTCGTGCTGATGCTCGACGACGGCAAGACCTATCAGGCGCCTGAGGAATTCAACTTCGACGGCCTCGAAGCCGGCGTCAAAGTGATCGTCTTCTACACCGAAGTCGACGGCAAGCGCGTCATCAACGATCTCGACATCGTCAAGTAAGAGGTTTCTGGCGAATGATCCGGCGAGGTTCGCGCCGATCGCGGCCCCTCACCCTAACCCTCTTCCCGTAAACGGGGCGAGGGGACGTGCCCTGCGAGAGGTCGAGGGGAGCGAGAGAGTGCGGCATGTCCCTTCGCCCCGCGCGCGGGGAGAAGGTGGCGGCAGCCGGATGAGGGGCACATATCGGCGATCTCTTGGGCCTAACAACTTGCTCGTAACGCAAGCCGACCTACTGAGCGAAAGCTGGCTGGTGACGGCCTACAGCCAGACGATCGTCCGGTCATTGGTGTCGATCCTGACGATCTGGTCCTGCGGAATGCCGCCTTCGGCCGCGCTGCTCTTCGGCAGGTCGGCGATCATCTGGAAAAGCGTGCGGATGACGCCGCCATGGGTGACGCAGACGGTTGGGCGATCGACGGAGCGCAGCCATGCGCCGGTGCGCCAGGAGAGAATCTCATAGCTTTCCGCATCGTCGCCGGGCGGGATGAAATCCCATTTCGAGGCATTGCGTTCGGCCACCCGCTCGGCCTGCGTCGCCTTCAGCTCCTTGAGCGTCGAACCCTCCCAATCGCCGAAGGAAATCTCCACCAGCCGCGGATCGGTGCGATAGGCAAGCGGCGGCAGGCCCATGGCGGTGCGCATGATCTCCATGGTCGCGCGCGTGCGCCCAAGCGGGCTGGCGACGAAATCGAACGAGCCGACCGTATCGCCGAGAATCTCCGCCAGAGCAATGCCGTTCCGCCGGGCCTGTTCCAGGCCGATGGCGTTCATCGGAATGTCCTTCTGGCCCTGCAGGCGGCGCTCGGCATTCCAGTCCGTCTGACCGTGTCTGATCACATAGATAAGCACGGTCAAGACTCCGGCGGCATTTAGTCCTTGACGACCGAAATGTCCGGCGCGTCGACCGCCTTCATGCCGATGACATGATAGCCGCTGTCGGCGTGGTGCACTTCACCGGTGACCGAGCGCGACAGGTCGGACAGCAGATAGAGGCCGACATCGCCGACTTCTTCGATGGTGACGGTGCGCCGCAGCGGGGCGTTATATTCGTTCCACTTCAGAATGTAGCGGAAATCGCCGATGCCGGAGGCGGCAAGTGTCTTGATCGGTCCGGCCGAAACGGCGTTGACGCGGATGTTTTGCGGCCCGAGGTCGACGGCGAGATATTTGACGCTGGCTTCGAGCGCGGCCTTGGCGACACCCATGACGTTATAGTTCGGCATCACCTTCTCGGCGCCGTAATAGGTCAGCGTCAGCATCGAGCCGCCTTCCGTCATCAGCTTCTCGGCGCGGCGTGCGACCGAGGTGAAGGAATAGACGGAGATCTGCATCGTCTTGTTGAAATTGTCGGGCGATGTGTCGATGTAGCGGCCGGTCAGCTCGTCCTTGTCGGAAAAGCCGATCGCATGCACGAGGAAATCGATCTTGCCCCAGAGCTTTTCGACATTCTCGAAGACCGCGTCGATGGTGGCTTCATCGGCGACGTCGCAGTGGCCGACGAGCGTCGCTTCGATTTCGGCGGCGAGCGGCTCGACACGCTTCTTCAGCGCATCGCCCTGATAGGTGAGCGCAACTTCTCCGCCCTGCGCATGAATGGCCTTGGCAATACCCCACGCAATCGAACGATTGTTGGCGACACCCATGATGACGCCGCGTTTGCCTGCCATGAGGCCGGATGCTTGAGCCATATTTCGCTCCCTAGGATTCTGATCGATCCTGCCTATGGCATAGGCCGTTAATCGGTTCAAGCTTGGCCTGGATCATCAACTGTTAGGGATCGTAACAAAGGGTGCGAAAGTCATAAAAATTTCATAGAAACAGACCTTCGCGCATGCTGCGCATGAGATCGGTGACTTTGTCGTCTGGTTTTTCCCACAGGATAATGCGCAATTCGACGACGAGATCGCCTCTGCTGCCGTCTTCCCGCGGCAATCCCTGAGCAGGAATCCGGATCGTCTTGTCCGAGCCCGACCAGGCTGGAACGGTGATATCAAGCGGCCCAGCCGGTCCGTCGATGCGCGCTTCGGTGCCGAGCACGGCATTTTCGATGCTGAGCGGCAGCACGGCGTGCAGGTCGAAACCGTCGACGGTGAAGCGCGGGTCGGGGGCGATGCGGATATTGACGACGGCGTCGCCGCGCTGCATGCCCGGCAGCTTGAAGCCCTGTCCCTTGAGCCGGATCTCGTGACCATCCGTCGTGCCCGCCGGCAATGCAAAGCCGATTTCGCGACCCTCCGGCAGCGATGCGGTGATCCAGCCGCTCTTCAGCACATCGTCGATCGTCACCGTCGCCGTCGTCACCTCGTCGGGCGCTTTTTCGAGGCCGGTATCCTTGGCGCCGGTGAAACGGCGCACCAGCGATGTCAGTATGCTGAGCGGCAGCGGCAGGTTGGCGCCGGCATTGTTGGCCGCCTCGCCGGCTTCCTCCTCGGCTTCGGCGGCGTCGCCCTCGGCGCGCTTGCCCGCTTCGGCCTGTGTCTGGCCCTGCGTCTGCTGATTGTAAGTCTGCTGATGCTGGGTTTGCTGATTCTGGGCATGCTGGGCGCGACCCTGCGCCTGGCCGCCCGCCGCAGCGCGGGCCTGCGCGCCGAAAATGCGTTCCACCATCTCTTCGGCGCCTTCGCCGGCGGCCGCCTGCTGCCTGGAGCCTTCGGCCGCGGTCTTCTGGGCAGCCCGGGCAAGCTCTTCCATCACCCGCTCGGCATTGGCCTGCGCCGCCCTGGCGCGGGCCGCGGCCTCACGTGCGGCCTGGCGCTGCTGCATGATCGTCTGTTCTTGCTTCTTGGCTTCCGCCATGCGCACGGCATTGTCGAACAGGCTGCGTTTGCGCGGATCCCTCAGCGTTTCATAGGCGCGGCCGATCTCGGCGAACCGGGCCGTCGCCGTCGGATCATCCTGGTTGTGGTCGGGATGGGCAGCCTTGGCCATGTTGCGCCAGGCCGCCTTGATCTCGTCCGCCGCCGCGTCGCGCTTGACGCCCAGAATTTTGTAAGGATCGCGCATGTCAAAACCGCCGGTGTTGCGATGCGGGCGCCTGTCCTTGCCCGGCATCCCCGCCCAATATCAAAGTCCAATATCAACGCCGTGAGGCGCCACCGGCCGCAAAGGCAGGGGAGCCACTCTCAACGCCGATCGTGCGGCCGAGTTGCTAATCACTTCTTATTTCTGTGGAGGGATTGGGAGTGTTTTGCCGGAAATGGTTAGCTCTTTGCTAAGCATTCGGCGGAAAGCCGGCAGGCGTTAACCTGTCGGCGCGCCGGATTAGTGTCAGCTTTCCCGCCGGATTAGCGTCAGCTTTCCGGCTGGAAGCTCAGGAGTTGCCAATTGCCGCCGCCGACGAGGCAGGTCTTGCCGTAGAATTTGGCAATGCCGACATAAGAATGCCGGGTGGTGCGGAACTGCCGGCAGACCTGGCCGGATTCGTTATTCTCGACGATCGTATCGATGACGCCGGCGCTGCCGGTCGATGCATTCGCCCAGGGAAGCGGCTGGCCTTCGAGCCTGTTCACATCTGCCGAAGTTACGGCGTTGCGCACCGTCATCTCGTCCGAGAGCGTGTCGGTGCTCGGCGGCGTCTGCGGCACCGTGCCTGTTGCCACCGACCGATCGACCTTGGCTTCGCTCAAGAAATCCATGCCGCCGCCAACGCAACCGGAAAGCGACAGCATTGCGACGCCGAGGATCAGGAAGGCGCTGCTGCGTTGCCGCAGACCCTTTGTATGGCGATATGACTTTGCTATGACTTCCACCCTGCATCCTGTCCAGTTATGAAAAGCTGGGCGAGTTTTGAACAATCCGGGGCATTTGAACCAATATGTCGGCAAACGAGTTAACAAGCGGTGACTTTACCGAAAGTGGCGAGCCCTTCAAGCTCTTTGCCGAATGGCTGAAGGAGGCGGAGGCCTCGGAGCCGAACGATCCGAATGCCGTGGCGCTGGCGACGGTCGACGAGGATGGTCTTCCCAATGTCCGCATGGTTCTCCTGAAGGGATTCGATGACGACGGTTTCGTCTTCTACACCAATTTCGAGAGCCGGAAAGGTCACGAAATCTTGGGTCAGAAGAAAGCCGCCATGTGTTTCCACTGGAAAAGCCTGCGCCGGCAGGTCAGGCTGCGCGGCCCGGTCGAGATCGTCAGCGACGCCGAGGCCGACGCCTATTTCCAAACACGGGCGCGCGGTAGCCGCATCGGCGCCTGGGCTTCCAAACAATCCCGCCCGCTCGAAAGCCGATTCGCGCTCGAGAAGGCGGTGGCCGAATATACCGCCAGATATGCCATCGGCGATATTCCGCGGCCCTCCCACTGGTCGGGCTTCCGCATTCGGCCGACCTCGATCGAATTCTGGAAGGATCAGGCATTCCGCCTGCACGACCGCATCGAATTCCGCCGACCCACGCCGGTCGGGGCGTGGGAAAAGGTGCGGATGTATCCTTGAGAACCCTACCTGCCCATGAGCTTCAGCGGTATGCCGGAGGCAAGCGCCGAGACGTAGCGTCGCTTCTGGTAGAAGCCGTTCAGCGACATGCGCGGCAGATAGGCGGTGCTGGCGGCTGCCGGCAGGCCGGGCTGCGTGGTGACGGCGACCGAAAAGCCGAGATCGCCGGCAATCCGCGCCTCGCGAACGGTGGCAGCCTGCGGCGTGCCGTAGGGATAAGCGATCGTATCGGGGCGGATGCCGGTCAGCCCCTCGACATAATCGGCCGAAACCTGCATCTCTATCCGCGCTTCGGCTGCCGGCAGCCGGGCAAGGGCGCGGTGGCTGATCGTGTGCGCCCCAAGTGCGGCGAGCGGACGTCTGGCAAGCCATTGCAGCTCACCGGGTCCCATGACCAGCTCACGCACGATTGCCGTCGGCTCGATGCCGTTTTCCCGCGCCAGGCTGTCGATGACGGCGACGGCGCGTGCCTCGTCCGTACGGTGGATGTAAGCGGCAAAGCGGTCGAAGGCGTTCCACTGCTGCTGCGGACGGTCGAGCGCCAGGCGCTCCCGGCCGCCGCCGAAGTCGAAACGGATCTCGTTTCGGCTGCGCAGCAGCACGGCGAGCGTCTCCCACCAGATGCTGTGGGAGCCTTCGGCAAAACCCTGGCTGACGAAAACCGTGAACGGCGCCTGGTGCCGTTCGAATACCGGCAGCGCATGCTCCAGATTGTTGCGGTAACCGTCGTCGAGCGTGAAGGCCGCAAATGGCCTGCCGCCCTCCGGCTCCGCCAAAAAAGCCGGCACCCGATCGAGCGACACGAAACGATAGCCCTCCCGCGTCAGCCGGCGCAGCGCCGCATCGAGAAAGGCAGGGGTGATTTCCAGATGCGCGTTCGGCTCAAAGGCCTGGCTCACATGCGGGCGGACATGATGCAGCGTGAAGACGACGCCGCGCCCGCGCGCCTGTGGCATCAGCCCGGCAGAGGCGATCAGCCATGACGCCTCGAGCCCGGCGCCGATCGCCACGCGTTTTGCCAGCCGCTTCAATTGTCCCGTCATGCCCCCGCCCATCGCCTTTTACGGCAAACTAGCAAGAGCGGCTTAAGCCTTGCTGAATCCCGTTTGCGCACAGCTTCTTTCGTTTTTTGTTAACCAAGACGATGAAAAGACTAGAAAAATGTTAGGCGTTGCCGCAAAGTCGCGACAAACTTGCGGCTTCTGTCACATTACGACACAGGGCCGGCCATCGAGAGCCAGCGCATCAGGGGGATTCCATGAGAAAGCTATTGGCGGCTGTTTTGACCGTGACGCTGGCCGTTTCGGCGCCGCTTGCGGCTCTTGCCGGCAGCGCCTCGCTGATCCTCGATGCCCGCACCGGCAAGGTTCTTGCCTCCGAAAACGCCGATACGCTGAACCATCCGGCCTCGCTGACGAAGATGATGACGCTCTATCTCACCTTCGAGGCGCTGAAGCGCGGCAAGATCACCTGGGATACGCCGATCAGAATGTCGAAATACGCGGCCGCGCGGCCGCCGACCAAGCTCGGTGTCAAAGCGGGCGGCACCATCACGGTGCGCGAGGCGGTCTATGGCATGATCGTCAAATCCGCCAATGACGCCGCCGCCGCCATGGCCGAGACGCTCGGCGGCTCGGAGAGCGATTTTGCCCGGATGATGACGGCAAAAGCCCGCCAGCTCGGCATGAGCCGCACCGTCTTCCTCAACGCATCCGGCCTGCCGAACAGCAGCCAGGTGACGACGGCGCGCGACATGTCGACGCTCGGCGTGGCGCTGATGAAGAATTATCCGAATGAATACCGCCTGTTTTCGATGGCGAGCTTCAATTTTCGCGGCAAGACCGTGCGCGGCCACAACAATCTCATGTATCGCTACCAGGGCATGGACGGCATCAAGACCGGTTATACCAACGCCTCGGGCTTCAACCTCGTCAGCGCCGTCAGGGACGGTAACCGCCGCGTCGTCGGCGTCGTGCTCGGCGGCCGCACCGCCCGCAGCCGCGACGCCAAGATGGCGGCGCTGCTCGACCGCTATCTCGGCCGCGCCTCGTCTTCCGGCGGCGCCAGGCTGGTGGCGAGCGTCGGCGCCAAGGAGGCCGTCGAAGTCGCTTCCGCCGCCGATGCTTCCGATGTCCCGGTACCGCTCAACGCGCCGCGCCCTGCCGACGACCTCGCGTCGAAGAGCCTGGCCTATGCCGATGACGCCGTCGTGCCCTTGGACCGTCCGGTCGCGATGGACGAGATCCTGAATGCCGGCAAGACATCGAAGACCTCGGCGAAAAAGGCTGATGGCGACTGGCAGATCCAGATCTCGGCCGCCCCGAGCGCCGATGCGGCGCGCGCCCTTCTCGCCCAGGCGCAGTCGGAAGGCGGCGCGCCGCTCGTTTCCGCCTCGCCCTATACCGAGGCGGTCGGGGAGGGCGCCAACAGGATTTATCGCGCCCGCTTCGTCGGTTTTGCCAGCAGGGACGCCGCCGTCTCGGCCTGCAATGCGCTGAAGCAGCGCTCCTATGACTGCATGCTGCTGCCGGACCACGGCTGATCGCCGCCCGGCACTCAAGTTCCACTCTGGACAAGCATCGGGAATCAGCGTCTCCTCCATAAACAAAAGGAGAACGCTGATGTTGCGTCGTCTTGCCGACCAGTTCGAAATCTCATCCGCCGCCCATGTCGCCGCAAACGGTATCGAACGCGATGCCGATTGGTTTCTCTTGAAGCTGCAGGAAGAAATGGGCGAGTTGACACAGGCCTGGAACCGGCTGACCGGCCGGGGTCGTGCCAAGGGCCGTTCGCCCGAGGAGATGCGGCGCGATCTGGCCGACGAGACTGCCGACCTTCTCGGCCACCTGCTGCTGTTTGCCCGCAGCAACGATATCGATCTTGCCGCGGCGATCGAACGCAAGTGGCTGTTTCAGCCGGCGGAGCTGCCGAAGAGCTAAGGCATGCCGGCTGCGTGAATCAGCCGAGCTTGTAGCGATAGAACTTGTTGTCCACCGCCATCAGCGGGAAGGCACGGGGCAGGGCGCTCTTGGCAATCTCGGTAAAGCCGTTCTTCTCGTAGAAGCGATGGGCGGCGACGAACTTGTCCGTGGTGCCGAGGAAGATATCGGTGAGGCCGGCATCCCTCGCATGGGCGAACATGCGCTCGAGCAGCAACGCCGCCACGCCGTGTTCGCGGCCGCGAACTTCGGAGGCGACGAACATCTTGCGCAGCGCCGCCTGATTGTGGCCGATATCCTTCAAGCCGAGCGTGCCGACGATCGCGCCGTCCTTGACGGCGACCCAGAACTGGCCTTTGCCGGACTGGTAGAAATCCGGGATGACCCTCAGATCCGGCTGCGCATCGGCGGTGATATCGATGCCGAACTCCTCGCGCTGGATCGGCAGGATCACCGACAGCACGTCGTCGGCGTCGCCTTCGGCAAAGGGTCTGATTTCGATCTCCGCCATCAACACCTCCCGCCTCAGGTCTGCGTGCCGCCGACGGTGACCTGATCCATGCGCAGATGCGGCTGGCCGACGCCGACCGGAACCCATTGGCCGGCCTTGCCGCAATTGCCGATGCCGGTGTCGAGTTTCATGTCGTTACCGATCATCGATACCCGCTTCATCGCATCCGGGCCGTTGCCGATCAGCATGGCGCCCTTGATCGGCGCGCCGACCTTGCCGTTCTCGATCAGATAGGCCTCGGTGCAGCCGAAGACGAACTTGCCGGAGGTGATGTCGACCTGGCCGCCGCCGAAGGAGACTGCATAAATGCCCTTCTTCACCGAGGCGATGATTTCATCAGGTGTCTTGTCGCCGCCGAGCATATAGGTGTTGGTCATGCGCGGCATCGGCACATGCGCATAACCCTGGCGGCGGCCGTTGCCGGTGGCCGCCATGCCCATCAGCCGGGCATTCTGCCGGTCCTGCATATAGCCGACGAGCTTGCCGTTCTCGATCAGCACATTGTAGCCTGACGGCGTGCCCTCATCGTCGACGGTGATCGAGCCGCGGCGGTTGTCGATCGTGCCGTCGTCGACGACAGTAACGCCGGGAGCGGCGACAATCTGGCCGAGAAGGCCTGAAAAGGCCGACGTCTTCTTGCGGTTGAAATCGCCTTCCAGCCCGTGACCGACCGCCTCGTGCAGCATCACGCCCGGCCAGCCGGAGCCGAGAACGACGTCCATCGTGCCCGCCGGCGCATCGATCGCTTCGAGATTGACGAGCGCCTGGCGCAGCGCCTCGTCGGCGCCGAACTTCCAGCTTCCCGTCGCGATGAAATCGCCGAAGCCGATGCGGCCGCCCTGGCCATAGGAGCCGCTTTCCTGCCGGTCGCCATCGCCGACCACGACCGAGATGTTGATGCGCGTCATCGGACGGATGTCCTGGACGCGATGACCGTCGGCGCGCAGGATGTCGACCATCTGCCAGCTTGCCGCCACCGAAGCCGTTACCTGTCTCACCTTGTCGTTCTTGTTCCTGAGATAGGCGTCGATCTCGGTCAGCACCTTCACCTTTTCCTCGAAGCTCGGTGAGCCGATCGGATTTTCGTCGGTATAGAGTTTGCGGTTCGTGCGCTGGGGTGCCGCTGCATAGCTGCCGGCATAACCGCGCGTGACCGCACTGACGGCATCGGCCGCCCGTTTCAGCGCCGTGACGGAAAGATCGCCCGCATGCGCATAACCCACCGCTTCGCCGGCAACGGCACGAAGGCCGAAACCCTGCTCGGTATTGAAGCTGCCGCCCTTCAGCCGGCCATTGTCGAAGGTCAGCGCTTCGGCCTGCGCATGCTCGATGAAGAGCTCGCCGTCATCGGCGCCGGCGAGCGCCTCGGCGACAAGGCCCCGCATCGTGGCTTCGTCGGCATCGAAAAGCGTCAGGAGATCGGTGGTCATGGTCTGGCTCCAATGGGCATGCGGGAATGCGCTTACTCACCTAGATAGGGCTCTACCTGATAAAGAGTGAAGCCCTGCGGCGGAATTATTCTTTGTTGGGAGAAGGTACTCGGTCTTGTGCGACACTGGCCCGTTCAGCGGATGCTGCCCCTCACCCTAACCCTCTCCCCGTGAACGGGGAGAGGGGACGTGCCCTGCGAAACGTGGGCGGGGAACCGAGAGGTTGCGGCGATGCCCCTTCGCCCCGCGAGCGGGGAGAAGGTGCCGGCAGGCGGATGAGGGGCGGACCAGGAGACGGAAATTGCCCTTACGGCAGCGCGTCAAAACCCTCGGCAAAACCCTTGAGGTCGACGGGGATGCCGATGCCTTCTTCGGGGGTCTGGAAGACGATGAAGGTTGCCTGGGCGCCGCTGCGGAAGGTCTTCAGCAACTCGTCCTCGAGCACGACTTCGGCATAACAGCCATCGGCGAAGCAGCGCACGAAATAGGCGCGGCCGATATCCTTGCCGTCGACATTGAGGCCGAGGCCGTTCGGCAGCAGCACCCCGAGCGGTGCAAGCACGCGCAGGATCTTCGACTTGCGGTCGGCCGTCTTCAGGACGACGACGGAAAGCCCGACTTCCGGCCTGTCTTCGGCGATGACGTTCTGCATCAGCGCGCATTGTTCGGCCGAAGCGCCGGCCGGCTTGTCGCAGACAACGGACCAGGCGCCATGATTGGATTTCACCGTGCCCGGCGCCTGCGGCTGCGTCTGGCCGGGCGTCACCGGTTCGACTTTCGGGCTGGCGGCGTTCGGCTGCTGCGGGGCAGGCGCCGGGGCGGCCGGTGCTGGTGCGGTGGGCGGGGCTGGGGAGGGAGCGGGTTGCTGTGCGAAAACGGGCGTCGCCGCGGCAGCCGCGATGCTGACAGTCACGACGAGCGACTGCGCGAGGGAACGGAAACCCATGAAAACCTCTGGATATCGAATCATTGCGGCTATTGTTGAAGCTGCCCACCGGAAATGAAAAGCCCCACCCCGTGAAAACCGGGGGACTGCGGCAGAAATTGGACCTTTCGGCAAGAATGTGCGGCGGCCGGATTGGCCGGAAAGGTGTTTTTTCATATGCTGATGAAAAACTTGTGATGTTTTGCCGTTCGGGCCTGCCTATGCTTTAAGCAAAAATGCCGCATAGACAATTGCTCTGGCCTGTTGCGGCAAATGCCAAACTGTGGTTTGAAGCGCTGAAGATGGCAAGGATTCTGCATTGGTTTTGCAGGTCAAGCGCTCGAGGGAGATAATAAGGTGATGAAGAAGGCTTATGCAGCTCTGACCGCGCTGGTCTGTCTGCTTTTTGCTTCCGGCACATATGCCGACCAGCCGACGCCGTGGCAGGCGACGCTGCAGCCGGCTGCGACGCCGATCATGCGGGAAATCCAGTGGTTCGAACAATATACCCTGTGGTTTATCGTTCCGATCACGCTCTTCGTTCTGATCCTGCTCATTCTCGTCTGCGTCAAGTTCCGCGCCAGCGCCAATCCGGTGCCCTCGAGAACGAGCCACAACACGCTCATCGAGGTCATCTGGACCGTGGGGCCGGTCCTGGTGCTGCTGCTTCTTGCCATTCCCTCCTTCAACCTGCTGACGGCGCAGCTGACGCTGCCGGAAAATCCCGACGTCACGGTCAAGGCGACCGCCACCCAGTGGCAGTGGAATTATGAATATGAGGGCTCAGGCGAAACGCCGCTCGCCTTCGATTCCTATCTCCTGAAGGATCAGGACCGCGCCGCCGCCGGCAAGGAAGACAAGTCGGTCTATCCCCGGCTTCTCGCCGTCGACAACGAGCTTGTCCTGCCGGTCAACAAGACCGTGCGCGTTCTCGTCACTGCCGCGCCGACCGACGTCATCCACGCCTTCGCGATGCCCTCCTTCGGCGTGAAGATCGACGCGGTTCCCGGCCGCCTGAACGAAACCTGGTTCAAGGCCGAGCGCGAAGGCCTGTTCTACGGCCAGTGTTCCGAGCTCTGCGGCAAGGACCATGCGTTCATGCCGATCGCCATCCGCGTCGTCTCCGAGGACAAGTACAAGCAGTGGCTGACCACGGCCGCCAGCGACCTGCCCGGCGCCTATAAGACACTCATGGCCGCAACCGATGGTCCCGCAAAGACCGTCGACGTCGCCGAAGCACAGTAATTAAAGGGGATCGGGACAATGGCTGGACCTTCCGCTCACGACGATCATTCTCACGGTCATGCCCATGATGACCACGCCCATGATCATGACCACGATCACGGGCACACGCCGAGCTTTGTCAATCGCTGGCTGTTTTCGACCAACCACAAGGACATCGGCACGCTCTACCTGATCTTCGCGATCATTGCCGGCATCATCGGCGGCGCTCTGTCGGTGGCCATGCGCATGGAGCTGCAGGAGCCGGGCATCCAGATCTTCCACGGCCTGGCCTCGATGGTCTACGGCTATGAGGGCGACGCCGCAATCGACGGCGCCAAGCAGATGTTCAACATGTTCACGACCGCGCACGCGCTGATCATGATCTTCTTCATGGTCATGCCGGCGATGATCGGCGGTTTCGCCAACTGGATGGTGCCGATCATGATCGGCGCCCCCGACATGGCCTTCCCGCGCCTCAACAACATCTCCTTCTGGCTGATCGTACCGGCCTTTATCCTGCTGCTGCTTTCGATGTTCGTTGAAGGTCCCGCAGGCGCTTATGGCGCCGGCGGCGGTTGGACGATGTATCCGCCGCTGTCGACCAGCGGCATGCCGGGGCCGGCAGTCGACCTTGCGATCTTCGCGCTCCATATTGCCGGCGCCTCGTCGATCCTCGGTGCGATCAACTTCATCACCACCATCCTCAACATGCGCGCGCCCGGCATGACCCTGCACAAGATGCCGCTCTTTGCCTGGTCCGTGCTGATCACTGCCTTCCTGCTCCTCTTGTCGCTGCCGGTTCTGGCGGGTGGCATCACCATGATGCTCACCGACCGCAATTTCGGCACGGCCTTCTTTTCTCCGGAAGGCGGCGGCGATCCGATCCTCTACCAGCACCTGTTCTGGTTCTTCGGTCACCCCGAGGTCTACATCCTCATCCTGCCGGGCTTCGGCATGGTCAGCCACATCATCTCGACCTTCTCGAAGAAGCCGATCTTCGGTTACCTCGGCATGGCCTACGCCATGGTCGCGATCGGCGCCGTCGGCTTCGTCGTCTGGGCCCACCACATGTACACGGTCGGCCTGTCGCTCGACGCGCAGCGCTACTTCGTCTTCGCCACGATGGTCATCGCCGTTCCGACGGGCGTGAAGATCTTCTCCTGGATCGCGACGATGTGGGGCGGCTCGATCTCGTTCCGCACGCCGATGCTCTGGGCGATCGGCTTCATCTTCCTGTTCACGGTCGGCGGCGTCACCGGTGTCCAGCTCGCCAATGCCGGTCTCGACCGGTCGCTGCATGACACCTATTACGTCGTGGCGCACTTCCACTACGTTCTGTCGCTCGGCGCCGTCTTCGCGATCTTCGCCGGCTGGTATTACTGGTTCCCGAAGATGACCGGCTACCTCTACAGCGAATTCCTGGGCAAGCTGCACTTCTGGATCATGTTCATCGGCGTCAACCTGGTGTTCTTCCCGCAGCACTTCCTCGGCCTCGCCGGCATGCCGCGCCGCTACATCGACTATCCCGATGCCTATGCCGGCTGGAACTACGTCTCCTCCGTCGGCTCCTACATCTCGGCCTTCGGCGTGGTGGTCTTCCTCTTCTGCGTCTTCGAGGCCCTCGCCAAGAAGCGCGTGGCGGGCGACAATCCGTGGGGCGAGGGCGCGACGACGCTCGAATGGCAGCTGCCTTCGCCGCCGCCCTACCACCAGTGGGAACAGCTGCCGCGCATCAAGTAAACTGTGCGGATAACAGGACGCCGCATCTCGATACGGCGTCCTGACATTGAGACATTCAGGACGGAATGATGACGGTCATCGACAATCACGAGGCGCTTGCAGAGGACGGCGAATTGTCGGAAGCCAGCGCACGCGATTACTTCGAACTCTTGAAGCCACGGGTGATGTCGCTCGTGGTCTTCACTGCTTTTGCCGGCCTGGTGCTGGCGCCGGGCCATATCAATCCGGTCCTCGGCCTGATCGCCATCCTCTGCATCGCCGTCGGCGCCGGCGCCTCCGGTGCGCTCAACATGTGGTACGACGCCGATATCGACGCCGTCATGAGCCGCACCGCCAAGCGTCCTATCCCGGCCGGCCGCATCGCGCCCTCCGAGGCGCTGGCCTTCGGCCTGGTGCTGTCGGGCTTTTCGGTCGTCATTCTCGGCCTTGCCGTCAACTGGCTGTCGGCCGGCATCCTCGCCTTCACCATCTTCTTCTACGCCGTCATCTACACCATGTGGCTGAAGCGCTCGACGCCGCAGAACATCGTCATCGGCGGTGCCGCCGGCGCCTTTCCGCCGATGATCGGCTGGGCCTGCGTGACGAACACGGTGACGATCGAGAGCACGGTGCTCTTCCTGATCATCTTCCTATGGACGCCGGCGCATTTCTGGGCGCTCGCGCTCTTCAAGATGCGCGACTACGAGGCCGTCGGCGTGCCGATGCTGCCGAATGTTTCCGGCGAGCGGGTGACCAAACATCAGATCGTCGCCTATGCGGTGCTGACCGCGATCTGCGCGGTCCTGCCGTCTTTCCTGGGTTTTGCCAGCTACGGCTACGGCCTCGTCGCCGCCGCCCTCGGGGCGATCTTCGTCTACTGTTCCATCGCCGTCTGGCGCATGCCGGACGGCGATCTGAAGATGATCCCGGCAAAGAAGCTCTTCGCCTTCTCGATCTTCTATCTGTTCGCCGTCTTCTCCGCCCTGATGATCGACCGGCTGGCCGCCATGCTGGTTTCGCAAGCGGGAGGCTTGTTCTGATGGATCTCGTCAAGCTCACCGAAAAGCAGATGAAGTCGCGCCGCAACCGCAACATCGCCCTCGGGCTGGTGCTCGCCGGTCTCGTCGTTCTCTTCTACGTGATGGCGATCGTGAAGATGGGTGGGGGAGCAGCCGGATGAGCGACAAGGCCGCCGCACCGAGGAAGCAGGGGCGCAACAACGGCGCCGTCGTCATGATGTGCCTGAGCTTCGTCTTCGGCATGGGGGCGATGAGCTATGCCGCCGTGCCGCTCTACCGTCTCTTCTGCCAGGTGACGGGCTATAACGGCACGACCCAGCGCGTCGAGCAGATGTCGAGCGTCGTCCTCGACCGCAAGATGCGGGTGACCTTCGACGCCAATGTTGCGCCGGGCCTGCAATGGAATTTCAAGCCGGTCGAGCGCGAGGTCAATCCGAAGATCGGCGAAACCATCCAGGTCAATTTCGTCGCCGAGAATCGCTCGAACGAGATCCAGCGCGGCCAGGCGGTGTTCAACGTCACGCCGGGCGAAGCGGGCGCCTATTTCAACAAGGTGCAATGTTTCTGCTTTACCGACACGGACCTGAAGCCGGGCGAGAAGCTGGAAATGCCGGTCGTGTTCTACATCGACCCTGATATCGTCAAGGCGGTGGAATCGAAGGATATCCACACGGTGACGTTGTCATATACGTTCTATCCGAAAGAGGGTCCGAAGCCTGTCGCTTCGAATGAGGGTGGAGCGGTGAAGATAGAAAAGAAACTTTGATCAAGGCTCGTTTCCGGCTATGCCGGGAGCGAAGTGAGGAAGACATCCGGGGATAGCTACATGGCCGATGCGCACCAAAAGAATCACGACTACCACATCATCGATCCGAGCCCGTGGCCGATTCTCGCCTCGTTCGGCGCCTTCATCATGGCGATCGGCGGCGTCTGCTACATGCGCTACCTGAACGGCGGCTCGTTCAAGGTTGCCGGCGCCGAGCTCGCCAATCCCTGGCTCTTCTATATCGGCCTCGTGCTGGTTCTCTACGTCATGTACGGCTGGTGGGCCGATACGGTGAAGGAAGCCCATGAGGGCGCCCATACCCGCGTCGTCTCGCTGCACCTGCGCTACGGCATGATCATGTTCATCGCTTCCGAAGTGATGTTCTTCGTCGCCTGGTTCTGGGCCTATTTCGACGCCAGCCTCTATCCGAACGAGGCAATCCAGGCCTCGCGGCTCGCCTATACCGGCGGCGTCTGGCCGCCGAAGGGCATCGAGGTCCTCGATCCCTGGCACCTGCCGATCTACAACACCGTCATCCTGCTGCTGTCCGGCACGACGGTCACCTGGGCGCACCATGCGCTGCTGCACAATGACCGCAAGGGCCTGATCCAGGGCCTGACGCTGACCGTGCTGCTCGGCATATTCTTCTCCACCGTCCAGGCCTATGAATATGCTCATGCGCCTTTCGCCTTCAAGAATTCGATCTACGGCGCGACCTTCTTCATGGCGACCGGTTTCCACGGTTTCCACGTCCTCGTCGGCACCATTTTCCTGCTGGTCTGCCTGCTGCGCGCGCTGCGCGGCGACTTCACCCCGAAACAGCATTTCGGCTTCGAGGCGGCCGCCTGGTACTGGCACTTCGTCGACGTCGTCTGGCTGTTCCTGTTCTTCTGCATCTACGTCTGGGGCGGCTGGGGCGCACCCGTCGCAGCCGGTTGATCGGGAAGATATTGAAACGAAAGGCGGGCCTGGTGCCCGCCTTTTTTGTATGGTTCGCTCCATCCTCCGTCATTGCGCGGCTGCCCGGTTCGGAACAATGGCTGCCCCTCACCCTAACCCTCTCCCCGTAAACGGGGCGAGGGGACGTGCCCTGCGAGAGGTTAGTGGGGAACGGAGAGGTCGCGGCTATCCTCCTTCGCCCCGTTTACGGGGAGAAGGTGCCGGCAGGCGGATGAGGGGGCCGTCCCCGCGATCTCCTGGGACAAGACGGAGCGCGTGCATGGATGCCGAGCATGACGAACAGTGAGGCGTACGATTGGCAGGAGGCGGACACTCATCCATTCTTTGTCATCGATAGAGCATTGGCATGATCCGGGAGAGGTCTTGAGTGCTCCATCTGCAAAATTCCTGAATTCATAGAGGAGTAGGCAATTTGCAGATCCCCGATCGTTTTCATGTTGTCGAGACGGATGGATGGCTGGTGAACCACCGGGTGAATTCCGCTCTTCCCGGTTATCTCATGATCAGTTCCAAGCTGGACACCAACGATCTTTCCGATCTGTCCGAAGCCGCATTAACGGAGCTTGGTCCATTGCTGGCGAAAGCTCAGGACGTACTGAAGCGGAAACTGGGAGCGCAACGCATTTATATCGGCCGGTTTGGACACTCTCCCGGCTATCCCATCCATTTTCATGTGATCCCGATCTATGCTTGGGTGGAGGAACTGTTCTGGAAAGACAGCCGCTATCGCGTGCTTCAGAATTTTGCGGACGGGCCGGGAGAAACCCCGACAGACGGCGCTGAGCTGACGCTGTTTGTCTGGCGCGAGTTTTGCGAGCGCGCGCTGCCGCCCCAGGTTGAAGGCCGATCCGTCACGCAGACCATTGAATTGCTGCGGGAAGCAATGCGAGCTTGATCGCCAAACGCCTACCGGCGCGGGAACGACGGATCGTCGCCGGATCCGCTGCCATGACGGGATGACTGAATGTCCTTCGCCATGAGCGGACTGCTTTTGCCGGCATCGACCATGACCCAGCCAAGCTTTTCGTAGAAAGGCACAGCATCCGGCGCCGCATGGACCTCCAGGCGGCAGAGGCCATGCCATGCCGACAGCCTCTCGACTTCGGACATCAAAATCCGCCCGAGCCCCTGACTCTGATATTCCGGCATGATGGCGACAAGTCGCACGACACCGGACTGGCCGTTCGACAGGTCAAGGCGAACTGTGCCGAGTGCTATGCCATCCTTCCTCAGTAGAAGGGGTATATGGCTCGCGTCATGCTCATCCGGATGTTTGTCGTCGTAACCATCGAGGCCACGCAGTTCGAACAAGACGTGCCGCCGAATGGCATGATAGGCCAGCCAATCCTCGGCCTCTTTCACGGGCAGAAGTTCTACAGCCATCAGCGCCCGCCAGCGATTCTCTCGAAGGCTGAAGGTTCGGGGATGCCGAGATCGAGCCGGTGGCGGATCGCCTCGGCGCATTCCAGAGCGGTCAGCACCGACGTATCGACCTCGATGTCGTAAATGCCGGGCCGGTGCACTTCGTCCTGCCATCGCTGCACCGGTTCGGGGATCGGCACGTCGTCAGTGGCGCGCAGATACAGTGTCTCGCGGCCCCCCTCTGCAACCTCCCGCCGCTGCATGATTGTCTCGATCGGACAGCGCACGCCGACGAACAGCACGGAAAATCCTTCAAGGCGCCGGGCGCAATCGCCGAGAATGCCGAGCGGCTGTGAGTAGCTGTCGTGATGGCCGAGATCGGCGACGACGTTGAGGCCGAGCCCGGCATGGATGGCGATCGATTCATAGAGGGCGGCATAGAGGAATGGTATCAGCTCTTCCAACTCCGGCCGCTCGCCGCCGGGTCTGAGGCCGATGCCGGGCAAATAGCGCCGTGGCGTCATGGCATTGTAGCTGTCGACGCCGAGGTTGATCCACGGTCCCTCGAATTCCTCCTGGATTGCCCGGGCGATGCTGGATTTGCCGCTCCGCGGGGCACCGTTCAGGATGATGATCTGCCCGGCATGGCTGTCATGGGTCATCGTTCTTCTTCTTCTTCTGTTTGGCGCGAATCGGTGAGGCGAAACCGCGCAGGCCTTTCCATTCGGGATGCGAATACATTATGGGAGAGTTAAGGCAGCATTGAACAAGCCGCGACCGCGAAGGCAACTGCGGGAAGGAATGGCATGAACGAGGACAGCGCTCATTTTCCCCCCGTCGATCCTGTTAAAACAGGTATCAAGGGCTGCTGCCCGCGCTGCGGTCAAGGCCAGCTGTTCGATGGCCTGCTCGGGGTAAAGCCGCATTGCGCCTGCTGCGGCCTCGATTATTCCTTCGCCGATTCCGGCGACGGTCCTGCTGTCTTCGTCATCCTGATCGTCGGCTTTGTCATCATCGGCATGGTGCTCTGGCTGCAGGTGAATTACGGCCCACCGATCTGGGTGCATATCCTGCTGTTCGGGCCGCTGACGATCATCCTGTCGCTGCTGACGCTGCGCTGGTTCAAGGGCATCCTGATCGCCATGCAATACCGCCACAATGCCCGCGAGGGACGCCTGAGTGACTGATATGGACCGCGCCGCCCCGCGCCGCCGGCTGCCTGTGATAACAGGCGTGCTGGTGCTGATTGCGCTCGCCATCCTGATCTCGCTCGGCACCTGGCAGGTGGAGCGTCTCCACTGGAAAGAGGGCCTGCTCGCCGATATCGCCGCGCGCCAGGCTGCCGCGCCCGTGCCGCTCGCCGATATCGAGGCAATCGCGGCATCCGGCGGCGACATCGAATACCGCAAGGTCACCGCTACCGGCCGCTATATCAACAACAAGGAGCGGCATTTCTTCGCCACCTGGCGCGGCCAGACCGGCTTTTACGTCTACACCCCGCTCGAGCTTGCCGACGGCCGGGTCCTCTTCGTCAATCGCGGCTTCGTTCCCTATGAGAACAAGGAACCGGAAATGCGCATGCAGGGCCAGTTGACGGATCAGCAGACCGTCACCGGCCTGGCGCGGGCAAAACTTCCCGGCAAGCCCTCCTCGCTGGTGCCGGACAATGACGTCGCCAAGAACATCTTCTACTGGAAGGACCTCGACGTCATGGCCGACAGCGTCGGGCTGGAGAAGGGGCGTGTCATCCCCTTTTTCGTCGATGCCGATTCAGCGCCCAATCCGGCCGGCCTGCCGATCGGCGGCGTCACCCAGGTCGATCTGCCGAACGACCATCTGCAATATGCCTTCACCTGGTATGGCCTGGCCGCCGTGCTCGTCGTCGTGGTGGCGATCTCCTGGTTCCGCAAGCCGGGCAACAAACCCTCGCAATAGTATCGCTTCAATTCTCGACTATATTGGGCTAGACGTCGATTACGACCTCGCGGGACGTCGCTGTTGAAGCTGGACCTGGCCACGTTCTCCCTCATTCCTGTGACAGGTACAGGAATATGAATTCTTGACGGAAAAGACATGAATATTGCGGCGAAACCTCCCTTGACGATCAGGCTCTGCGGGCCGCGCGGCTTCTGCGCCGGCGTCGACCGCGCCATCCAGATCGTCGTGCTGGCGCTGAAATCCTATGGCGCTCCGGTCTATGTGCGCCACGAGATCGTCCACAATCGTTATGTCGTCGAGGGGCTGGAGGCCAAGGGCGCCGTCTTCGTCGAGGAACTGGACGAGATCCCGGCCGAGCATCGCGCCCAGCCGGTGGTCTTCTCCGCCCATGGCGTGCCGAAATCCGTGCCGGAGGATGCGGTTAGCCGAAACCTCTTCTATCTCGACGCCACCTGTCCGCTGGTTTCCAAGGTCCACAAGCAGGCGATGCGCCACAACCGCCTCGGCCGCCATGTCGTCCTGATCGGCCATGCCGGTCATCCTGAGGTGATCGGCACGATGGGACAGCTGCCGGAGGGCTCTGTCTCGCTGATCGAGACGATCGAGGATGCCGACGCCTACGCGCCCGCCGACCCGGACAATCTCGGCTATGTCACCCAGACGACGCTGTCGGTCGACGATACGGCCGGCGTCATCGCCCGCCTGCAGGAGCGTTTTCCCAAGCTCACAGCGCCGGCGGCCGATTCGATCTGTTATGCGACGACCAATCGCCAGGAAGTGGTGAAGCAGGCGGCCCCCGGCTGCGATCTCTTCATCATCGTCGGCGCGCCGAATTCCTCCAATTCCAAGCGTTTGGTCGAAGTGGCGCTGAGGGCAGGGGCGAAGAAATCGATCCTGGTGCAACGCGCCGCCGAACTCGACTGGGACGAGATCGGTGCGATCTCGACGCTCGGCCTTTCCGCCGGCGCTTCCGCGCCCGAGGTCATCGTCAACGAGATCATCGAGGCGTTCCGCGCCCGCTTCGACGCCCGTGTCGAACTGGCCGAAACGGTGCAGGAAACCGAGAATTTCCTGGTCAATCGCGAGCTGCGCAGCATCGAGCTGACGGCGGCCGACATGGCCTTCGTCAACGGCTAGGCCGAACCGCGGTCCGGCCCATCCACCATCCATAACGCGAAGACGAGACCTCACTTGGCAGTCTATACCGATATCGCCGAAGACGATCTGAAGTGGTTCCTGACCGAATATGATGCGGGAAGCCTGCTCTCCTACAAGGGCATCGCCGAAGGTGTGGAAAATTCCAACTTCCTGCTGCACACCTCCAAGGAGCCGCTGATCCTGACGCTTTACGAGAAGCGAGTGGAAAAGGCCGATCTGCCGTTCTTCCTCGGCCTGATGCAGCATCTTGCCGCCCGCGGCCTGTCCTGCCCGCTGCCGCTGCCGCGCCGCGACGGCGCGCTGCTCGGCTCACTCTCCGGCCGCCCGGCGGCGCTGATCTCCTTCCTCGAAGGCATGTGGCTGAGAAAGCCGGAGGCAAAGCATTGCCGCGAAGTCGGCCGGGCGCTCGCCCAAATGCATGTGGCGGGCGAGGGTTTCGAGCTGAAGCGGCCGAACGCGCTGTCGATCGACGGCTGGCGCACACTCTGGGAAAAATCCGCGGCGCGCGCCGACGAGGTCGAGCCCGGGCTGCAGGATGAAATCCGCAGCGAACTCGATTTCCTCGCCGCCGCCTGGCCAGCCGACCTGCCGGCCGGCGTCATCCATGCCGATCTTTTCCCCGACAACGTCTTCTTCCTCGGTGATGAGCTCTCGGGCCTGATCGATTTCTATTTCGCCTGCAACGACCTGCTCGCCTATGACGTCTCGATCTGCCTGAATGCCTGGTGCTTCGAGAAGGACTGCGCCTACAACATCACCAAGGGCACGGCGATGCTCGAGGGTTACCAGAGCGTGCGCCCCTTGAGCAGCGAAGAGATCGCCGCCTTGCCGGTGCTGTCGCGCGGTTCGGCGCTGCGCTTCTTCCTGACCCGGCTCTACGATTGGCTGACAACGCCGGAGGGCGCCATGGTCACCAAAAAGGACCCGCTCGAATATCTGCGCAAACTGCGCTTCCACCGCCAGATCGGCTCGGCCGCCGAATACGGGTTGAGCCTATGAAACACGTCGATATCTTCACCGACGGCGCATGCTCCGGCAATCCCGGTCCCGGCGGCTGGGGCGCGGTGCTGCGTTACGGCGACGTCGAAAAGGAGCTTTGCGGCGGCGAAGCAGACACGACCAACAACCGCATGGAACTCATGGCGGCGATCTCTGCCCTGCAGGCGCTGAAAACCCCTTGCGAGGTCGACCTTTATACCGACAGCGCCTATGTCAAGGACGGCATCTCCAAGTGGATTTTCGGCTGGAAGAAAAACGGCTGGAAGACATCGGACAAGAAGCCGGTGAAGAACGCCGAACTCTGGCAGGCGCTGGAAGAAGCCCGCAACCGCCACAAGGTGACGCTGCACTGGGTCAAGGGCCACGCCGGCCACCCGGAAAACGAACGTGCGGATGAACTTGCCCGCCGGGGCATGGAGCCGTTCAAGAAGGGTAAGGCGGTTTCGGTTTAGGGTGTGGCGGCGATTAGGGGGCTTACACCTGTGCCTGAAGGCTGCCCCTCACCCTAACCCTCTCCCCGTAAAAACGGGGCGAGGGGACGTGCCATACGAGACCTTGGCGAGGGACGGAGAGGTCGCGGCATATCCCCTTCTCCGCGCCCGCGGGGGTCCGAAGGACGGGTCGAGACCCGTGGCTCGACCCCAGTGGGGCCGGCAGGCGGATGAGGGTTGTTCTGTTCAGGAGGTGGATGTGTCATCTATTCCCACGACCATCGAATTGAGCTCAACGATAGATCGTATGGAGAACGTGTATCGTCGGCAGGACGAGGCAAGAGCACTTTTCGATGTCTATGAAAAGCTCTGTCAGCGTTTCGAACAGGATTTGGCGGACGAGCGCGATCTGTTACTTAGCAAGGCGGCAGCGCTGATGATGATTAAGTATTCGGTTGAGCAGACAGGGTCGCACCCGTCGCGCGGTTGAAGCAGGACACGGCGATGCCACGATTCCCCTTCGCCCAGCGGGGAGAAGATGCCGGCAGGCAGATGAGGGGGTGAGCGACGACAGGAGCGAGGCACTGAGCGCGAGCGAAGGGCAATGAATGGTGTGCCGTGCGGCCAGCGAAGTTCGTGCAGCATTTACCCCACCTATTGCCGCGCCACGACGGCGGCCCCCTGGATCAGCCGGTGCAGATATTCGAGCTTGGCCACAACAGGCGAGGAGAGCACGAAGGGATAGGCGTCGGGCTGGCCCATGCTGCGTTGGATGGCGTTGATCGCCAGGCTGAGCGGTACCCAGGCGCTGACCAGCTGCTCGGCGCTTTTTGCCCTGTAAGGGATGAAATCGACCTCGCCTGATATTTCCTCGTGGCCGCGCGGATCGATGGCGATGCCGAAGGCGCGCGCCGTCTCCAGCGTGTCGACAATATGGAGGTAGTGGGCGAAGCACTCGGCGAAATCTTCCCAGGGGTGGGATGCCGCATAGGCGCTGATGAAATTGTCCTGCCATCCCGGAGGCGGGCCGCCGGCATAATGTCTTTGCAGTGCGGCCGCATAGTCCTGCCGTTCGTCGCCGAAGACGGCGCGGAAATCCGCCAGGCCGTCGCGGTCGCGCACCAGCTTGTTCCAGATGAAATGGCCGGCCTCGTGGCGGAAATGGCCAAGCAGCGTGCGATAGGGCTCCTTCATCGAGCTGCGCGCCTGTTCGCGCGTCGCGTCGTCGGCTTCCGCGGCGCGGATGGTGATCAGGCCTTCCTCGTGGCCGGTCATCGCAGGCACGACATGGCCGTCATTCTGCAGCGAATCCTCGAGGAAATCGAAGACCAGGCCGCCTTGCGGATCCTCGAGGCGGTCGGGGTGCGGCAGTTTCCAGCGCAGGAGCGAATAGAAGAGGTGCCGCTGCGCCTGGCCGATCCGCCGCCAGCGGCCAATGCCGTCCTCGGTATCGGTGTTCGGCACCAGCCGGTTATGGCGGCAGGCGGAGCAGAAGTCGCTGTCGCCCTCCACCAGCCAGTTGCAGATGTCGAGGCCGGCATTGGCGCAGAAGCGCACCTGCCGCTCGGGATCGGCAACAAGCTGCCAGACCGTCTCGTCGCCCGGCTCCAGCGCATGCATGGCGAGATCGCCGGGCAGAAACCCGAGACGATGGTTGCAGCGCACGCAGTGGCGGTTGTCGAAATGGACCACCTGATCGCAATTGTCGCAGGCGAAAAGCTTCATCGTCTTAATCTCAGCAAAGCAGCGGCGGATTAAAAATGCCCGCCGCGCGAAGGGCGCAGCAGGCATGGTTCATCAAGGATGCGCTTTCTGGTCAGAGCCGGTCGACGGCGCCCTTGAGCTTGCCCTTGACCTTGCCGGTTGCGACCTGCCCCTTGCCCTTGGCTTCCTGGACGGCGCCTTTGGCCTGCATGTCGCGATCATCGGCAGCCTTGCCGACCGCCTGCTTCGTCTTGCCGGCGATTTCGTTGGCCTTGCCTGAGATCTTGTCGCTGGTGCTACCCATGTAATATCTCCTTGTTGGCGTCGGACCTCTCGTCCGCGCGGGAAGGAAACGTCACTTGCAGCTATTCGTTCCAGCGACCGCCAGCCACGGCGCCACAGGCGTCAGGCGTGGCCGGCCTCGGCCGAAAGCATGGCGGCGGTCACGCCCATGCCGGCGAGCGCCCGCTCGTATTTGTCCTCGAGGCTGCGGTCGAAGATCAACTCCTCATTGGCCGGGCAAGTGAGCCAGCCATTGTTGGCGACCTCGTTTTCGAGCTGGCCGGCCCCCCAGGAGGAATAGCCGAGCAGCATCGTCGCGCGCTTCGGCCCGACGCCCTTGGAGATGGCGCGCACGATGTCGAGCGTCGCCGTCAGGCAGATGTCGTCGCTGACCGGGATCGAGGAGTCGCTGGAATAATCGTCCGAATGCAGCACGAAGCCGCGGCCGCTTTCCACCGGGCCGCCTGTCTGGATCGGGAAGTCACGGGCGCGCTGCGGCAGCACGATCGGCTCTTCCTGCTTGATCATGTCGAGATGCAGCAGCACGTCGGTGAAGGTGAGGCTCTGCGGCCGGTTGATGACGAAGCCCATGGCGCCTGCATCCGAATGCGCGCAGATGTAAATCACGGTGCGCGCAAAATTGCGGTCCTCCATGCCGGGCATGGCGATGAGGAACTGGCCATCGAAGAAGCCACGTTCCCGTCTGTTCTTCAGCGTCGATAAGGACATCGTTCCTCCTGCCGCCAGACCGCAAAAAGGCCCCGACAAGAGAAAGATGGGCCAATGTCACCAATCAATCAACTGAAAATGAAGATTATGTGGCCGTCCGCTTCTGGCGACCAAACGACACTTTCTGTAAACCTTTGTTCCATGATGATTATTTGTTTGGCACCCCGCCAGCTTTTCATGGCGGCCATTTCACTGGCCGCGACCGTTGCCCCCTTTTGTTCCGCCCGGGCGGAGATGAGCGCCTGGGCCGAGGCCGAAGGCGGCCGCATGCGCCTCGTGGCGCTGGCGCCCGATGCCGGCGGCAAAATCCGCGCCGGCCTGCAGATCGAACCGAAACCCGGCTGGATCACCTATTGGCGCGAGCCCGGCAACAGCGGCATTCCGCCTCAAGTCACCATCGCACCGGCAAGCGGCGTCACGCTTGAAACCATCGCCTATCCGGTTCCGAAGCATTTCTTCAAAGGCGCCATCGAGGATATCGCCTATGACGCGCCGGTGACACTGCCGCTGTCGCTGATGGCGGCCGGCAAAGGTCCGGTCGCGATCGACGCGACTGTTTTCATCGGCATCTGCAGGGATATCTGCATTCCCTTCCAGGCAAATCTGGCGGTGACGCTCGGTCCCGCCATCCAGTCGCATCCGCAGGAGGAGGCGATCCTTGCGGCCGCCGATGCGGCGCTGCCGAAGCCGCCTTCGGCCGATTTCAAGGTCACGGCGCATGCGGTCTCGCCGGACAGGAAGACGTTGTCGCTGACGCTCAGGCTGCCGGGCGGGGGAAGCGGCGGCGTCCCCGATATCATCGTCACCGGCCCGAGCGGCTATGCCTACACCAAGCAGATCGGCGGCAAACGCGACGGCGCCACCTTCAAGACCGACATTGCAATCGGCAAGCTGCCGAAGGATTATGATCTATCGGGCAAGCGCTGGAGCGTGCTGGTCATCGATGGCGGCAAGGCGATGGAAACCACGCTTGCCTTCGACTGAGCGGCACCTATAGTCGCCTGCGATCTTCTCGCGGCGCCCGCCAAGCCGGCATCCGCCGCAAACCAGAACAAAGGAGAAAACCCATGACCATCGCGATCGGCGACAAGCTTCCTGCCGCCACCTTCAAGGAAAAGACTGCCGACGGCCCGGTCGAAATCACCACCGATCAGCTCTTTGCCGGTAAGCGCGTCGTGCTCTTTGCCGTGCCGGGCGCCTTTACGCCCACCTGCTCGCTGAACCATCTGCCGGGTTATCTCGAAAACCGCGACACCATCCTCGGCAAGGGCGTCGACGACATTGCCGTCCTCGCCGTCAATGACTGGCATGTCATGGGCGCCTGGGCGCAATCCTCCGGCGGCCTCGGCAAGATCCACTTCCTCGCCGATTGGGACGCCGGCTTCACCAAGGCCGTCGGCCTCGAAGCCGATCTCTCCGCCGGCGGCCTCGGCCTTCGCTCCAAGCGCTATTCGATGCTGGTGGAAGATGGCGTCGTGAAGGCCCTCAACGTCGAGGAAAGCCCCGGCCAGGCCATCGTCTCGGGTGCTGCCGCGATGCTGGAACTGCTTTGAGTTTTCATTGCTGACAGTAAAAGGGGCGGCCGGTCGGCCGCCTTTCCGAGTTGTCAATCGTCGAGAAACTCGCTCAGCGCAGCATTGAACGCCGATGCCGACTCGACATTGACGATATGCCGCCCCGGCAATGACAGATGACGACCCTGCCGCACACGAACGGCGATGCTCTCCAAATCGGACGGCGGACATACCGGATCTTCTTTTCCGGAGACGGCAAGCAGGGGGTTGGTGATCCGCGTGATTTCTTCCCGCAAATCCGTGGTTGCCAGAGCCGCGCAACCGCCGATATAGCCCTGGACCGTTGTCGCGGTGAAACGATAGAGAATGTCTCGCACGATGCCAGGTTGGCCAGCGTTGAACGCCGGCGTGAACCAGCGTTCTGCCGTGGCCGCGGTAAGCCCGCCAAGGCCGTTTTCCTGCACGGCCTCCATACGCGCGACCCAGCTTTCGGCGGTGCCGATCCTGGCGGAGGTCGCACACACAACGATCTTGCCCAGACGTTGTCCGGCATGAATGCCCAGCCATTGCCCGGTCAGGCCGCCGATGGACAGGCCGCAGAAATGCGTCCGCTCTATCTCCAGCGCATCGAGCAGCGAAAGGACATCCTTGCCGAAGTCTGACAGCGCATAAGGCGGTGGCGGCGCCGACGAGCGACCGTGGCCGCGGCGGTCATAACGCAGCACGCGGTGGTGCTGTGACAATGCGGCTGCCTGTGCATCCCACATGTGCAGATCGGTTCCAAGCGAATTGCAGAACATGAGCCACGGCTTGCCGGCCGCACTCCTGTCACCGTCGATGCGATAGTGCAGGCGGTGGCTGGCGAGATCGAGATAGGGCATGGCTTGACGACTTTCGGTTTTTAGAAGTGTCTGGAGGTAATTTCCCGACGATCCGGCCGAACCTCCTATCCAGGCGTCGGCGCAGTTGCGACGCGAAGGCGCCGGCGGCCACATTGGGATGGCCGTCGGCGGAAGCATGCGTTCCGCACTCTTATGCGGCAGCCAGCACGACGGCGCCGGCGCGGCGGGCGTTGCTGATCGCGAAGATCAGCATGGCGAGCGCCGAGACCGCCGCGGGGATCGCGAAGATCAGGAAGTTCTGCTGCAGCGGCAGCTGTTGTGCCAGAAGCACGCCGCCGAGGGTCGGGCCGACGATGGCGCCGATACGGCCCACGCCGGACGCCCAGCCCAGCCCCGTCGAACGGACGGAGAGGTTATAGAGCTGCGCGACGCTCGCATAAAGCAGGATCTGCGTGCCGATGGTGGTGGCGCCGGCGATGAAGATCGCCAGGAACAGCAGCCCGGCAGGCAGATTGAAACCAATCAGCGCGATCGACAGGGCCGCCGCCACGAAGAAGCCGACGACGACCTTCGGAAGGCCGAAACGGTCGCCCAGCCAACCGCCGGCGATGGCGCCGACCATGCCGCCGAAGTTGAGTGAGAAGAGGCTGACAAGGCTCGCTCTTTCGGCATAGCCGGCTTCCTGCAGCACTTTCGGCAGCCAGGACGACAGCAGATAGACAAGCAGCAGGCAGCAGAACAAGGCCACCCAGAGCATGAGCGTGCGCAACGTGCGCTGGTGGCGGAACAGTTCGGCGACCGATGCGGACGCGCCCTTGGTTTCGGTGAAGACCAGCATGTCGTCTTTGCCGAGGCGCGCCGACGGATCGATCTTCGCATAGATCCGTCTGGCTTTCTCCTGCTGGCCCTGGCGGATCAGAAAGCCAAGGGATTCGGGCAGCTTCCAGAGCACCAGCGGCAGCATCAGCAACGGCAGGGCGGCGACGAAGAACATCGGCTGCCAGCCATATTGCGGGATCATGCCGATGCCTAGCCCTGCGGCAACCATGCCGCCGACGGAATAACCGGAGAACATCAGCGCCACGATGGTGCTGCGGAGCCGCTTAGGGGCATATTCGTTCATCAGCGCTACCGCATTGGGCATCAGTCCGCCGCAGCCGAGACCGGCGACGAAGCGAAAGATTTTGAACTGGTCGGGCGAACTGGCAAAACCGGTCAGAAGGGTGGAAAGGGTGAAAAGCACGAAGCTGATCGCAATGCCCTTCTTGCGTCCGATCCTGTCGGCCAGGGAGCCGAAAGCGAGGGCTCCGAACATCATCCCGAACAGCGCCCAGGCCTGCAGCGCACCGGCCTGCGGTTTGGTCAGGCCCCATTCCGCAATCAGCGTCGGCAGCACGGTGCCGGCCACGAAGACGTCATAACCGTCGACGATCAGCAGCAGCGCGCAGAGCGCCACCACCGACCACTGAAATCTTCCGAATGGATTGTTGTCTATCGCTTCATTCACATCGATCGTGCGCATCATGGCTCCTCCCTGAGTTTTAACGCAGTCAGTATTGAGATGTCAGCCGGTATCGCCCCCGGCCACGGGCAGTACGCTGCCGGTGATGTAGGACGCTTCGTCCGAGGCGAGGAACAGGATCGGCGCCACCTGTTCCTCGATGGTCGCGTACCGCTTCATGAGACTGGATTGCTTCACCTGGCAGACGACTTCGGCCATCCAGGCCTTCTCCGCATCCGTATCGCCCGCGCCATTGCGCGGAATCCGACGCGCAGGCGCTTCCGTGCCGCCCGGTGCGGTGGCGACGACGCGGATGTTGCGCTCAGCCAGTTCCATGGCAAGCGACTGGGTGATGGCGTTCACGCCGCCTTTGGCCGCCGAATAAGGCACGCGATGGATGCCGCGCGTTGCATTCGAGGATATGTTGACGATGGTGCCGCCGCCCCGTGCGAAGAGATGCGGCAGGACGGCATGGCAGCAATAGAGCGTCGGCATCAGCGAGCGGCGGATCTCCGCGTCGATCTGCTGCGCTTCGAATTCCGCGAAGGGGCGCATGCGGATGGCGCCGCCGACATTGTTGATCAGGATATCGATGCCGCCGAAGCGTTGCTCGGCGAAGCGCATCGCGGAAACCGCGCCGTCATAGGTCTCCAGATCGGCATTGAAGGCGGCAGTTTCGGCGGCGCCGGCTTCGGCTGCGATCTCCGCCACGAAATCGGCGCGGTCGACGAACAGCACCTTGCCGCCCTCCTTCGCGGCACGGACGGCCACGGCACGGCCGATGCCCTGCGCGGCGCCGGTAACGACCAGCACCTTGCCGTCAAACCGACCGGTAACGCGCGGCGCGCTCATGCTGCCTCCTTCGCCGCCGCATTGGGCGTGAATTTTTCGTATTGGAAGCTGTTGGGCTTCACGCCGTTGGCGTCGAAATGTTTGCGCACCGCATCGACCATCGGCGGGGGACCGCAGAGATAGACGTCGATATCGCCGTCATGAAGCAGCTTGGCCGGCATATGTTGCGTAACCCATCCCTTACGCGGATGGCTCGAGGCCTCCTCGGCCACCACCGTGGTGAAGCTGAAGTTGGGCAGGCGCGCGGCATAGGCCTCGATCTCGTCGACGAGAACCAGATCGAGATCGCGCGTCACGCCGTAGATCAAATGGATTTCCTGCTCCGATCCTGCGCGGGCAAGAACCTCGAGCATCGAGAGGAACGGCGCAAGACCGGTGCCTCCGGCCAAAAACAGAAGCGGCCGCTCGACAATGCGCAGATAAAAGCTGCCCAGGGGCCCGGTCAGATTGAGCCTGTCACCGGGCTGGGCCTTGGCAAGCCAGCTGCTCATCAATCCACCCGGGATTTTCTTGATCAGGAAGCCGATGCGTTGCTCGCCCGGCGCTGTGCTGAACGAATAGGAACGGCTCCGGCCGCTGCCCGGCACGTCGATATTGACATACTGGCCGGGCAGGAAGGAGGGAGCGGCCTCTGCGTCCACATCCAGTTCCAATACGATCGCCGCATCCTTGTGCGGCACGACAGCCGCCACCGTGGCGGTGAATTTCTGTTGCCCGGTCTTGCAGGCGGTTGATGTCGTCGGCACCGCTATGACGCAGTCGGATGAGGGCCTCATCTGGCAGGTCAGCACCAGCCCGGCCTCTGCCTCGTCGGCGGTAAGCGCGTCATCGATAAAATCATCGCCGAGATCGTAGGAGCCGCTTTCGGCGCGACACTTGCAGGTGCCGCAGACGCCGTCGGAACAGTCCATCGGCAGGTTGATCTTGGCGCGATAGGCCGCGTCGAGAACCTTCTCGCCGCTCTTGCACCCGATGAAACGGGTTACGCCGTCTTCAAAATTCAATGCGATCTTGTAGCACATGACTCCTCCTCAAGGTCTCGGCTGCGCGCGCCGGCCTTCAGATGTGGTAGACGTCGATGACCTGGCGGATGTAGTCGTTCTTCAGCACGATTTTCTTCTTTGCGATCAGAAGGTTGTCACCGTGCTTGCGCAGAGTGACGAACATTGTGCCGAAGAACTGGTCGGTGACCTTGTAGCGGTGGTTCAGCGTGTGGAAGTTGTAGCGCACGTCCACTTCCCCGCTCCGATCCGCCAGTACCTCGACATTGGTCACGTTGTGGCTGGTTCGAGGCTCGGGGGTCGACGCGCCAGACCGCTCGGGCTTGATCCGAAACACGCGGTCTTCCAGGCCGTCGCGGTTCGGGTAGTAGATCAGCGAAATCTGCGACTGAGGGTCTTCGGTAATCCGATCGTCGTCATCCCAGGCCGGCATCCAGTAGGTCACGTCGGGTGCATAGCAGGTCAGCCATTCGTCCCACTCGCGATCGTCCAGGAGACGCGCTTCCCGATAAAGGAACGCGCAGATGGCGTCATGGGAAATGCTCATGGGACAACTCCGTTCTTTTCGGCGGACAGTGCCTGGCGCATCACCCTAGCCCAGTATTCGTGCTGGCGAACGAACAGGCCCTCGTCCTCGCTGCGCTCGCCCGACAGCAGCGGTGCGATGCCCATCTGCTTCGCGTTTTCGTCAGGACCATCGATCCAGAGCGGCGCACCCCGCGACAGGTCGTTCCAGAGCGCTGCTGTGCCTGCATATCCGGACTGGCAGGCGCGGAATTCTTCCAGGTCGTCGGCCGTGCCCATGCCGGACACGTTGAAGAAATCCTCGTATTGGCGGATGCGGAGCCGGCGATCGGCCTCGCTTTCGCCCTTCGGCGCGAAGCAGAAGATATTGATTTCGGTCTTGTCGACGCTGATCGGGCGGGTCACGCGGATCTGCGTGCTGAACTGGTCCATCAGGAACACATTCGGGTAGAGGCAGAGGTTGCGGGTCTGGTTGACGATGAAGTTTGCCTTCTCGGCGCCGACGCGGGCTGCGATCTCGTCTTTCTGGTCGTAGATAGGACGCACTTCGGGGTTCATCGTGTTGGTCCACAACAGGATGTGGCCGTTCTCGAAACCATAGACGCCGGCAATCGATTTGCTCCAGCTGTTGGCGTCGACCGCCTTCGTGCCCTCTTCCTTGCGCCGCCCCATTGTTGCGGCGTAGTTCCAGTGCACGGAACTGACGTGATAGCCGTCGCAGCCGTTTTCCATCTGCAGCTTCCAGTTTCCGTCGTAGATGTAGGACGAATTGCCCCGCAGCACTTCAAGCCCGTCCGGCGCCTGGTCGACGATCTGGTCGATGATGACCTTCGTCTCGCCGAGATAGTCCGCGAGCGTCGCGACCTCATCATTCAGGCTGCCGAACAGAAAGCCCCGATAATTCTCGAACCGGGGAACGCGCTTCAGGTCGTGCGAACCGTTCTGCGCGAACTGAGGCGGATACTGGGTGGTCTTCTCGTCCTTGACCTTGAGCAGCTTGCCGGTGTTGGAAAAGGTCCAGCCGTGGAAGGGGCAGGTGAAGCTGCCCTTGTTGCCGTGCTTGCGGCGGCACAGCATCGCGCCGCGGTGGGCGCAGGCGTTGATGACCGCGTGCAGCTCGCCGTTTTTGTCGCGAGTGATGACGACCGGCTGACGGCCGATATAGGTCGTGTAATAATCGTTGTGTTCCGGAATCTGACTCTCATGGGCCAGATAAACCCAATTGCCTTCGAAGATATCTCCAGCTCGAAGAGGTCTTCGTCGGTGAAGATGTCCCGGCGGCAACGGAACAGGCCGGCCTCCTTGTCGTCCTGCACGGCAGTGGCAAGCAGATGATCGAGGTCTCTTGCTTTGTCGATGATCGCAGACATGGTTTTTCTCCCGCAAAGTGCGCAATAACCGGCGCAACCTTTGCAACAGTGTCGATGATGACGATGATATGCGGGCTGGCGGCTATTCAGCCGCCCTCCTTGCCGTTTACGCGGCGGCGCGTTTGCGCTGTTCGTTGATCTGGTTGTCGATGCCGTCCACCAGTGCGGTCAGATGGATGTCGAACGTGATCTCGGCGAATGGGCCGCTCAAACCATTGGCCTTGATGCTGGCCTCGTCGCTGCGCTCGATCAGGGCCGGAACCAGGCCGTCTCGCGTCGCATAGGCAAAATCGTCGTTGACCAGCGGATCGCCTTCGATGTTGATCTGGGTCGTCAGCTTGCGATGGCCGTCGGCGCTGATGAAGAGATGGATATGCGCCGGCCGCTGGCCGTGGCGCCCGAGGGCGGAAAGCAGCTGTTCCGTCGGGCTGCCCGGCGGCACGCCATAGCCGTGCGGCACGATGCTCTGGAATTTGTAACAGCCCTGTTCGTCAGTCACGATCGTGCGGCGCATGTTGAACGGCGCCTGCTTGCCGGTCGGGTCGAAATGCGAATAGAAACCGCGGGTGTCGCAATGCCAGACTTCGACAGTCGCACCCGGCTGCGGCTTGCCGTCAGAACCATAGACGGTGCCGTGCATGATCAGTGTGTGACCATTGGCGTCGGTGCCGTCATCGAGACGGGCAAAGCCGTGACAGACCGGTGCGCCGGCCACATAGAGCGGACCCTCGATCGTGCGCGGCGTCGGATTTTCGATGCCCAGCGCCTCATCGATCGCATCGAGGCGTTCGTCTAGGAAATGATCGAGACCGAGACCGGGCGAGATCAGGCCGGCCTGGCCGGCGGCGCCGATCTCATTGAGCCAGGCAATGCCGCTCCAATATTCGTCGGGGGTGATATCGAGATCGTCGATCGCCTTGAACAGGTCGGACATGATCCGATGGACGATCAGTTTGACGCGCGGATTGCCGCCGTCCTTGTCGAGGCCGCTGAGGACACTCAGAAAGTCCTGAATGTCGGGCCTGCCGAAAATCTTCACGCTCATTTTTTCCTCCTCTTGGATTGCTCAGAAAGTCGATGCGGCTTCCGTCCCGCGCCGAACATGGCGCTAGGTGTCGTCCTCGCGGATCGCCGAGGGATGCCGCAGCAGCGGCGTCACTTCGATGTCCATGAACTTGAACAACGGCAGCCCCGACAGGATCTCGTGCAGCTCCGTATTGTCCGTCACGTCGAAGATGCTGTAGTTCGCGTATTCACCGGCAATGCGCCAGATATGTCGCCATTTGCGGCTGCGCTGCAGCTCATGCGAATAGGTCTTTTCCCGAGCGATGATCTCCGCCGCCTCCGCCGAGGGTAGATCATGGGGAATCTTCACATCCATCCTTACATGGAAAAGCATCATCGCCTCCCTTATCCGGCAATGCTGATCGTCTTGCGCACTCTGCCCCGAACAAAGAACGCCATGCGATCCTCGTCCAGTTCGATCCCCAGTCCCGGTCCGTTGGGAATGGTCAGTTCGAAATCGCTGTAATCCAAAGGCGTGGCGAGGATCTCTTCGGTCAGCAGCAGCGGGCCGAAAAACTCCGTGCCCCATTGCAGATCCTTCACGCCGGCCATCAACTGCGCAGCAGCGATCGTGCCGATCGGCCCTTCGAGCATGGTGCCGCCATAGATGCCGATGCCGGCCGTCTCGGCGATGGCGACGACCTTGGCGGCGGCGAACAAGCCGCCTGCCTGCTCGATCTTGATCGAGAACACGTCGGCTGCGTGCGCCGTCACCGCTTCGAGTGCGCTTTCGGGACCGACGAGCACTTCATCGGCCATCATGGCGATCGGCGACCCGCGCGTCAGCCGGGCAAGCGGCGCCACACCGCACACCGGCTGCTCCACCAAGACGCAGCCCGCATCGGTGAGTGCCGCAATCGCATTGCGCGCCTCGCGTTCCCGCCAGGCCATGTTCACGTCCACACGAACCGAGGCCATGTCCGGCAGCGCCTTGCGGATGGCCGCCACGTGGCGGATATCCTCCTTGATCGACTTGACGCCGATCTTCAGCTTGAAGTCCTTGTGGCGGCGCCGGTCGAGCAGCGCCTGCGCCTCTTCGATATCCTTTGCGGTATCGCCGGACGCGAGCGTCCAGGCAACCGGCAGTTTCTCGCGACGCCGGCCGCCGAGCAGCTCCGACATCGACACGCCGAGGCGGCGGGCCTGGCAATCCAGCAACGCGGATTCAACGGCGCATTTGGCAAAGTGATTGCCCTTTACCGCCTTCCGAACGAGATCCATCGTCGCCTGTACGCGCGTCGGGTCGCGGCCGAGAAGCAGCGGCGCGATATATTCGTCGATGGTGAGCTTCATGCCTTCCGGGCTCTCCGGCCCGTAGGCGAGACCGCCGATGGTCGTGCCTTCACCGAGGCCATCGATCCCATCGGAGCAGCGAACACGCACGATCGTCATGCTCTGGCGGCTCATGGTGACCATTGAGAGCGTGTGCGGCCGGATGGTCGGCAGATCGAGTATAGTAGCCTCGATGGAAACGATCCGAATTTCCGCGCGCACTGCACTTCCTCCCTTAATTTGCAGGAAGGCTAGCCCTCGTTTAGGGTAAGGTCCAAGACTATATAGGTCGAACTCTATACCTGGGAGGTATAATAGGAATGGAGCTGCGCCAACTCCGCTATTTCGTGGCGGTCGCCACCGAGCGCAATTTCTCGCGCGCCGCGGAAATTCTCCACATCGCCCAGCCGCCGCTCAGCCGGCAGATCCAACAGCTGGAGGAGGAGCTCGGCGTAAGCCTGATCGACAGGTCCAGGCGGCCGCTGAGCTTGACGGAGGCGGGACGGTTCTTCTTCGACCAGACCTCGCAGATCATCGCTCGGCTCGAGCATATCCGTGATCAGACCCGGAGAATAGGAAAGGATCAGCGCGAACGGTTCGTCATCGGCTGCGTCGGCTCCACCCTCTATGGAGGCATGCCGGACCTCGTCAGGCGCATGCGGCAGCGCTGGCCCGACCTCGATATCGAGATCCGGGAAATGATGTCGACGGAACAGGTGACTGCGCTCAAGGAACGACGCATCGATCTGGGTTTCGGCAGGGTGCGTTTCAACGACAGGGAAGTCGAACGGCTGACGCTCCGAGAGGAGCGGCTTGTCGTCGCCTTTCCGAAGAACCATGCCAAATCCATCGCCAAGGAGCCTATCGCGCTTTCCGAGTTGGAGGGGGAATCCCTGATCATCTATCCCTCGACGCCCCGGCCAAGCTTTGCGGACGAGACGCTGAACCTGCTTGGCGAGATCAACGTCAATCCCGGACATGTCGAGGAGGTTCGCGAAATCCAGACGGCGCTGGGCATGGTCGCTGCGGGCGCCGGCCTCTGCATCATCCCCGCGGCCTCGCAGCGCCAGCGGCCGGACGATGTCTGCTATCGCATGATTGCCGACGAGAGAGCGACCTCACCCATCATCATGAGCTATCGCCGTGACGAAGCCGGCGGTCGGATCGAATCGATAAAGCTGCTTATCCGCGAAATGTATGCCGACAATCCACCCTGGCTCCAACTCTCCAATGTCCATCTGGATGCGCTCGAGAGTTGACGCAGGCCCGCCGGATGTGCCTCGTTCGCTCCCTTGAGGATGCATCGCGCTCAGGCTGACCCCGACCGGCATCCTAAGTGGAGCGCACGCCCGACGGCGAGTTTGCCAGAAACGCACCCCCAGTCTCCGTCATCCCAGGCCTCCGAGCCTGGGATCCACGCCCAGTCCGATCGAGGGCAGAGTGGATCCTCGGGTCAAGCCCGAGGAGGACGGAGGGTGGGGTGGCTTACGGAGCAAGACAGCACGGTATGGCAGAATGCACGCGTGCGGCACGGCCGCAGCATCATGAACCAAATTCGGCTCTGAAGCGTCCGGCTGTCAAATGGCCGCACCTTGCCGTCCCGCAATATCAAACCCGTCAAGAGGCTCCGCCTCAATCCCGCCGCAATCGTTATAACATAACAGTAATGTTATTACATTGTCAGGATGAGCCATGCCCCCGAACCCCGATCGCCCCCCCGTCAGCCTGCTGGGGCAATCGGCCTTCTCAAGGGTGATCGGCATCTCGCTGGTCATTGCAGCGCTCTGGCTGGCCATTCACTGGGCGGTTCTGCTGCCATGACGCGATTGATCCGGCTTGAAGATCTCACGGTCGCCTATGACAGACACCCCGCCGTCCATCATCTCTCCGGCGCCTTTGCGCCAGGCAGCCTGACGGCGATCGCCGGGCCGAACGGGGCGGGCAAGTCGACGCTGCTGAAGGCGATCATGGGCGAGCTGCGTCCCGCCGAGGGCAGGGTCGAGCACCGGCTGGGGCGGGCGGAATTCGGCTATCTCCCGCAGGCGGCCGAGATCGATCGGCGTTTCCCGATCTCGGTCATCGACACCGTCATGCTCGGCGCCTGGAAGAGCAGGGGAGCCTTCGGGCGTGTCGCGCCGGCCGATGTGAAAAGGGCGGGCGAGGCGCTTGCCGCCGTCGGTCTCGAAGGCTTCGGCAGACGCCATGTCGGATCGCTCTCGGCCGGCCAGTTCCAGCGCGTGCTCTTTGCCCGCCTGCTCTTGCAGGATGCCGGCGTCATTCTGCTCGACGAGCCGTTCACGGCAATCGACGCCCGCACGACCAGGGATCTGCTCGATATCGTCGCCCGCTGGCACGGCGAGGGCCGCACCGTCATTGCCGTGCTGCATGATTTCGAGCTCGTCCGGACGCATTTCCCTCAGACGCTGCTGCTCGCCCGCGAGCTTGTGGGATGGGGGCCGACCAGCGATGTCATGTCGTCCGCCAATCTCATGAAGGCGCGCGCCATGGCCGAGCGCTGGGATGAGGATGCCGAGGCTTGCAGCCCGGCGGAGGCGCCGGCGGCATGACGGCTTACGATCTCTTCCTGGCGCCCTTCGCCGATTTTGGTTTCATGCGCCGCGCCCTTGTCGCCTGCCTCTGCCTCGGGCTCGGCTCGGGGCCGATCGGCGTCTTCCTGATGCTGCGGCGCATGAGCCTGATGGGCGACGCCATGAGCCACGCCGTGCTGCCGGGGGCGGCGATCGGTTATCTCGTCGCCGGCTCGCTCTCCTTGACGGCGATGGGCCTCGGCGGCCTTGTCGCCGGGCTGTCGGTGGCGCTGCTGTCCGGCGCCGTCAGCCGCATGACCGTGCTGCGCGAGGATGCAAGCTTTGCGAGCTTCTATCTCGCTTCGCTGGCGCTCGGCGTGCTGATCGTCTCGCTGCGCGGCTCGAACATCGATCTGCTGCACGTGCTCTTTGGCACCATCCTGGCGATCGATGCGCCCGCCCTTTATCAGATAGGCGCCATCACCTCGCTGACGCTCGTCATCCTTGCCGCGATCTACCGGCCGCTGGTGGCCGAATGTTTCGACCCGGGTTTCTTGAGGGCCGTCGGCGGGCGCGGGCCGGTCTATCACGTCCTCTTCCTGCTGCTGGTGGTGCTGAACCTCGTCGCCAGCTTCCAGGCGCTCGGCACGCTGATGGCGGTCGGCCTGATGATGCTGCCGGCGGCAATCGCCCAGCTCTGGTCGCGCAGCTTGGCCGTGATGATGCTGATTGCGACCGCCAGTGCGGCCGCCTCCGGCTATCTCGGCCTGATCGCTTCCTACCATCTCGAGCTCGCCTCCGGCCCGACGATCATCATGACTGCGGCGCTGTTTTACGCCTTCTCGATCCTTTTCGCGCCCTCCGGCATCGCCCGGCGCTTCTTTCCCCGCCCGCATCTGAAGGGCTGATTTCAAGGAGACTTCGATGATATCGCGCAGACTGCTTCTCTCCGCCGCCGCACTTCCCGCACTGATGGTGTTCTCGGCCGCACCCGCTTCGGCCGCAACGCTGAAGGTTGTGGCGTCCTTCACCGTGCTTGCCGATGTCGTGAAACAGGTCGGCGGCGACCATGTTCATGTCACGAGCCTCGTCGGACCGAATGGCGATCCCCATGAATTCGAGCCGTCGCCGGCCGACGCGAAGAACTTGAAGGCGGCCGAAGTCACCTTCGTCAGCGGCGAAGGGCTGGAAGGCTGGATGGATCGGCTGATCACCGCCTCGGGCTACAAGGGCAAGCCGGTGACGGTTTCCGAGGGCATCAACACCCGCACCATGGAGGAGGACGGCAAGACCATCACCGATCCGCATGTCTGGAACAGCCCTGTGAACGTCAAGGTCTGGGTCGCCAATATCGAAAAGGCGCTGTCATCAGCCGATCCCGCCGACGCCGCCGCCTTCAAGGCCAATGCCGAGAAATATACCCAGAAGCTCGATGAGCTGAACGCCTATGCCCATTCGAAATTCGATACGATCGCCGAGGATCGCCGCAAGGTGCTGACCAGCCACGACGCCTTCGGCTATTTCGGCCGCGAATACAAGGTGAGCTTCCTCGCGCCGCTCGGTCTCTCCACCGAGAGCGAGGCCTCGGCCGCCGACGTCGCCAAGCTGATCGAACAGATCAAGAGCGAGCATGTGAAAGCCTATTTCTTCGAAAATTCCAACGATCCGCGGCTGGTCAAGCAGGTCGCCAAGGCAACGGGTGCGGCACCGGGCGGCGAGCTCTATGTCGAATCGCTCTCCGACGCCAAGGGACCGGCGCCGACCTATGAGAAGATGTTCCGCTACAATGTCGACCAGCTCGCCACCGCCATGGCGAAATCGAGCTGAGGGCGGTCGGATGGTGAAAAGCATGATGCCGGGATTCGCTTCGGCGTCATGCTCCCATGTCAAATCGCTTCGCGGCGTCGCTCGACGCCTTTGGCCGCCAGGACGTCATCCACGGCTGCCGACACCAGAAATTCCGAGAGCTGCCCCGCAGCTTCAGCGTCGCTGGCATCGGCGCCGATGCCCACGGCAAAGTCGATGTAACTTTGGAGTTCTGCCGGAAACCGGCCGATAAGCATGACCTCGGGCGCAGCAGCGAAAATTGACGTCACGGGGACGACGGCCAACTCGGCTTCCCCACGGGCGACAGCCGATGCTGTCTGTCCTCCTGGCGCAGCCACCAGCCGGGGCTTTACCTCATCTGCTATTCCCAGCCGATCCAGCAGACTGGAAAAATAGCCGCCGCTGGTTCCGTCACTGGCATAGGCGATCGATTTCGCGTTCTTCAATGCTCGTTTGAACGCTTCTGTCGATCCGATGTCGAGCGGCCGGCTGCCTGCCTTGGCCGCCACCCCCATCCCGATTCTGCCGAACGCCACCTAGCTTCCCGCCTTGACTTTTCCCGAGGCGGTCAGCGCCTCAACCATATCAGGGTTGATGATGACGAGGTCGAAAGGCTCGCCGGCTTCGATGTGCTTCTTGACCGTGGAATTGACCTCCCACCTGGCCGCAACAGTCAAACCTGTGGCCATCTCGAACCGGGGGATGAGAGCAAGGACGGCGGGTCGGACAGCGATCGCGCCAAAAAGCCGGATTTCCTGATTCATGGCCCAGCCGTCCCAGATGCGCTTTTACATATTGAGATCGAAGACCAGAATGCCGGCGAGGCCTCCGTCGGTCGAGGAGACGATGCGCTCGCCGACGACCACATGTTCGGGATGGACGAGATAGGCGTCCCGGGCTTCAGGGCTTTCGAAGGTGACGGCAAAGCCGTCGACGAAGCCGCCATGCAGCCCCTCGGGCGAGACATTCGGCCCGTATTTGATATCCACGATGCCGGGAATGACCTGTTTCAGCGCGACGATCGCGGCAAACAACGCCTGCTTGTCGTCGATCGTCATCGCGGTCTTCAGCCGCAGGAACACGCAGTGCAGGATCATCAGTGGTCCTCCCGATTGTCGTTGCCGGCAGAATAGCGGCGAAAGCCGGGAGGGCAATCAGATTTATCGTCAACCGGACGTGGCCGGCAGGCGAGGTCACATCTGATCGCTTTCAGCAGGTGCGCGATTGTAGAGCTTGCGGATGAGCTCGCCAGACAAGGCGCGGGCTTCATCCTTCTGCGCCGGCGTCATCGGCCGGCAGGTATTTCTGAGATTGGAGCGGTCGAGCACCGTCGCGGCACCCGAATTGACGATGACGAGGTACCAGCTGCAGGAGGCGACCCTGTCGACGGCGACGGCGCCGTGGCAGCCGGAGTACAGGCAGAAGGCCACGGTCTGCTGGGCGACGTGATCGCCCTTCTGCGCCAGCGCCAGCGATCTCTTGAACTCATCGGTCCATCGCTCGCAATGCGGCTTGCCGGGCACGCAGGCCTTGGTGGCGGGAAAAAGGTCGGTCGCCTGAACCGGCGAGACGAACAGGGTGCTGACCGAAAGGGCGAGCAGAAACTTGAGCATTGAATTGTCCTTATGCGATGGGGAAGGAGGCGCATATCGCCGGTCGTTGGTCAATGACCATTCATGGGAGAGGCGCGCTGCGCAGGCGGAAAACCGGTCAGCCCGTTCGCCTGCGTTCAAGCCCTTTTCGTCAGCGGAAACCGGTCGCGCAGCAGCCGCAGCACCGATTCCGATGGGATCGGCGGCCCGAACAGATAGCTCTGCCCGTAGCTGCAGCCCATCTTGGCGAGCTCGATCGCATCCTCGTTGGATTCGATCCCTTCGGCCACCACCTTCATTTCCAGCTCGCGCGCCATCGCTATGACCGAGCGGAGCACGGTCGCCTTCTTGTCGCTGCCGTCGCGCACCAGCGCCTTGTCGAGCTTGATCGTGTCGAAGGGGAAGCGGGTGAGATAGGCAAGCGAGGAATAGCCGGTGCCGAAATCGTCGAGCGCCAGGCCAATGCCGGCTTCCTTCAGCTTCTGCAGTACCAGGCGGGCCTGCTCCGGATTTTCCATCACCATGGATTCCGTCAGTTCCAGCTTGAGCCGCGAAGGCGCGCAATGGGTTTTGGCGAGGACCGAACGCACGTCGTCATAGAGCTCGTTGTTGAGCAGCTGCACGCTCGACAGATTGATCGACACGAAGATCGGCAATTCGCCGGTCTGGGTCTGCCAGCTCATCAGGTCGTTGGTCGCCTGTTCCAGCGCGAACATGCCGAGCGGGCCGATGAGATCGGAGGCCTCGGCGATCGGGATGAATTCGGAGGGCGGGATATTGCCGCGTTTCGGATGTTCCCAGCGCATCAGCGCCTCGAAGCCGGCGACCTCGACATCCTCCAGCCGGGCGATCGGCTGGTAGACCATCGACAATTCCCTGCGTTCGATGGCGCGGCGCAGATCGGTTTCGAGCTGCAGCCGGTCGGTGCCGAAATCGCGGAAGGCCGGCAGGAACGGTTCGACGCGGTTGCCGCCGGCCCGTTTCGCCCGGTACATGGCAAGCTCGGCGTCGCTGAGCAGACCGCTGGCGCTCTCCTGCCTGTCCACCCAGGATGCGAGCCCGATCGACGCGGTCAGAATGATCTCGCGGTTGGAGAAGTTGATCGGCACCATGATCGCCTTGCTGATCGCATCGGCGAAATCGGCAACCTTGGCCGGATTGTGCTCGGATACCAGGATCAGGCCGAACTGGTCGCCGGCAAGCCGCGCCAGCGTATCCTGCGGCTTCATCAGCCGGCGCAGCCGCCGGGTCAAGGCGATGAGGATGTTGTCGCCGGCCGCAACGCCGAGCGCGTCATTGACCAGCTTGTAGCGGTCGATATCGATCACCATCACGGTGGGCCTGAGCGTGTCGCCGCCCGGCGCCAGCGCCAGCACCGCCTGCAGCCGGTCGAGGAAGACCTGCCGGTTCGGCAGGCCGGTCAGATTGTCGTGCAGCGCATCCTGCAGCAGCCGCTCGACGGAGTTCTTCTGCTCGGTGACGTCGACGATCGTGCCGACGCAGCGGATGATCTCGCCGTTGGAGCCGAGCACCGGCCTGGCGCGGATCAGCAGCCAGTGGAAATGCCCGTCCTCGGCGCGGATGCGGAATTCATGATTCAGCCGACCGCGCCGGTGTTCGAGCAGCACGTCGAGCGTGGCGCGGAAGCGGTCGCGGTCGTCAGGGTGCAGCCGCGGCAGCCAGTTGCGCGCCGCCCCGTGCATGGTGCCGGGGGAGAGGCCGAGTTTGACCGAGACATCGGGAATGGTGACGACGCGGTCGCGCGCCACGTCCCAGTCCCACACCATGTCGCCGGAGCCGGTCAGCGCCAGCGATTGCCGTTCGAGATCGGAAAACAGCCCCTGCTGGAAAGCGCCGCCGGCAAAGGCGTGCTGCATCACGGTAAAGCCGATCAAGAGCACGATCAGCACCAGGCCGCCGCCGAGCGCCGGCTGGATGATGTCGTTGTCGAGCCGGCCGGTGACGGTCAGCCACGCCCCGAACAGCCAGACGAGCGTCAGCGCCCAGGCCGGCACCAGCAGAATGGCGCGGTCGTAGCGGTTGAAGCCGAGATAGATGATCAACAGCAGCCCGGTCGCCGCCGTCAGCGCGAAGGACAGCCTGGCGATGCCGGCGGCAATCGACGGATCGTAGATCGCCACGCCGAAGAGCAGCGCCAGGCCGAGCACCCAGGCGAGCGTGGCGTAACCGAGATGCGCATGCCAGCGATTGAGGTTGAGATAGGTGAAGAGGAAGATGACGAAACTCGAGGCGAGCGCCACTTCGGCGCAGGCACGCCATATTCGCTGGTCGGCCGAGGCGACGCTGATCAGCTTGCCGAGAAAACCGAAGTCGACGCAGATATAGCCGAGCACCGCCCAGGCAAGCGCGGCCGTCGCCGGCAGCATCGAGGTGCCCTTGACGACGAAGAGGATGGTGAGAAACACCGCCAGCAGGCCGGCAATGCCGAGCACGATGCCGCGATAGAGGGTGAAGGCGTTGATCGTATCCTTGTAGGCGTTCGGCTCCCAGAGATAGATCTGCGGCAACTCCGGCGTCGACAGTTCGGCGACGAAGGTGATGACGGCGCCGGGATTCAGCGTGATGCGGAAGACATCGGCCTCGTCGCTCGGCTGCCGGTCCAGCGCAAAACCTTCGCTCGGTGTGATCGCGCTGATGCGCTGCGAGCCGAGATCCGGCCAGAACAGCTTGGAATTGACCAGACGGAAATGCGGCGCGACGATGACGCGCTCCAGCTGTTCCTCCGAGACGTTGGCAAGCGCAAACACCGCCCAGTCGCCCTGGTGATTCTCCGAACTCGCCCGGACCTCGATGCGGCGGCGAATGCCATCGGCGCCGGCCGCCGTCGACACCTGGAAGGCCTCGCCCTGGTTGGCGTAGATCTCGGTCGTCGCCGTCAGGTCGAGCGCGGTATCGTCACGGGAAATCTTCACCGGTTCGGCCGCCCGGGCAACACCCGCCGCAAGGGCGAAGGCCGCCAGGAAAAGGGCTGCGATCACCGCGATCACTCGTCCGGACGGTGACTTGGGCAGCATGCGGTCTCTGGTCATCGGCTGTCGGTTATCCTGCCTTTATCCGTATCGGTGGCGAGCCGTGAAAACATCACATGGTCGTGCCACTGACCGTTGATCTTCAAATATCCGCGCAGATAGCCTTCCCGCTGAAACCCGGCCTTTTCAAGCAGACGCATGCTGCGCGCGTTATCTGGAATACAGGCTGCTTCGATACGGTGCAACTCAAGCCCGGTGAAGATGTAAGGAATAACCAATTGCAGAGCGGCGAACATATGCCCCTGGCCGGCATGGCGTTCGCCCATCCAGTAGCCGATCATGCAGCTTTGTGCCGCACCCCGCCTGATATAGCCGATGGTGACGCCGCCGACGAGGGTGCGTTTTTCCTTGAGGAAAATGAACAGCGGGATCGCCTGGCCGGAAGCATATTCCTGCTTGCCGCGGATGACGCGGGCGCGGTAGGAGCCCTCCGTCAACTCGTCGCGCCGCCAGGTCGGTTCCCAGGGTTCAAGGAAGTTGCGGCTTTCCGCCCGCAGCCGGTGCCACTGGTTGAAATCCTGGTAGCGCGGCAGGCGCAGGAGATATTTGTCGTTTTCCAGTTCGACTGCATCCGGCTGCCGCGACAGGAACCGAAACACCGATTTTGGCATCGATCACTCCCGGCAGACGGATGTCGGCTCAGCGGCCTGCCTGCATCGTCCTCGGCGCCGAGACCGAAAGCGAGGCGGTGATGTCTTCCATCGGTGCGAGCTGTTCCAGCGGCCCGATCGCCGACAGCGTCGGCACCGTGTCGTAGAACAGCCGGCCGGCGAGATCGGTCAGCCGCTCGATGGTGATGCCTTCCAGCCGTTCCATCATCTCCGGATTGGAGATCGGCCGGCCGTAGAGCATCATCTGCCTTGCGATCTGGCCGGCGCGGGCGGCCGGGCTCTCCTGGCCCATCAGCAGCTGGGCGCGGATCTGGGCGCGGGCGCGCTCGATTTCCTTCTGGTGGATCTCATTGGCGGATTTGTGCAGTTCGTCGATGATCACGGGCACCAGCTCCGGCAGGTTTTCGCCGCCGGTCGCCGCATGAATGCCGAAGATGCCGGTGTCGGAAAAACCCCAATGGAAGGCATAGACCGAATAACAGAGACCGCGGAATTCGCGCACTTCCTGGAACAGCCGCGAGGACATGCCGCCGCCGAGAATATTGGCGAGGATCTGCGAGCAGTAGAAATCGCGGGCATGGTAGGGCTTGCCTTCGAAGCCGAGCAGGATCTGCGCATCCATCAGATCGCGCGGTTCGCGCACGCTGCCGCCGACATAACGCGCCGCTTCCATGACCGGCGGGGCGGATGGCGACGTTGGCAGGCTGGCGAAACGATCCTCGACCATGCGGAGGAATTCTTGATGATCGACGGCGCCGGTCGCCACCACGAACATGCGGTCGGTCGTATAGTTGCGGCCGAGATAGGCGCGGATCTGCTGCGGCGTGAAGGAAACGACGGTCTGCGGCGTGCCGAGGATCGCCCGGCCGAGCGTCTGGTCGCGATAGGCGGCCTCGGAGAAGCGGTCGAACACCACGTCGTCGGGCGTGTCGTTGGCAGCGTTGATCTCCTGCAGGATCACCTGCTTCTCGCGCTCCAGCTCCTCCTCCTCGAAGGCCGATTCCGTCAGGATGTCGGCGAGGATATCGACGGCGAGCGGCACGTGGTCTTTCAGCACGCGGGCGTAATAGGAGGTCGTCTCGGTCGAGGTGGCGGCGTTGACCTCGCCGCCGACATCCTCGATTTCCTCGGCGATCTCACGGGCCGAGCGGCGGGCCGCGCCCTTGAAGGCCATGTGTTCGAGCAGGTGGGCGATGCCGTGCTCGTCTGCCGTCTCGTTACGCGATCCCGATTTGATCCAGACACCCAGCGCAACGCTTTCAAGGTGCGGCATGGTTTCTGTGACTACTGTCAGCCCGGATTTCAGCCGGGTGCACTCAACTGTCATTGGCTATCTTTCTGCGCCTGCCGTCGTCTTGCCGCGGGCGTGTTTGCCGATAAAGGTTTGAACGGCTTTAAGCTCCGGTTCGATGATCTGGAAGCGCTCCTCCCTGTGCATCAGATCAGCAAGCCACGTCGGAAGCGCCGGGTCAATACCGCTGGCCGATTTTACGGCGGCCGGGAATTTCGCCGGATGCGCGGTCGAAAGCGTCACCATCGGCGTATTCGGCTTCTCCTTCTTGGCGGCGACGAAGACGCCGATCGCCGAATGCGGATCGAGGAGATAGCCGGTTGCCGCATGGGTCTTGCGGATCGTCTCGGCGACTTGCCTCTCGCTGGCGCGGCCGGCGCGGAAGTCGCGGCGGATCGCCTTCAGCGCTTGCGGGCCAATCTCGAAGCCAGTGGATTGCTTGAGGCTTTCCATCGAAGCGCGCACCTTCGAGGCATCGCGCCCATAGGCTTCGAAGAGCAGCCGCTCGAAATTCGAGGAGATCTGGATGTCCATCGACGGCGAAGTCGTCGCCTTGACCGCCTTCATGTCGTAGCGGCCGGTCTTCAGCGTGCGGGTCAGAATGTCGTTTTCGTTGGTGGCGATGACCAGCCGGTCGATCGGCAGGCCCATGCGCTTGGCGCAGTAGCCGGCGAAGATGTCGCCGAAATTGCCGGTAGGCACCGTGAACGAGATCTTCCGGTCCGGCCCGCCGAGCGCCACCGCCGTGGTGAAGTAATAGACGATCTGGGCCATGATGCGCGCCCAGTTGATCGAGTTGACGCCCGACAGGCTGACTTTGTCGCGGAATGCCGCGTCGTTGAACATCGCCTTGACGAGGTTCTGGCAGTCGTCGAAATTGCCTTCGACGGCCAGCGCATGCACATTGGCGGCCGTCGAGGTCGTCATCTGCCGCTGCTGCACCGGCGAGACCTTGCCGTGCGGAAAGAGAATGAAGATATCGGTGCGCTCACGCCCGGCGAAAGCGTCTATCGCCGCGCCGCCGGTATCGCCCGAGGTGGCGCCGACGATCGTCGCCCGCTCGCCGCGCTTTTCCAGTGCATAATCCATCAGCCGTGCGAGCAGCTGCATCGCCACATCCTTGAAGGCGAGCGTCGTGCCGTGGAAGAGCTCCATGACGAAGCTGTTCGGCCCGGTCTGGACGAGCGGCGCGATTGCCGGATGGCGGAAGGTGGCGTAGGCCTCGTCGATCATCGCCCGGAACGTCGCCGCGGGGATCTCGCCATTGGTGAAGGGCGACAGGATGGTAAAGGCGATCTCCTGATAGCTCTTGCCCCTCAGCGCGCGGATTTCTTTCTTCGAAAACTGCGGCCATTCCCGGGGAACATAGAGCCCGCCATCACGCGCCAGCCCGGTCAGCAGGGCGTCGCAAAAGCCGAGGGCAGGGGCCTCGCCGCGGGTCGAGATATAGTCCACGTTGGTCATCCTTGATCTATCGCTGGAAGAAATTCGACCGGGCAGAGCCGGGGCCTGCTCTGCCGGAAACCGGCAAGCGGCTGGCCTCAGGCCATACCATTGCCGTTATCTTGTTGAAGTTGCCCGCATCCGGCGGCGAAAAGTGCATCAAAACGGCGCGTACCCAATCGATTTTTGTTTGCGCCGCTGATATAGACCATCGCAAACCGTCGTGAAAGGCCTCGCGAAAAAGACTGGGGCCTCCAAGAAACGCTTGTGCAAAGGGTGGAACATAGTGCTCGGCAAGGTCTCGCGTCTTATCATCTCCACGTCTTTCGTTGCCCTGCTTGCCGGCTGCAACTCGCTCGGCATCGGCGGCGACAGCAAGCCGGAGGCGGCGCCGACCCAGCCGAACGGCAATGCTCAGATCATGCCGCTGGCGCCGGCCAACCCCTCCTCGAACAACCCCTCGATCGGCACGGCCAAGACGGCGCAGGGCGCCGTCGCCCCCGTCGTCCAGGGCGCCTGCCCGCAGATCTTCCTGCGTGACCAGGATGCGATCTTCCGCACCTATGCCAAGGGCAAGAAGGACGACCCGCAGCAGATCGTCTTCCAGGCCTCCTTCGGCGACTACACCCGCCAATGCACGCTGAACGACACGGCCCTGACGATGACCGTGGTCGCCCAGCTGCGGCTGATCACCGGCCCGGCCGGCAATCCCGGCCCGGTGACGCTGCCGGTCCGCGTCACCATCCTCGATGGCGAGAACGTGCTCTATTCCGAGGTCACCAAGTTCCCGACCGAAATCCCCGCCGGCTCCCCGGGCACGCAGGTCATCTTCCGCAAGGAAGGCATCCAGATGCCGGTCGGCGCCGGCGCGCTGGTGCGCGTCAACGTCGGCTTCGACACCCAGCCGGCGAAGAGCAAGAAGAGCAGCTGATTATTTCGGGTAAAGTGCGGTCTGGCCGCCGCGTGAGCCGGCCGGTTCGAGCAACATCTGGCAGCCTCATCGATCTGTTCCGGGGTCATCGCGCGGACAACGTTTCGCATTTGGCTGCTGATGGCGTTTTGACGTGAGACGGAGACGACCGCCGCCCCTGGGATCCACAGCTCCGCACTCGACTTCTTTAATTTCCCTGGGGTTGGATGCCGTGTCTCTTCACGGGGTGGCAGCCGCATGGATCCCAGGGTCAAGCCCTGGGATGACGGAGGAGATGTGGTGCCTGGTGACATCGGCTCAGCAGCCGCGATAGAGCGACGGCAAAAACAGCGCCTCAAAATTGCGCCGGCGGTGCGTCTGGCGACGAAGCCAACCCCACACTCCGTCATCCCAGGGCTTGACCCTGGGATCCACAACCTCGCACTTGGCTCGCTAATTTCCTCGCAGATGGATGCCGTCGCTCTTAACGCAATGCCCGCTGCATAGGCTCCGGATTAAGGCAGAGGACGACGGAGCGAGGGGAGGCCGGAGAGCATCCGGCAGCGGCGGCGGGCGATGGTCGTAGCCTGCCCGCGCAATGACCGCAGGTTCCTAAAGCACGCCTTCCCAGGCCGCCAGCGCGGCAACCACGCCCGGCAGGTCGTTCATGCGGGAAATCACCGTCTCGGCGCCGGCATCGGTCAACTTGTCGGCATGGGCAGGGTAGCTGTGCGAGGCGCCGGTAAAGCCGATGACGCGCATGCCGGCGGCGCGCGCCGCATGCACGCCGTGCACGGAATCCTCGACGACGACAGTTTTGTCGGGCGAGACGCCCATGCGGCTTGCGCCGTGCAGGAAGATGTCGGGCTTCGGCTTGACGCGGTCGGGACCGAGATCCTTGGCGGAGAAGATGTAAGGTGCAAACAGCGGCTTCAGACCCACCTTGGTGAGCATCATGTCGAGCCGCTTCGTGCTCGAATTCGAGCAGATGCAGCGCTTCATCGGCAGCCGGGAGACGGCGAATTCGACGCCCGGTATGGCCTTGACGTCGTTCGCCAGCCTGACGTCGAGCACTTGCTCCGACTTATCAAGCAGCGAGGCCGAAAGCGGGATGCTCGCCTCGCGCTCGATCTGCAGCAGGATGTTGTGCCATGTCATGCCGGCGAAGCGCTCGCCCATTTCCTCGGCGCCGATCGGATATCCGGCTTCCGTCAACAGCGCGGATTCGACCTCCGCGGCGATGATTTCGGAATCGACGAGAACGCCGTCGCAATCGAAGATGATGAGGTCGAAGCCGTCCATATGTTCACGCCTTGCTGAAAGTCTGGTCTTGTCAGGGGATGCTGCGGCTTTACACGATGGCAGGCCAAAGCTCAACCTGATCTCCAGCATGGCTGCGATGCGGCAGGCGACCGGCTCGGTGGAACCACGGTCGCCGGACGCCCATGAAGCGGGCACTTCAGGCCGTTGCAGGCTGCCCCGCCGCTTCGTAACGAGCTCGGCTCAGGCTGACCAGGCCGGCGATCGCCGTGCAGCCGGCTGCAATGGCGACCGCGAAGTCGAGCGCCGCCGACAAGGGCAGCGTTGCGAAAATGATCGACATCGCGACCCCGCCCAAGGTTTGGCCGAGAAGCCGCGCGGTCCCTTGCATGGCGCCCGCGGCACCGCTTCTGGCTTTCGGTGCCGAAAGCAGCAGAATTCGGTTGTTGGGAGTCTGGAACAGTCCGAAGCCGAGGCCGGCGATCACCGTGCCGACGAGAAATCCGATACCTCTCGGGTCGGGCGGTGTGAGACCGGCCACCAGAAGGCCAAGCGCCATAAGCGCGCCGCCGATTCCACAAAGCCATGAGGTCTTGAACCGGTTTGCCAGACGTCCCGAGATCGGCGCGATGATTGCTGTCGCGGCAGGCCAGGGCATCATGTAGAGACCAGCCAGAACCGGCGTCATGTGCAGCCTGTGTTGGAGGTAGAAGGGCAGGGCGATGTAGCTCAGCATCTGTCCGCAGAAGCAGGAGATCGAGGCGATCACCGCCATGCGGAATGCCGGCGCCGCTAACAGGTCGGTCGGAATCAGAGGCAGGTCACTGTTTCGTTCCAGACGCAGCAGGGCGAATAGGCAGGCGAGTGAGGCGGCGATGAGGGCGGCACCGCTGACCGGCGCGGTGGCTATCCGGTCGGCGCCTGAGAAGAACAGGATGAACATCAGCGTATTGGCCAGCAACGCCTTCGCCTTCAGCTTCCGCTTCGCGCCCTCAACGTGGCCGAGCAGGCCGCCGCCGAGGAGAACGATAACGCCGAGCGGTATATTGACCGCAAACAGCCAAGGCCAGGTCGTGACGGAGAGGATGGCGCCGGCAATGCCGGGGCCGGCGGCGGAGGAAATTGCGATGACCATGGCATTGATGCCGATGATCGGACCGAGCATGCGCTGCGGCAAGGCCTGGCGCAGGATCATCATCGCCAGCGCCATGATCGCGCCCGCGCCAAGGCCCTGGGCGAAACGCGCAAGGATCAGCAAGGGCAGGTCGCCCGCCAAGGCGCAGGCTGCGGAAGCCGCGGTGAACAGCGCGACGCCGATCAGGAAGACCCGCCGGGCGCCGTAGATCTCTCCGAGCGCCCCGCATGGAAGAATGGCGACGAGCACGGCCAACTGGTAGGCCGAGACGACCCATACGGTGTTATCCGCTTCCGCCTGCAGCGAGAGTGCAATCGACGGCAAGGCGACATTGGCGATCGCTCCATCCAATACGACGAGAACAACCGCCAGAAGCAGGAGGGCGACCGCCAGATAGCGTCGGGGCGCCGCCAGACCTTCTTGAGAAACCGGTGTGGTGTAGCTGAGAGACATGGGGAAATCCTCGGTGTGCCTGGGATGGTGACTAGTTACTCCCAGCTCACCAATTGCGCCAGACGCAACGGAAGCAATGATCAGTTGCGCGTGGCGCCACGTCTGCTAGGATCGCGCCATGTCTGATCTCGATCTGAACCTTCTGGTGGCGCTGGACGCTTTGCTGGCCGAACGAAGCGTATCGGCTGCCGCGCGCCGGCTTGGCCTCAGCACGTCCGCCATGAGCCGGACACTGTCACGCTTGAGGACTGCGCTCGGTGATCCGATCCTGGTGCCGGCCGGCCGCGGCATGGTTGCGACGCCCCATGCCCTGGCCATTGCCGAAGATGTGCATCTGTTAAAAGACGCTGTGAAAGCGGTGCTGAGCCCGCCGTCGACCGTCGACATTCGGGAGGTGCAGCGCCACTTCACGATCCGCGCCAACGAAGCCTTCGTGCTTCTCTACGCCGCGGATCTGAGCGCCGCAGTGACGAAGGCTGCACCGGGAATAAGGCTTCGTTTTGCGCCGAGATCCGACAAAGACGTTCAGGCATTGCGGGAGGCGGCGATAGATCTGGACATCGGTGTGCTCCCGCGAGACAGCGGCGAGCTGCGTTGCCAGAGCCTTTTCGAGGATCGCTACGTCGGCGTCGCAAGGGTGGGGCATCCGATCTTCGACGCAGACCGGATAACGGCTGAGCGTTATGCTGCCTGCGGCCACGTAGTCTTCTCGACGCAGGCGGACTACGCCGGGCCGGTCGACAGAGCGCTTGCCGAACTGGGCTTGGATCGGGATGTCAGACTGATCGTGCCGAGTTTCCCGGCGGTGATTTCAGTTGCAGCCTCATCCGATCTGATCGGTTCGGTTCCGAAGTCCTATTGCAGATCCGCGGCGACGAGAGAGATCAGAACCTTCGACCTGCCGGTCGCCGTGCCGGGTTTCAACATCGTCCAGGCCTGGCACCCGCGCATGGACGCAGATCCCGCTCATCGCTGGCTGAGGGCGCTTATCTTCGAGACGTTCCACTCGATGAACTGAACACGGGCCGGTCAGGGTCTAGCTCTTCACGAAGACGCAGAATGTCAGCAAGCACTTCGGCTCCGGCCCATCGAGGGCCATGGGCTCGCCTCCGTCCGAGTGAAGCGAGCCCTCCTGACCTACTGCTCCGGCAGGATGATTTTATTGGTGGTGGTACTCTTGACCGGCTTCTCGCCGGGCACATGCGACATGGTGCGGGTCGTGCTTTGCAGCGAGTCGCCATCGGTGCTGGTCTTGGTGCGCGACTTGCTGAACGTTCCCTGGTCGACCGCCTGGGCCTTGGTCTGCGCCTTCAGCTTGTCGCCATTGTCGTTGATATGAGTCTTGCTTTGCGCCTTGCCGTCGGTTGTGGCCGCACTTCCCCCCGATCCGATCGAGGATGTCGTGCCGCCGTCGGTCTGGCAGGCGCCCGCCGTTCCCACAGAGCTGGCGGATGTACCGCCGGCCGAAGCGCTTCCAGCCGTTCCGACGGTGCCGGCCGCATTGCATTCTTCCGCAAGGACGGCCGAACTCGACGCGAGTAGAGCGATCGAGGCGGCCGCGATAAGATTGATATGTCTCATTGCCATCTCCTATTTCGCAGGTTTCGTTATCGAACAGGTGCCATCGGAACGCTTGGTGATGACGGTGCCGTCAGGCCGGGTGATGCTTGCAGTGGAAAAGCTGTCGACGCTTCCGGAGCTGGCCGAGGAGCCGGCAGAGGCGGATGACGAGGACGAGCCGGCCGACCCGCTCCCTGTTGTGGTCGAGGAAGACACCTGCCCATTGCCAGCCGTCACGGTGGTGGAAGTGTTACCCGCCTGTGACTGAACGATCGTGCAGGTCGTTCCGTCGTCGAGCTTGATCTCCTCCGACATGGTTGGGCCGGCGATCAGAGCGAGCGAAGCGGCGAGTGCGATTATGGAAAACCGGGTCATTGGTTTATCTCCCAAGGGTTTGGCCGGCGCCCCAAGGGCGCCGGCCCGGGATCATTTGCAGTCCTCGGTGCCGGCGGCATCCTTCTTGACCTGGCCGGGCGCGCAGCCCTTCTTGCCCTGGTTGTCGTTGGAGCCTGCAGCGCTGCTGCCGGTGCCGACGGTGCTGCCCGTTTTGTCTCCGTCAGCCGACGAGGCGCCGGTGCCGACACTCGAAGCCGAATTCGCATCGCCCGAGCCTGCGGCGGAGCCGCCTGTGCCGACTGAGCTGCTCGATGTGCCGCCACCGGCCGAGGAACCGCCCGTGCCGAGCGTCGAAGCGGAACCGGAGCCTGATCCCGAGCCCGCGGCCGAGCCGCCGGTACCAACCGAGCTGCTCGATGTGCCGCCGCCAGCCGACGAGCCGCCTGTGCCGACTGTCGAGGATGAACCGGGGGTGCAGTTGGTCGCGCCGGCAGGGCAGGTGCCTCCGGCAGAGCTGCCACCAGTACCGACCGTGCTGCTCGCAGTTCCGCCGCCGGCCGACGAACCGCCGGTGCCGACCGTGCTCGAGGATTGGGCGAAGCCGGAAGCCGCCGTGCCGGCCAGAAGGGCCGCAGCCAATGCCAGATGTGTTACCTTCATCATGGTATATTCCTCCATTTGTCGTTGAGCTGCTGTCGCCTTCCAAGAGAATGGACAGCTGCCTGACAAACTTCGGTTACATCGTGACTGTTCCTATCCTGGGCCCTCAGTCGGATAGGCGCCGGACCTTGGTCTGGTCCCGTCGCCCCGGGTTGCGGAGCTACAAAAAACTTCAGGTCTATGCTTATGCATCGACCGGAAACAGCTTCAGGAACTGCCGGTCGCCTTCCGGCGAGAAGAGGATCGAGCGGCTTTCGGCGGTGCGTCTGGCCCAGCCCTTGTCGAGGAAGCTGGACAACAGCGCCTTGCCGAGGCTGCCGGCCAGATGCGCCCGTCTTTCGCTCCAGTCGAGGCAGGAGCGGCAGAGCGGTCGGCGTGACGATTTGAGGCTGCCGACATCGATGCCGATGCGCTTGAGGTCGCCTTCACCCTTTTCCGTGAGTGCCAGGCCGTCGCCGACCGCTGCGATCGAACCCGACGCAATCAGGCTGTCGAGCATGCGCACGCCGTAATCGCCGGCCAGATGATCGTAGCAGATGCGCGCCTTGCGCAGCGCCGGTTCCTTCGGTCCCGGCCGGTGGCGCAGATGCCCGCGCCCGGCGGCAAAGCCCATCATGCTTTCGATCAGCCGGGCGACGGCCTCGTCGGCCAGCGTGAAATAGCGGTGGCGCCCCTGCTTGCGCTGGGCAAGCAGGCCGCCCGCTTCGAGCTTGGCCAGATGCGTGCTCGCCGTCTGCACGGTGATGCCGCCGACCCCGGCAAGCTCGGTCGCCGTCAGCGCCCGCCCGCCGGTCAGCGCCGCCAGCATGTTGGCGCGGGCGGGATCGCCGATCAGTGCGCCGATCTGCGCAATGTCAGGACCTTCCTTCATAGTTCGATCGTAACCGAAGCATCGCCGTCAGGCAATGTGCGAAAAACGGGGAAGCAAAAAGGAGACCCCGATGATCACCTGCTTCATCCGCTACGAGATCGACCCCTTCAAGAAGGAGGCATTTGCCGAGTATGCCCGCAACTGGGGCCAGGCGATCCCTCGGAACGGCGCCGACCTGATCGGCTATTTCGGCCCGCACGAGGGTTCGGCGACGACCGCTTACGGCGTCTACAACATCGAAAACCTCGCCGCTTACGAAGCCTATCGCGCCAGGCTGGCCGCCGACCCGCTTGGCCGCGACAATTACGAATTCGCCAGGCGCGAAGGCTTTATCCGGAAGGAAGACCGCATCTTCCTCAAAAACGTCTCCGCCCCTCACGCCAAGCTGGTGCTGCCATGATCGCCGTCATCTTCGAAGTCGTGCCCTATATGGGCGAACGCCACAAATATCTCGATCTCGCCGGCGAATTGCGATCGGAGCTCGAAAAGATCGACGGCTTCATCTCGATCGAGCGTTTCGAGAGCCTGACGAACCGCGGCAAGCTGCTGTCGCTCTCCTTCTTCCGCGACGAGGAGGCCGTCAAAAAATGGCGCAACCTCGATGCTCACCGAGCCGCCCAGCAAGCCGGCCGCGGCGGCATCTTCGCCGACTATCGCCTGCGCATCGCCAGCGTCCTGCGCGATTACGGCATGTTCGAACGCGACGAGGCGCCGGCGGATAGCCGCAAGGTGCATGATGCGGCGTGATGGTGTTTCTCGCTGGTTGGGGCACGCGCAGGAGCTCCATATTAAGCGAAATTCCGGCCTGGGAGATCGGCGAGGGCGCCCCTCATCCGGCTGCCGCCACCTTCTCCCCGCGCGCGGGGCGAAGGGGATATGCCGCATCCTCTCGGTCCCTCTCCAGCGTTTCGCAGGGCACGTCCCCTCTCCCCGTCGGAACGGGGAGAGGGTTAGGGTGAGGGGCAATCATTAGTATGAACCGGACAGTGCCATCTCTGCCGACTCGGTCCGACTACTGGCGCAATAAATTCCCGAAATCAGCCACCCCTTCAGCCTTTGGTAACTAAGTTGCGTAACCATAACGGAGAGTTAAGCGTATAGCGTATGAGTGAGTATCAGAATGGCATCAGTTTTTCCGCTTGCCGACCTCAAGGCCTCCGTCAAGTCGGATTCCCGGCCGGACTCCTGGGTTGACACGATCATCAAGGGCGACTGCGTCAGCGCCCTTGAAGCCTTGCCCACCCACTCCGTCGACGTCATCTTCGCCGATCCGCCATACAATCTCCAGCTCGGCGGAACGCTGCACCGTCCCGATCAGTCGCTGGTCGATGCCGTCGATGACGAATGGGATCAGTTTGCCTCCTTCGAGGCCTATGATGCCTTCACCCGCGCCTGGCTGCTCGCCTGCCGCCGCGTCTTGAAGCCGACGGGCTCGATCTGGGTGATCGGCTCCTACCACAATATCTTCCGCGTCGGCGCGACGCTGCAGGATCTGAACTTCTGGATCCTCAACGACATCATCTGGCGCAAGACCAATCCGATGCCGAATTTCAAGGGCCGCCGTTTCCAGAACGCCCATGAGACGATGATCTGGGCAAGCCCCAATGCCAAGGCAAAGGGCTATACCTTCAATTACGATGCGATGAAGGCCGCCAATGACGACGTGCAGATGCGCTCGGACTGGCTGTTCCCGATCTGCAACGGCAATGAGCGGCTGAAGGGCGAGGACGGCAAGAAGGTGCATCCGACCCAGAAGCCGGAAGCGCTGCTCGCCCGCGTCATCATGGCCTCGACAAAGCCGGGCGATATCGTGCTCGATCCCTTCTTCGGCTCGGGCACAACGGGCGCCGTCGCCAAGCGTCTCGGCCGTCACTTCGTCGGCATCGAGCGCGAGCAGGATTATATCGATGCGGCCTCCGCCCGCATCGCCGCCGTCGAGCCGCTGGGGAAGGCGGAACTGACCGTCATGACCGGCAAGAAGGCCGAGGTGCGCGTCGCCTTCAACGTGCTCGTCGAAAGCGGCCTGATCAAACCCGGCCAGGTGCTGACCGACGCCAAACGCCGCTACAGCGCCATTGTTCGCGCCGACGGCACCGTCGCTTCAGGCGGCGAGGCCGGCTCTATTCATCGTCTCGGCGCTAAGGTGCAGGGTCTCGATGCATGCAACGGATGGACCTTCTGGCATTTCGAAGACGGGCAGTCCCTGCGCCCGATCGACGATCTCAGGTCCGTCATCCGCAGTGATCTGGCAAAGGTGGAGTGAGCAACGCCTTCGGCGGATCGAAATACCTTCTTCCGGTTTCCTCCAGTTGCGGAAGAAGGCCAAGGCGCCCGGAGTTCAAGCTCCGGGCGTCTTCTATTTTTGGAAATCCTTGTAATCGGTGACGTCGACGCGGGTGATGCGGCCTTCGGCATTGAAGGTGATCGTCTCCTCGCCCTCGCGGATCAGCGGCTTGCCGGTCTTGCTGTGGGTGGCGCGGAGCGACCAGACGGCCCGGCCGGACAGCGGCGTCAGCGTTTCAACCAGCGAATTCTCCGCCGTCTGATCGGGATAGTCGTCGAAATAGCGCCGGAAGGCGGCCATGATCTCTTCGCGGCAGGCAAGACTGCCGACGCCGTTCGAGACATAGGTCGCGTCCTGGGCGAAATAGCCCTCGATAACAGGGAAATCGAGGGCGTTGATCGCGGCGTGGAAGCGTTCGATTTCCTCGGCCGGGTCGAAAGCCATGGCTCAGACCTTCAATCCGTAGGCGGCAAGATCATTGCGTAGCTTCTCGGCGCCCGAAAACAGCACCGCGTTCCAGCCGAAGGCCTTGGCGCCTTCGACATTGGCCGGCGCATCGTCGATGAAGATCGTCGCCTTCGGATCGAGACCGAAGCTGTTCGTATGCGTTTCGTAGATCGCGATATCCGGCTTGATCAGGCCGATATCGCCGGAAACGGTGACGCCGCGCGGCAGCTTGAGGAAGGGAAAGCGCTCCTGCGCCTCGCGAAACGTGTCGGAGGCGAAATTGGTCAGCATCGTCACGTCCCGTCCGTCGGCGATCAGCCCTTCCAGGATCGCGACGCTGTCGTCATAGGCGTGCGGCACCATCTCGTGCCAATGTTTGCGGAAGGCGCGGATATGCTCTTCGCGAGCCGGATGTTCAGCAATCAGCAGCGCTTCGGCATCCGCCCAGGTGCGGCCGCGGTCCTGCTCGACGTTCCAGTCATGGGTGCAGATATTGGCGAAGAACCAGTTGCGCTCGGTTTCATCAGGAATGAGCCGGCTGAAGGGAAGATGCGGATCGTAGTGAATGAGGACTTTGCCGATGTCGAAAACAATATGCTGTATGTCGGTGGTCATGGTTATGCCCTGGATGTTTTGAACGCGAGAGGAATAGCCGCTGCGATCGCTTTTTTCATGACGGTCGGCAAGGCCTGCGCTTCAAGATTTGTAACCGGCTCCCACCATCCGTCATCCGCTTCCAGCTTCTGAACGATCGCCGCGCGCCAGATCGACAGCCTGAGCTCGAAATGGGTGAAGACATGGATGACGGTGCCGCAGGCCTGCCAGGCGGCGGCGAAGGGCGCGGCCGTGACGGAAGTCTCGCCGTCGAGGCGCGCCGTCCAGGCCGTCGTCGGCACCTCGGTCATGCCGCCGAGCAAGCCGCTTTCAGCGCGCCGCCTGAGCAGGATCTCGCCGTCGCCGGTCACCGCGATGAAGGCGGCACCCTGCCGCACAGGCTTTTCCTTCTTCGCCGTCTTGACCGGAAAGAGTTCGGGATCGCGAAGCTTCAGCGCCTGACACGATCCGCGGAACGGACAGAGCGAACAGGCCGGCCGCTTCGGCGTGCAGATCGTCGCGCCGAGATCCATCATCGCCTGGGCGAAATCGCCGGGCCGGTTCGCAGGCGTCAACAGCGTCACCTTGTCCTTCATCACAGGCTTGGCGCCCGGAAGTGGCGCCTCGATCGCATAGAGCCTGGAAATCACCCGCTCGACATTGCCGTCCATGACGGCCGCCTGCCGGTTGAATGCGATGGCGGCGACGGCGGCTGCCGTATAGTCGCCGATGCCGGGCAGCGATTTGAGACCGGTTTCGGTATCGGGAAAGACGCCGCGATGGTCCTTCGCCACCGCTTCGGCGCATTTCTTCAGGTTGCGGGCGCGGGCGTAATAGCCCAGCCCCGCCCAGGCGGCCATCACCTCGTCGTTCTCGGCGGCGGCAAGGTCGGTCACCTCAGGCCAGCGCTCGAGAAACTTGGCGAAATAGGGTTTGACCGCCTGCACCGTCGTCTGCTGCAGCATCACCTCTGACAGCCAGACGCGATAGGGATCGGGTTTGACGCCGCGTGCCGCCATGCCGGGCGACACCCGCCAGGGCAGGTCGCGGTGATGGCGGTCGTACCAGTCGAGCAGGGGCTTTGCAGAGAGGCTGTCTAGTGTCGTGATCGTCATGATTTGCCGGGATCAGGGGAAGGCCCTATACTTGGCGAAGCAATGCCGGCGGATCAAGCCGGCGATGCGAATTGCCTGCGCGATTGGCAGGGGCGTCCAAGGGTTTCGATGAGTTATCCACGCAAAGATGTAAAGCAGATTTCCGAGCTGGCGAACGGGCTGATCGATCCCGTCCTGGCGCGCCGCGCCGGCATCAACACGGCGCTGCTCGGCTCCTGGAGCGAAATCGCCGGCGAGGATTTCGCCGATTGCACCCGGCCGGAAAAGATCGCCTGGGCCCGCGGCGGCGGCGACGACGGCAGCTTCCGCCCCGGCGTGCTGACGATCGCTTGCGAAGGTGCGCGCGCGCTTTTCCTCACCCATGCCCAGGGCGAGCTCATCCAGCGCATCAACAGCTTCTTCGGCTTCGCCGCCGTCCACCAGATCCGCATCGTCCAGAAGCCGGTCTCCCAGGCCGTGCGCCGCTCCCGCACCCCGCCGCCGCTGAAGGGCGAAGCCGCCCGCAAGCTGGAAGGCATGATGGAAGGGATAGAGGGCGACAAGCTGCGCCAGGCGATCCAGCGTCTTGGCACGGCGGTGATGGGGAAGCGGGGGAGTGGGCGCTGATGAGCAAGATGCCTGAATTGGTCCGAAACGCTGAGACTGGCTGTGATCGGCGTAGGGATGCGAGCGATGAAATCACGCGTCGACAAATCCGGGAGGCTATAGACGATCCGAGCACGGATATCGATGTCGATGCGGTTTTTGAGCGATTGGAGCGATTGCACGCTGAGCGGATGAAGGCTGAGGACTCCGTCGCTTAGCCCGCGCCGCGCATTCATCAGCGGGCTATGGATCCCAGGCTCAAGGCCTGGGATGACGAGATCGAGGAGGGCGACAGGCTGGAGGCGCCAATGCTGGATGCGCTTCACCCGTCGCGGCAAGAGCGATGTGCGCGAGCGTCGCGGAACTGCTGCACATTTCCAGGCGATAAGGCGTCCGCCTCTTGCCAATCTCCTCAACCTCCGTCATCCCAGGCCTTGAGCCTGGGATCCACGCGTCAGGGCTCGGCTGCATGGCTGATCCAGCGGTCCTCGAAAACCACGGACGTCCAAGCGAAGGCCTACTGGCGATGGGAGCTTCTGAGCGCTATACCCAATAGCGGACGGGAGAAAAATCATGCTGGCCTTGCGGTTGCCACCTGATATCGAAACGCGGCTCGATGAGCTTGCCAGGCGTACGGGGCGCAGCAAAAGCTTTTATGCACGTCAAGCCATCATCGAAGATCTAGAGGATATCTATCTCGCCGAAAAACGCCTCGACGAGCTTCGCGAGGGCGAGAGCGATAGTGTGCCGCTGGCCGAGCTGGTCGAGTGCCATGGTATGGAGAATTGACTTTCACCGAGCAGCCGAGGGTGAGCTTGGAAACGTGGGCATGCTGCCATCGGCAACCGCCGCGATGTCTATCGATAATCAGCAAGCCGACAGATCACAGTTTTGTCTGGCGGTCCCATCACGGTCACAATTCTTTGAAGGAAGTTGGTTCACCGTGGCTTGTGAGCGGCCGTCAGGCGTTATATCGCACAGTCACGCCGTCACTCTCATTATTATGGGGAACCCATGCAGATGTCCGAAATGCAACTGACGAAACGCCGCCTCCTGGGTGGCATCGCCATCGCCGCAGCTGCCGCAGCGCTTGCCGCCTGCAACGACAGCAAGGACGCTGCCGATGCTTCGTCCTCCGGCAAGACCATGGCCGACGGCACCAATGTCGATACCATCGAGACGGCTGCGACGTCGGCGACCGACATGCCTCAGTCCGACGGCGATGTCGACATGGCCGAGGTGCTGAAACCCGGCGCGCTGCCGGAGATGGCGCTGGGCAAGGCCGACGCCCCGGTCAAGATCGTCGAATATATGTCGATGACCTGCCCGCATTGCGCCCATTTCCACAACACCACCTTCGACACGATCAAGCAGAAATACATCGATACCGGCAAGGTGCAGTTCATCATCCGCGAATTCCCCTTCGATCCGCGCGCCGCCGCCGCCTTCATGCTCGCCCGCTGCAGCGCCGCCAATCCGGGGGAGATGAGCACGCCGGAGCAGTATTTCCCGATGGTTTCGATGCTGTTCAAGCAGCAGCAGGTCTGGGCCGCCGCCGATGATGGCCGCGCCGCATTGCTGCAGATGTCGAAGCTCGCCGGATTTACTGAGGATAGCTTCACGAAATGCTTGACGAACCAGAAGCTTCTGGATGAAGTGAACGCCACGCGGGAAAGGGGATCCAAGGATTTCGGCGTCGACGCCACGCCAACCTTCCTCATCAATGGCAAGCGCTATTCTGGAGACATGCCGGTTGACACCATGTCGAAGCTCATCGACAGCCTCATCTGAACCGGACCGTTTGACGAAGACGGGCGACGGCGAAAGCCGTGCGCCCGTTTTTCGTTTTCAACGCAGTTTGCGGGTGTGGCCCCCTCATCCGCCTGCCGGCACCTTCTCCCCGAGGGGAGAAGGGGTACGCCGCCTGCCTTTCCTTCCCATTATTCGAGGGAAGATTTGGGCACGGCATCGACCCCGAGTCTCTTCTCCCCAGCGGGGGTCCGAAGGACGGGTTGAGACCAGTGGCTCAACCCCGGTCGGTGCCGGCAGGCGGATGAGGGGGCTTCCTGCCGTGGATTTTTCCGCATGAAGTTCAACAAGCTGCGCCTGGTCGGCTTCAAATCCTTCGTCGAGCCGACGGAATTCATCATTGAGCGGGGGCTGACCGGCGTCGTCGGCCCGAACGGCTGCGGCAAGTCCAATCTCGTCGAAGCGCTGCGCTGGGTGATGGGCGAGAATTCCTATAAGAACATGCGCGCCTCCGGCATGGATGACGTGATCTTTTCCGGTTCCGGCAACCGCCCGGCCCGCAACACCGCCGAAGTGGCGCTCTATCTCGACAATGGCGAGCGCACCGCGCCCGCCGCCTTCAACGATGCCGACGAGATCCAGGTCACCCGCCGCATCGAGCGTGAACAGGGCTCGCTTTATCGCATCAACGGCAAGGAAAGCCGCGCTAAGGACGTGCAGCTGCTGTTTGCCGACGCTTCCACCGGGGCGCGGTCGCCTTCGATGGTCGGCCAGGGCCGCATCGGCGAGCTGATCCAGGCGAAGCCGCAGGCCCGCCGCCAGCTGCTCGAAGAGGCGGCCGGCATATCGGGCCTGCATTCGCGCCGCCACGAAGCAGAACTGCGCCTGCGCGCCGCCGAAACCAATCTCGAGCGTCTCGATGACGTCACCTCGCAGCTCGAAAGCCAGATCGAGAGCCTGAAGCGCCAGGCCCGCCAGGCGAACCGCTTTAAGACGCTGTCGGCCGAAATCCGGGCCCGCGAGGCGATGCTGCTGCATATCCGCTGGGTGCAGGCCAAGGAGGCCGAGGCCGAGGCCGACAGCGCGCTCAACCAGGCGACCGTCATCGTCGCCGAAAAGGCGCAAGCCCAGATGGAGGCGGCCAAACACCAGGGTATCGCCAGCCTGAAGCTGCCGGAACTGCGCGAGGGCGAGGCCCGCGCCGCCGCCGCGCTGCAGCGCCTGCAGATCGCCCGCAGCCAGCTGGAGGAAGATGCCGGCCGCATCTTGCGCCGCCGCGACGAGCTGACCCGCCGTCTCGCCCAGCTGGCGGAAGACATCCGCCGCGAGGAACGGCTGGTGGCCGACAATGCCGTCATCCTCGCCAAGCTCGACGCCGAAGAGGCTGAAATAGCGGAAATCCTCGCCGATTCCGGCCGTTATGCCGAAGAAACCCGCGAGGCCTTCGAGGGCGCGGCGGCAAAACTTGCCGACAGCGAACGCGTCTTCACCCAGCTGACCGCCGAGCGCGCCGAGGCTGCTGCCGGCCGCAACCAGCTGGAGCGCGCCATCCGCGATCTCGCCGACCGGCGCATGCGTCTCGAACGGCAGATGAACGAGGCGAACCAGGAACTTGCGGCTATCGGCGAGAAGATCGCCGGCCTGCCCGATCCCGAGGAGAAGCGCGCCATCGTCGAGGCCGGCGAAATCGCGCTTGCCGATGCCGAAGCCGCCGTCCAGGGCATCGAGCAGGCGCTGGCCGCCGCCCGCCAGACCGAAGCGCTGTCTCGTGCACCGGTCGAGCAGGCTCGTTCTGGCCTCAATGCTATCGAAACCGAGGCCCGCACTATTTCCCGCATGCTCGCCGCCGGTGCGGCCGCCGGCAAGTTTCCGCCCGTCGCCGACGAGCTGAAGGTCGATCGCGGCTTCGAAACCGCGCTGGGAGCTGCGCTCGGTGACGATCTGGAATCGCCGCTCGATGCCGAGGCGCCGGCCCATTGGTCGGAGAATGGCGATGGCGCCGGCGATCCCGTGCTTCCCGCAGGCGCCACACCGCTGCTGACCCATGTCCGCGCCCCCGCCGCGCTCACCCGCCGCCTGCGCCAGATCGGCCTGGTCGACGAGGCCGAAGCGCAAGCGCTGATGGCGGCGCTGAAACCCGGCCAGCGGCTGGTGACGAGAGAAGGCGCTGTCTATCGCTGGGACGGCCATGTCGCCGGCGCCGATGCCCCGAGCGCTGCCGCCCTGCGCCTTGCCCAGAAAAACCGGCTGGCCGAGCTCGAGGGCGAAGCGGCGATCGCCCGCGACATGCTCACTGAGGCCGAGGAACGGCAGGCGGCGGCCGCCGAGGCGATCCGGGTGGAAGAACGCAAGCTCACTGAGGCCCGCGATATGAGCCGGCTGTCGGCGCGTCATCTGGCCGAGGCGCGCGATGCGCTGGCCGTGGCCGAGCGTGCCTCCGGCGATCTGATCCGCCGCCGCGACGTCGTCAGCGAGGCTGCCAGCCAGCTCGGCGCGCAGCTGGAGGAGATCGGCGTCCAGGAGGAAAATGCCCGCATCGAGCTGGAGGATGCGCCCGATCTGAGCGAGATCGACGAGCGGCTGCGTTTCCAGCAGGCGGAGGTGGCGACCGATCGCGGCGCGCTCGCCGAAGCCCGCGCCCGCCATGAAAGCCTGGCGAGGGAAAACGAGGCGCGCCAGCGCCGCATCGTCGCGATCGGCCAGGAGCGCGAGACCTGGCGCCAGCGGGCGGCAAGCGGCGAAGATCATGTCGCCACGCTGCGCGAGCGCGAGGAAGAGGCACGCGAAGAGGCGGCCGAGCTGGAAATGGCGCCGGATGAATTCGACGACAAGCGCCGGGCTCTGCTCTCCGAATTGCAGAAGGCCGAGGAGGCGCGCCGCAATGCCGGTGATCTCCTGGCCGAGGCCGAACGCATCCAGCGCGAGGCCGACCACAAGGCGGCAACGGCGCTCTCCGAACTTGCCGAATGCCGCGAACGCCGCGGCCGCGCCGAGGAGCGGCTGGTCTCGGCCCGCGAGAAGCGGCAGGAAAGCGAAAGCCGCATCCGCGAGGTGTTGAACGTGCCGCCGCACGAGGCGCTGCGGCTCACAGGCGTCCAGCCGATGCAGGCGCTGCCCGATCCGCGCGAGGTCGAGCGCGATCTGGAGCGGCTGAAGATGGAGCGCGAGCGGCTCGGCGCCGTCAACCTGCGCGCCGACGAGGAACAGAAGGAACTGAGCGAAAAGCTAGAAGCGCTGATCAAGGAGCGCGACGACGTCATCGATGCGATCCGCAAGCTGCGCGGCGCCATCCAGAGCTTGAACCGAGAGGGCCGCGAGAGGCTGATCGCCGCCTTCGACGTCGTCAACGGCCAGTTCCAGCGGCTCTTCACCCATCTCTTCGGCGGCGGCACTGCCGAGCTGCAGCTGATCGAATCCGACGACCCGCTCGAAGCCGGCCTCGAAATCCTGGCCCGGCCGCCCGGCAAGAAGCCGCAGACCATGACGCTGCTCTCCGGCGGCGAGCAGGCGCTGACGGCAATGGCGCTGATCTTCGCCGTCTTCCTCACCAATCCGGCGCCGATCTGCGTGCTCGACGAGGTGGACGCGCCGCTCGACGACCACAATGTCGAGCGCTACTGCAACCTGATGGACGAAATGGCGGCCTCCACCGAAACCCGCTTCGTCATCATCACCCACAACCCGATCACCATGGCCCGCATGAACCGCCTCTTCGGCGTCACCATGGCCGAACAGGGCGTCTCCACCCTCGTTTCCGTCGACCTGCAAACCGCCGAACGCCTGCGCGAGATCGCCTGAGGTTTGCGTGGCGGCTGTGGATCCCAGGCTCAAGGCCTGGGATGACGGAGGAGAGGTGGTGCCTGGATGGCGGAGGAGAGGTGTTGCCGGGGCGACGGAAAAGAAATGGTACCGACTTGACCGGGGAGGGTGGCGAGGCAAATAGGGCGCGCCGGCGCGATCAAGCTACGGCAGGCGGGGGCGAAGCAAGCTGCATCGCCGGCGCGTCTGGCCACAAAGCCAACCATACTCTCCGTCATCCCCGGGCTTGACCCTGGGATCCACGACCAACACGCGGACTTCCATTTCTCTGCAGTGGGACGCCTTCGCCGTTCGCCCAGCGCCAGCCGCATGGATCCCAGGGTCAAGCCCGGGGATGACGGAGGAGAGGTGGTGCCCGGATGGCGGCGGAGAGGTAGTGCCCGGATTGGCTGAGGAGAAGTAGTGCCGGGCTGACGGTGCAAGGGTGGTGCTGGGTTGGCCGTGGAGAAGGTAGTGCTTGGCTTGCGGTGGAGAAGTATCGGTGGACGGAGCAGAGGTGGTACCGGGACCACAATGCGCCGGACGCAATGAAGCGAGCCGCGAGCGCGGCGAGGCAAACATCATCGCCAGTGCGTCTGGCGAGAACGCCAACCACACTCTCCGTCATCCCAGGGCTTGACCCTGGGATCCACAACCAAGCACGCGGACTTCTAATTGCTCTGCAGTGGGGCGCCTTCGCGGTCCACCTAGTGCCAGCCGCATGGATCCCAGGGTCAAGCCCTGGGATGACGGAGGAGAGGTGGTGCCCGGATGACGGCGGAGAGGTGGTGCCTGGGTGGCGGAGGAGAGAGGTACCAGATTGACGGCGGAGGTGGTGCTCCGCTCGACCGAGGAGAGAATATCCGAGTGGACGGAGCAGAGGTGGTGCCAGGAGACACGAGCCGCGCCGGGCGCGATCAACCGAGCGCGGAGCCGCAAGCTGCATCGCCGGTGCGTCTGGCGGCAAAGCCAACCACACTCTCAGTCATCCCAGGGCTTGACCCTGGGATCCACAACCAAGCCACTCGGCTACCGTGGGACTGTTCACCGACCCGGCATGATCCCCGATCATCCACTCGATGCCGCCTGGAAGACGGCGAGCTGCGCGGCGAAGGCGCGTTGGTAGGCCGGGCGCCCTTCGGCGCGTGCGACATAGCCGGCGAGGTTCGGGTATTCATCCAGGATGTTGGATGATTTCAGCCGCAGCAGCACCGTGACCATCAAGAGGTCGCCGGCGCTGAAGGCGCCATCGAGCCAGTCGGCATCGCCGAGGCGGGCGGAAAGGCTGTGCAGCCGCTTGCGGATGCTCTCCTCGAGCGCGCGCAGGCGCTGCTCGTACCAGGGCTGGTCACGTTCGAGGATTCTGGCGAGGCTGTGATCGAAGACCGGCGGCTCGACGGTGTTGAGCGCGGCAAACATCCATGAAATCGCCCGCGCCCGGGCATTGGTTTCGTCCGGCAGCAGGCCGCCGTGACGCTCGGCGATATGCAGGACGATCGCGCCGGATTCGAACAAGGTGAGATCGCCTTCCTCATAGGTCGGGATCTGCCCGAAAGGCTGGAGCGCCAGATGCGCCGGCTCCTTCATCGCCTTGAAGGAGACGAGACGAACCTCGTAAGGTTGCCCCACCTCCTCGAGCGCCCAGCGAATCCGCATGTCGCGCGCCAGGCCGCGGCCGCGATCGGGCGAACGTTCAAAGGCGGTAATGGTAATCGTCATCGCTTCCTCCATCGCTGTCTGTCCTGAAGACGTCCGGCCGGACGGGATTCCGACATCGATATTCGAGATAGTCCTCGCCGCAGCTTCGCATAGGGCGCAAGCGATGCACGCTACCGGCGCCGAGCGTCAGCCTTCTGCCTCGCCGCATTTCGACAGGATCTCGTCGACAACGACGGCAAGCGGCGCCGTGGCGTCGATGCGCAGCGCATGCTTCGGGACATCCTCTTTCGTCGCATGCAATCGCATGATCAGCGCCCGTTCGGCCGGTCGTCCGCCGAACTCGTCTTCGGGCCTTGCGGCAAGTCGGCGCTTCAGCGTGTCGAGATCGACATCGAGCTCGAAGACCGCGTCGAACCAATCGACGAAGCTGGGAAGATTGCGAGAGCCACCGCAGAAGAAAGAGATGAGGCTGCGCCGATCGACGATCATGGCTCTGACCTTCCCGACATCCCAGATGTGATGCGCGTGCACCCATGCGCTGCGGTCCGCCACGCGCTCGTCGGCAGGCCCGTCCACCGGTTTCCCGGTCGTCGGATCGCCGCAATAGGCAAGCTCCCGGTCGCCATGGACGACATGGTAACCGCGCCGCTGCAGCTCTTCGGCCACCGCAGTCTTTCCGGCGCCGGAAACGCCTTCGATCAGATAGTTTCTGACGCCCATTTCGTTGATCTCTGAAACAGCCGTCCTCATGCAACGGCGCGATTGACTTAACATGGTTGCCGCCGCTCCGAAACGGCCGGCAGCGCCGGCCGGCACCGGCGGCATCCTGCTCAGGCCGAGATGAAGCCACCCCGATAAAAAGGGAGGCGGCCAACCTTCGTCTCCCCTCAAGCGGCGGAAGATGCAGATCGCCGCCCGTGGTGTGACTCCAGGTCGAAGGCCTGCGACGACCGAGAGTGGGCCAATTCCGTCGCCGTCTATCGAAATCAAGAGGACATCTCTGGTCGGGCCGCATCCGCCGACCGGTAACAAGGATTAGCCCGGCCTTGAGGGCCTCGAGCCAACAAATCGCGCGCATTTTTCGCGCTTTCGGCGATAAACACCAAAAAAGGTCGGCTGTCTTGCGCCCCGTACCCCATTTGGGTGATGCTCTTTTCGCTGACTTGCATTAGAAGTTGTTTCAACGCAACCTGATTACTTCGCTGAAAAAGGCGGGCGCTCAGCGTTGCGGATGTCGAAATTTGCGATGCGCTTTCCGGGTAGAGGGCAAGAATCCGGGAGCTGTTTTGAGCAATGACGGGGGCGTAAGGCGGCTTTCCAGGCATTGCGGAAAACAAGGATCGGAGCGGTTCCAGGAACCGTTCCGGGTTGCGGGACCCCCCGTCCGGTTTTCCTGGCCGGACGGAAACAAGGCTTTGCGGGGCAATGTTGCAGCCCCGCAAAGCTTTTTTTGTGCCTTCTTCATTTCCTTCTCATCGTCTCGACCGCTGGCGGCGTGCAAGATTTATTGTGCAACGCAACATTTTGCCGCATTTGTCGATTTTCATTTGAACTCCAAGGGATTAAGCTAGTCCCTAAGTTTGTTGACGGACGTCGCCTTTTACTCGGCGTTGTCGGCAGTCTGAGGGATCACGCTGATCCCTCCGTGGTGTTGGGGGGAAGATGACCAAGTGGGTCTATAGGTTCGGCGACGGACAGGCTGAGGGCGGCGCGCGCGATCACGAAATTCTGGGCGGCAAGGGCGCCAATCTCGCCGAAATGTGCGCGCTCGGTCTGCCGGTTCCACCGGGGCTGACGATCGTCAGCCGGGCCTGCGAGACCTATTACAAGAATGGCGGCCATATCGAGGACGGGCTGAAGGCCGAAATTCGCGCCGGCATAGCGGCGATCGAGGCGATCACCGGCCGGCATTTCGGCTCGGTCAGTCAGCCGCTGCTGCTTTCGGTGCGCTCCGGCGCCCGCGTCTCCATGCCGGGCATGATGGACACCGTGCTCAATCTCGGCCTCAACGACGAGACCGTGCAGGCGCTCGGCCACGATGCCGGCGACGCGCGTTTTGCCTGGGACAGCTACCGCCGCTTCATCCAGATGTATGCCGATGTCGTCATGGGCCTCGGCAACGACGCCTTCGAGGAAATCCTCGAAGACGAGAAGGCGAGGCTCGGCCATGAATTCGATACCGAGATCAGCGCCACCGAATGGCAGCACATCGTCTCCCTCTACAAGCGGCTGATCGAGGAGGAGCTGGAGCAGCACTTCCCGCAGGATCCGGAGGTTCAGCTCTGGGGCGCGGTCGGCGCGGTCTTTTCCAGCTGGAAGAGCGCGCGCGCCGTCACCTACCGCCAGCTCCACAATATTCCCGACGGCTGGGGTACGGCCGTCAACATCCAGGCGATGGTCTTCGGCAATCTCGGCAATGCGTCTGCGACCGGCGTCGCCTTCACCCGCAATCCCTCGACCGGCGAAAAGGCGCTCTACGGCGAATTCCTCGTCAATGCGCAGGGCGAGGATGTCGTTGCCGGCATCCGCACGCCGCAAAGCATCACCGAGGAGGGGCGGATTTCCTCCGGCTCGGAAAAGCCTTCGATGGAAAAGCTGATGCCGGAGGCCTTCCACGAACTCAGCCGCATCTGTTCCGAGCTCGAGATCCATTACCGCGACATGCAGGATATCGAATTCACCATCGAGCGCGGCAAGTTGTGGATGCTGCAGACCCGTTCCGGCAAGCGTTCGACCCGGGCGGCGATGAAGATCGCCGTCGACATGGTCGATGAGGGCGTGATCACCGAGGAGGAGGCGGTGCTGCGCATCGAGCCCTCCAGCCTCGACCAGCTGCTGCACCCGACGATCGATCCGCGTGTCACCCGCCAGGTGATCGGCACCGGCCTGCCGGCCTCGCCGGGGGCTGCGACCGGCGCCATCGTTTTCACCGCCGAAGAGGCGGTGGAGGCGGAGGCCGAGGGCCGCAAGGTGATCTTGCTGCGGGTCGAGACCAGCCCGGAAGACATTCACGGCATGCATGCGGCCGAAGGCATCCTGACGACCCGCGGCGGCATGACCAGCCATGCGGCGGTCGTTGCCCGCGGCATGGGTACGCCCTGCGTTGTCGGCGCCGGCACCATGCGCATCGATCAACGCAACGAGCGGCTGCTCGGCATCGGCGTGACGCTGAAGAAGGGCGATATCATCACCATCGACGGCTCGGCCGGCCAGGTGCTGAAGGGCGAGGTGCCGATGATCCAGCCGGAACTATCCGGCGATTTCGGCCGCATCATGGGCTGGGCCGACCGCGCCCGCCGCATGACTGTGCGCACCAATGCCGATACGCCGGCCGATGCGCGCGCCGCCCGCTCCTTCGGCGCCGAGGGCATCGGCCTTTGCCGCACCGAGCACATGTTCTTCGAGGGCGAGCGCATCCATGTCATGCGCGAGATGATCCTCGCCGAAAACGAGAAGGGCAGGCGGCTGGCGCTCGACAAGCTCCTGCCGATGCAGCGCTCGGATTTCACCGGCCTGTTCACCGTCATGCACGGCCTGCCGGTGACGATCCGCCTGCTCGATCCGCCGCTGCACGAATTCCTGCCGAAGACCGATGACGAGGTGGCCGAAGTTGCCTTCGCCATGGGCATGGAGCCACTCGCATTGCGCCAGCGCGTCGATGCGCTGCACGAGTTCAACCCGATGCTCGGCCATCGCGGCTGCCGGCTGGCGATCTCCTATCCCGAAATCGTCGAGATGCAGGCGCGCGCCATTTTCGAGGCGGCGGTGGCGGCCGCCCATGAGACGGGGGCGGCGGTCGTGCCCGAAATCATGGTGCCGCTGGTCGGCCTGCGCTCGGAGCTCGATTACGTCAAGGCGCGCATCGATGCCGTCGCCGGCGACGTCATGCGCGAGGCCGGCATGAAGATCGATTATCTCGTCGGCACGATGATCGAGCTGCCGCGCGCAGCCTTGCGCGCCCACGTGATCGCCGAAGCCGCCGAATTCTTCTCCTTCGGCACCAACGACCTGACGCAGACGACGTTCGGCATCTCGCGCGATGACGCCTCCGCCTTCATCCCCACCTATCAGCGCAAGGGCATCATCGAGCACGACCCGTTCATCTCGCTCGATTTCGACGGGGTCGGCGAATTGATCAGCATCGCCGCCGAACGCGGCCGGCGCACCCGCAACGACATGAAGCTCGGCATCTGCGGCGAACATGGCGGCGACCCGGCCTCGATCCGCTTCTGCGAGACGATCGGCCTCGATTATGTCTCCTGCTCGCCGTTCCGCGTGCCGATCGCGAGGCTCGCGGCGGCGCAGGCGGTGATTTCAGCGGCGAGGTAAAGAGCCGTCGGCGGCTGCGGCGGTCAGTAACGATACCGCCAGCGATCGCGGTAGACATAGGGCCCGTTCAGATCCCAGGCCATGCGGTTCATCATCTCGGCACTTTGCGCCCGTGATTCAGCCCGCCGGTCGAGATCGATGCGCTGCAGGCAGGTGGCAAAACCATCCGAGCCGCGGCGGAAGCCATAACTCAGGCACTGCCGCTCATCCGCCGCCCGCCGCTCCTCCGGCGTCATCGTCTGGCAGGCGGACAGGCCGGCGGCCAGGGTGGCAATCGTGATGAGGGGAGCGATGCGCATCGGGGCTATTCCTTGCTTTTCCCTGAGGAAATGCCATTCGGCTGCGGGCGTCAAGCTGTAGGCGCGGGGCGTGCCCCTGGTTTCGCTGGCGGATGGCTGACAGGGATGCCGACTTATAAATGGTTCTTCTGCCCACCCCACGCTCCGTCATGCTCGGCCTTGAGCCGAGCATCCATGCCGCATCCATCGGCAGCAGTCGCATGGATCCCAGGCTCAAGGCCTGGGATGACGGAGAGTGTGGTTGGCGTTTTCGGCAGCTGCGCTGCCAGAGTCGGGAGACTCCGCACAAGAACGAGCGAACCCCCCACCCTCCGTCATGCTCGGCCCTGAGCCGAGCATCCACGCCGCATCCATCGGCAGCAGTTGCATGGATCCCAGGCTCAAGGCCTGGGATGACGGAGAGTGTGGCTGGCGTTTTCGTCAAAGCCGCCAAAGTAGGGAGACTCCGCACAAGGACGAGCGAGTGTATCCGCCCCAACCTCCGTCATGCTCGGCCTTGAGCCGAGCATCCATGCCGCATCCATCGGCAGCAGTTGCATGGATCCCAGGCTCAAGGCCTGGGATGACGGAGGGTGTGGCTGGCGTTTTCGTCAAAGCCGCCAAAGTAGGGAGACTCCGCACAAGGACGAGCGAGTGTGTCCGCCCCTCGCTCCGTCATGCTCGGCCCTGAGCCGAGCATCCACGCCGCATCCATCAGCGGCAGTGGCATGGATCCCAGGCTCAAGGCCTGGGATGACGGAGAGTGTGGTGGGCAGTTTTCGCCAAATGCGCTGCCAGAGGGAGAAGGGGAGGCTAAGCCGCCCCGGCCGGATCGCCGATCGGCAGCAGCGCCGGATCGAGCGGCGGATCCTGCGGGTTCTTCGTATCGGACGGGTCCTGCGCCGGCGTCAGCGGCGGCTTCTGCTGCGTGGGGTCGGGAATGCCGGGTGTCGGCGTCGGGCCGCGCGGCGTGTCGGTCGTCGGTGTCGGGATCGGATCTCTGTTCGGCATGATCGCCTCCTTTTCCAAAAAGGGAACGGCATGCCGGATAGATGGTTCCACTTTCGCTGCCCACCTTGCTAGGCATGAAGGGCATTCCTCTGTATGAGGAAGCCTCTCAAGCATGGAAACCAGCATGGCCATTCGCGATCGATTTTCGAAGAAACTGAGCTGCCCGCAATGCGGCAACACAGGCTTTGCCGAGGCCTCGGAGATCGACGATGCCAAGCGCAAGCATCCGGATTTCAAGGTCGATCAGCTGCCGCGCGGTTTTGGCGTGCAGCGCGCTTCCAACCACCAGGAAAGCTTCATGCTGAAATGCGAATGCGGCCGCAAGTTTCCCTTCCGCAGCCTGGCGGAGGCCGCGGCCGAGCGGCGGTAGGTCATCATTTCGAGGCTTCAGATCCGCTCCAGCACTTCGACGAAGGCATCGGCGAAGCGCACCAGATGCGCGGTCTCCGCGTCGGGCGCCTGCATGCGGATTTCGGTGCCGGCATAATCGAGCAGCGCCAGCACGACGCGCATCTCGCTTTCGCCATCGGGAATGCGCAGCACCGCGATGCGCCGGCAATCGGCGACAAGGCCTGCGGCCGGCAGGTCGAACAGAAGCTCGCCGCCCGCCCGGCCTGCCGCCTGGCGCACCGCCTCGCAGAAACCGGCATCGCCGTCGGCATAACCTTCGAGCGAAAGTTCGAGCTCGACGAGCTCCATCGGCAGCATCGGTTCGCTGTGGTCGATCCCGCCAAGCGCAGACGCCTGCGGCCTTGCTGCTATCTCGGGTGAAATCATCCCGCCTCTCCTTGCCTTTAAATCAGGAGATGAAACCGCGGCAGAATGACCTGTTTTCGACATATCAGCAAGGGCTGATCAATCGGGCCGGCCATCGGCTCGACCATGTCAGGAGAATTCCATCGGATATTCCGAGACAACAGTTTCAATTCAGCCGAATCTTGCCCAGATCCGGATCATTTTAGGCCGGGCTGGCCGAAAATCTGAATCCGGATCTAGAGCCTTTCCTGGTTAGATTGAAGCATTCTGTTGGCTCAAACGGAGTCGGATGGTCGACCGGCCGGCGCGCGTCGTAGCCCAGTTCTACGGCCAAGCCGGCCGGTCGATCAGCCGGCCCGTTTCAGCCAACCTGAAAGGCCGGGCATGTTTCCGCCAGGATCAGAGGCGATCGGCTCGGACGTACCAAGGGGTATGCCCATCGCCAATCGCCTCTGCCCTGACGAAAACCTGCTCCGGCAGAATGCTTCAATCTAACCAGGAAAGGCTCTTAATCAAAGAAATAGAGCATGATGTCGTCCGAAAACCGCTTCACACTTTTCGGCATCATGCTCTAAACAGGGATATGGCGATTTGCGTGGTTGAGGGCGCGGCGCTGACGAGCAACCGGTAAGTTTGATGGCCATCCGTTACGACCGTCCCGTTTCCAGCGCCGCCCGCGTTTCGCGGCTGCTCGGGGCGTTTTCCCTGGTTCTGGCGCTGGCGGTGCTGATCGCCCATCGCTTCGGCGGGCTTGCCACCCCCTATCTCGTGCTGCTGCTGTTCACCGCCGCCGGCTTCGCGCTGCTCGCCGCGCTGCTGGCCGCCGTCGGCCTGCGCAGCCTCTGGATGACGGGGGCCGAAGGCGGGCTGGCCGCGCTCGCCGCGCTGATCTATACCGCCTTTCCGCTCGGCATCGGCGCCTTTGCCGCCGAGCGTTACATGACGCTGCCCGCGATCTACGACGTCTCCACCGATCCGATCTCGGCCCCGGACTGGCTCTCGACCCCGAAGGCCGATCAGATCTGGCTGAAGCGCAACCTCGTGACACCGGAGGACCGCGAAAAGCAGCTCGCCGCCTATCCCGAGCTCACCGGCCGGCGTTATGAGGGCGCGCTCGACCGGGTGCTGGAGGCGGTGCGCAAGGTCGCCAAGCAGAGCGGCTTTACCATCGTCAGGAGCACCGGCACGACAGAGCCGGACCGCGACCCGGAAGACAGACCGGCACAACCGGCAGCCGGCGACGAGGCCGTCGCCGATGCGCCCGGCATCATCCCCGTGCCGACGCCGCGCCCCTATGACGACGACGTCGCCAAGCTGATCCGCGGCGCCAACGGCGTGATGCTGCAGGCGACCAACCGCACGCTGATCCTCGGCCTGCGCTTCGATATCCTCATCCGCCTGCGCGAAGAGGCCGAAACCACCTTCGTCGACATCCGCGTCGCCTCCCGCTACGGCCAACACGACCTCGGCTTCAGCGCCGCAATCGCCGGCGATTATTTGAAGGCGCTGGACGCCGAACTGCTGGGGCTTGCGGGTGGGTGAGCAACGGTGGCGCAAAGCGCCAGCAATCGATCCAGTGAATCGATTGCAGTTGCGAACGCCCTGAGCCCAAGCGAAGGGCCGGGATAGGGTGCGGCAAACTCAACCCACTTCCAGCACCGCAAACTCGACGCTCCTGCATATCACCCAACTAACCTCCTCCATTCCCGTGTCCTCAGGGCTTTGCCCGAGGGATGTCACAGGAATGAAGGAGGAGAGGGCCGCCCGCACAACGATCAGCCCTCATCCTGATGTGCCCCCAGGGGCCTCGAAGGACGAGGGCGGGTGGCACCAGTGGCCAGCCCCGTCCTTCGAGGCTTCGCCCTATGGGCTACGCACCTCAGGATGAGGCTGGAGAGAGGGCGCGCCATCAGGCTGGAGAGAGGGCGCGCCGTGGCTGCCACGGCACACCGCAGAGAGGCTGGCAGGTGCCACGCACAACGATCAGCCCTCATCCTGAGGTGCCCCGCAGGGGCCTCGAAGGACGAGGGCGGGTGGCACCAGTGGCCAGCCCCGTCCTTCGAGGCTTCGCCCTGTGGGCTACGCACCTCAGGATGAGGCTGGAGAGGGCTCACTCCAGCACCAACCACCCCGAATACCGCACCACCAGCCCGGTCAGCCGCCCGCCGATCTCGACATGAAAATGAAACCGGCCATCGCGCTCCTCCTCGTAAGTATCGCCGCCGGGCGCCAGGGATAGCGGCAGCGGGATGCCGAGAAACCGCCAGCCGCGCACTACAAGCCGCAGCCTGTCGCCCTCCGGCACCAGCGCCAGCAGCACCCGGAACGGCCCGAACACCTCGGCGAGCAGCTGGCGCTCGCGGCCGGTGCCCGCCGCCTGCCAGCTGCGGAATGTCTTGCCCGCGAAAGACCGCGTCCAGATCTCCCCGTCGCCATCGGCGGCAAAGCGCACCGCGACCGGCACATCCTCGCCCGCCGGGGGAAAGCCGATCACGCCGGCGACGAGCCGGGCGAGCAGCCCGCCGTCGCGCTCGATCCGCGCCCGGCCGGAGGCGAGGCGCGTGCCGCCGGCATGGATCGCGGCAAGGGCGGGCGGCAGCTGCTCAAAGGCGCTGCCGAGAATGCGCCGGTAGAGCGGCAGCGGCTCCTCCTCGTAGTGCAGCCGGATGCCCGAGGTGATCTTGAACCGCCGGAAGGCCGCTTCGAAATCCGCAAGCGACAACTCCCCCGCCGCCGGCCGCGCGCCACTCTCGGGCCGGATGCCTTCAAGCAGCCGGCGCACCAGCGCCTCGACGCCGATGACCGGGATGAACGGCCCGTCATCGCCTTCGGCAATCAGGTCCCAGCTGGATGTGATCCGCCGCCCCTCGCGATCGAGCCCGCCGGCGCGCACGAACATGCCGCCGCGATGAGCGCCAAGGGCGAAGCGGTGGCTGGCTTCCTGCAGCACCCTGGAAAACGGCCTAAGCGACGGCAGCAGCCGGAGGCGCACCAGCCGGGCGGCAAGCCCAAGCAGCCGCTGCAGCGCCTGCGGCTCGGTGCCGACGCCGGTGAAGGTCGATTGCAGGCCGGGAACGTGCTGCGGCAGCAGCGCAAGATCGGGCGCATCGACCAGCAGGAAATTCCGGCTGGCGAGCGGCGCCACGCCGGGCGGCGCGATCGTCACCCGCATGTCGTCGATCAGCCCCGACCCTGCGGCCGGCTGCCCCTCGCGCAGCAGCGCCACCGGCTTGCCGGCATAGCTTGCGATCGCCCTGACGACATTGAGGCCGAGCTTGACATGCGCCGACGGGGCAATGCCCGCCGCCACGCTTTCGATGCGGGAGAACTGCGGCGCCATCGCCGCGAGTGCTGCGAAGGAGAGCGCCGGCAGGCTGCTGAGGCCGGAGAGCGCAAAGGTGCCCTTCGCCTTCGCCTCGGCATCGAGCCCGCTGATGCCGGCGACGAAGCCGGTGCTGTCGGCAAGATCGGCATAATCGATATCGAGCCCGATGCAGGCGCGCACGACCTTATAGGGGTCTTCCCCGAAACTCTGGAACGGCCCCGAGGCATCGATGACGAGATCCGGCCGCAGCCGCGTCAGCTGCTCGACGAGATCGCCGTCACGATCGAAGGCCACCGCCTGCAGCCACGCGCCGAGATCGTTGCCGCCGAGGCGCCCGGCCCAACCTCTCGGCGAGCGCAGCTCCGCCACGAAATCGTCCGCCTTTTCGAGCGAGCGTCCGGCGATCAACAGCCTGAGCCTGGGTTCATCGCCAAGCAGTCGGGCAAGCCGCCCGCCGAAGGTGCCGTAACCGCCGATGATCAGCAGCGAGAGCCGGCCGGCGCTCATGTGATGAACCGGCTGCGCTGCTCCGCCGTCGGCACCATGCAGCTCTGCCGGCCGGCGATCTTCAGCCGGTTGCGGGCGATGAATTCATAAAGCACATCGGCAAGGCGGCGCGGCAGCAGGCGGAAGACCTTCACCAGCGAATAGGGAAAGCCGAGGCCGGCCACCATGCGGATCGTACCGTCAGACTTGAAGAAGGCGCGGCCGTTCTCGATGAGGATATTGGTTTCATAATCGCGCTCATTCAGCCCATAATGCCGGTAGAGCGCTGCGCCGAGCGGCGTCTGGGCGGCAAGGAAGCGGTATCGCCGCTCTCTGTCGTGCTTCAGCGCGAATTTCACCCAGCCGGAGCAGAAGACGCATTCGCCATCAAAGATGATCAGCGGCTGGTCATCGGCAAAGTCAGGCACATCGGGATCGTTGCGATAGCTGTAAGCGGCGCGCGTCATGGTAATCTCCCCACTCCCGCTTACAACAGCCGGTAGGTGGCGGCAAGCGAAGGCGGCCCATCCGCGGCGATCTCGCCGCGCTCGACGAGATCCTCGATATGGGCGAGCACGGAAAGTGCGGCCGCGCCATGCAGCTTCGGATCGGTATCGCGATAGATCGCCTTCACCATCTCGGCAATCGTGCGGTCGCCCGCCCGGATGCGCTCGAGGATCGCCCGCTCGCGCCTGAGGCGATGCGCCTTCAGCGCTGGCAGGAAGGCGGCGGGCTGCGTGACCGGCCCGCCATGGCCGGGCAGCAGCAGGCGGTCGGCGCGCGCCATCAGCCGCTCGAGCGAGGCCATGTAATCGGCCATCGAACCATCCGGGGGTGCCACGATCGAGGTCGACCAGGCCATGACATGATCGCCCGAGAACAGGATATCGCGGCCTTCGAGCGCGAAGGCGGCATGATTGGCCGTGTGCCCCGGTGTCGGCACCGCCGTCAGCGCCCAGCCATCGCCGGATAGGGTCTCACCGTCACCGAGCGCGATATCCGGCACGAAGGCAAGATCCGAGCTTTCGGAAAAGGGATTGATCTCGCCATCCCGGAGCGGCCGTGCCGGCCGGTGCGGCCCCTGGCCCACCGTCACCGCCCCCGTTGCCGCCTGCAGCCGGCGGGCAAGCGGCGAGTGGTCGCGATGCGTGTGGCTGACGAAGATATGCGTCACCTCACGGCCGGCAAGAGCCGCAATCAGCGCCTGGTAATGCGCCTCGTCCTCCGGCCCGGGATCGATGACCGCGACCGAGGCGGCGCCGACGATATAGCTGTTGGTGCCGTAAAAGGTGAAAGGCCCGGGATTCTCCGCCGTGATCCGCTCGACCCCGGGCGCCACCGGCACGGCGCGCCCATAGGCCGGCTCGAAAGCAAGGTCGAATGCGGGGCTTTCCATGAAGGCGATGATCTCGCGGCCGATGACGTCGCCCATTCCTAGCACGGGCCTTGGCACTCTGCAGCGCATAAATCTGCGCGAGGGGCAACTTAGTCATTGTGACAGACGGAGAGCTTTGCTAATCAGGCGTCGATTTGAGCCGGCGCTTAGCGCCGAAAGCTCTGGTGGGGCGTAGCCAAGCGGTAAGGCAGCGGTTTTTGGTACCGCCATCCCCTGGTTCGAATCCAGGCGCCCCAGCCACACTATCATTTACATAAAACAACCAGGTAGAAATAAATTAGCCAGCGTTAACCGCATCGGTTTTCCGCTGCACGCCCGAACGGGGTGGGCCTGCGCGAGACTATTTTCCCTTTCGCCGCATTGGCAGCGTCCCATGCGTCACCGAGTCAATGGCGTTTTGGCTATCACTCATTGCAAGGCCAAGTGCCGTGCATCGCGGACCACATGGCCTGATCCGCATTCATATTCAGCGTCAGGTTTTTCGCTTTAGTTGCTATATACTCGCACAGCACATCACGAGCCCATTGCGGTCTCATTCCGTTCGGATAGCAGATGCCATGCGGGTCGGTGTCGTGTTGCTGACGATCCACCCAACCTACGATGTAAGCAAGGGCTGCATCTTCCTTCCCATCGCAAAGCCCGAGCAAATAAAGCGCCGACGGGTGCATTTCCTGTTGCGCTTGCACTTTCCCGACACACAGAGCAAACCCGGTCACGACACGGAATAGTAACCTCTGCAAGCTGTCCTCCTGGTCAATTGGACATTGCCCACTCATCGAAGCGCTCGCCGAGTAAGGCCATGCGCCAAAACTCGTTTGCGCTGTTCAAGAAGATCCGCTCCTGGTCGTCTAGGCTGGAATTGCCACCGCTTACGGCCAGACGTGCGTCCTCAACGAATGCCTTTGCGCTGTCCGTAAGACGGAAGAGATGGTTATACATCGGCTTTGCGTCCAGTTCCTTCATAAGGGAATGCGCCATGAATATATCGCGGAAAGCCTTCAAGGTCTTGAGGCCTCCGCGCCCGAATTTTCCCTTGAACGTTTCGGAATAGTTGGCGGAAACGCGTTCGAGCGCCTTCTCACAATCACGCTCGAAGATACCGGCATAGGCATGCGAGTCAAGCCAATTGCGGGCTCGGGCTTTGAGAGCTGTTTGGCAACGCTTCTGCCTAAGTAACCGGATCGCAAGCGGGATTGATGCAACATCCCGCTCGTTGGCATGCCTGCTCCGATTCCCGACGTCGTAGAGCCGAGCGAGGTGCATGGCTAGATCGAAAGCCAAGCTTTGCATGATGGTATTGAAGGCGTCGGCGCCGGGTAGCGCCTTTTCGGGTAACGTCTGTATAAGCGCATTGCCGGCTTCCATCGTCGCTTCAATTCGGATCGCATTGACGATGTTGCGATATAGAATTGGAATCATCGTATCGAGTCGGGCGATTGCGTCGGCCTTGGACAATAGCACCGTCTTTTTCTTTTTGGCCATATGATACCCTTGATTCGAGGCGGGGAAACCAATGGCGACTTTAACCGGCACTTCAAAGCAAATGGAAGATCAGGCGCGCGAGCTCACAGACAGCGAGCTCGCTGAAATCGCCTACATGAACGATAGCCCTCAAGCGCTGAAAGCTCGGGGAGAAATTGCCCGGCGCGCCAAGCGGGACAGCGACAGAATGCTATGCTGGGCAAAGATCGCGGGCGTGTTCAGCATTATTGCCGTCGTCTTAGCCGTATTGACTGCTATCATTCCCTGGATGACTTCCAGGGCATGAACAAAAGGGCCGATGCGAAGTCTTTTCGGATTTGCGGTGGAGCTCCTTGGCGCGAGATCCGTTTTGTAGGTCGCTATCGTAGCATTGATTTTCGGCTGCACTCGGTGTCGGGCCTCACGCGGTTCACGCCCGCGAGAAGCATTTGTGGCCGCTGCGATTTCGGCAGCCTCGATGAGAATTGCCATCCTGAATATCGAAGTTGTCTCGTGCCTTACCCCCGCTCCGCAAACAGCCGAACCTCCGTCAGCTCCGCCAGCCTCCCCACCAACGCATCCTGAAACCCGACATCACCCACCTCCGCCGCCGCCTCGCGCCGCTGCCGATGATACCAGTACCCGCCGCTCACCTTGGCGGCGCCATCATCGCTCGTCGCCAGCCACGTCTGCGTGAGATGCCCCATCTCCAGATCATCCGGCGCGCCGCCGCCGCCCATCTTGGTCGGCACCCAGCCGGGGTCGACGGAGTTGCTGAGGACATCCGGCCAGTGGCGGGCGAGGGTGGCGGCGAGGGTGGCGATGTAGAGCTTGCTCTCCGAATAGGCCTGGCTGGCGTTCCATGGCCGCCGCTTCCAGTCGATATCGTCAAGGCTGCTGCCGCCGCTGCGGTGCATGCCGCTCGTGAGATAGATCAGGCGGTCGGGGCGGGTGATCCAGGCGGTGAGGAGATAGGGGGCGAGCACGTTGACCGCCAGCGTCTTGGCGTGGCCATCCGGCGTTTCGCCGCGGCTGCGCTCGAGGTAGATGCCGGCATTGTGGATGACGGCGTCCATGCGGCCGATGGCGTTGACCTGTTCGGCGATGGAGCGCGTCTCGGCGGCGCTGGCGAGATCGCCGATGACCAGGCCGAGGGCGGCGGCTGATGTCTCTGCGATGGCGGCGGCGCGCTCGCGGGAGCGGGCGTGGAGGACGACGTCATGGCCTTGGCTGATGAGGGTGCGGGCGGCGGCAAGCCCGAGGCCATCGGTGGAACCGGTGATGAAGATGCGGCTCATGGGGGTTCCTTTCGCGTGCGGCGGGGTGGGGGCAGAGTGCTTGGGTGGGGGTGCTTGGGTCAAGCCCGGGGGTGACGGAGGGTGGGGAGGGGGATTGGATGGAGGCGAGAAGTGGAGCGAGTCCGGCCAGAGTGCGGGTGCGGTTTTTGCAGGCCGGTTCCCACATACTCCGTCATCCTCGGGCTTGACCCGAGGATCCATGCTGCGAGTGCGGTGTTGGCCGTCGGCACTGGGAATGGCAGGGGGCATCCTATCCGTGAACGTGTGCACGTCGAGTGCTCCGTGTGGATCCTCGGGTCAAGCCCGAGGATGACGGAGAGTGGGGTGAGGCTTCGGCTGGAGCCGCAATGCCGGCAGGCGGATGAGGGGCGGGCCCCAAGCAGCCGGCATGGGTCCTCGGGTCAAGCCCGAGGACGACGGAGGGTGGGGGAGCGTTGCTGCCAAACCCCCCCGCTCACGCGCCTACTTCCGGCCGTCAGCTCGCCGGTCGCACTCACACTTCCCGCCGTCAGATCCGCTACCGACCTCACTCCCGCTCCCTTCGCCGCTCCGCCCCGGCCGCGATCGTCTGCACCAGCTCGTCCACCTCGCGCGCCAGCCGCTCCAGCGGCAATCCCACGAAGCGGCCCTCGAGGCTGATGCTGACCACGCCGTGGACGGCGCCGAAGAGGGTGCGGGCGCGGATGGCGCGGTCTTGCGGCGGCATGTCGGGCTGCAGTTCGGCGAGCGGCTCGGCGATCACGTCCATCAGGAAGAGGTGTTCGTCGAGGTGCCATTGCGGCGTCGGGCTGGTGTCGGGGGGGAAGTGGTCGAACAGCGCTTTCCAGAGGTTGCGGTGCTCGACGGCGAAGGCGAGGTAGCCCTGGGCGAGGTTGCGCAGGCGGTCGGTCGGGCTTTTGTCTCGGGCTTCGGGAAGCGTCAGCCTGGCTTCCAGCGCCTTCAGCGTCGAGGAATTGACGTGGATGACGAGCTCGGCGAGGTCGGTGAAGACGGTGTAGAGGCCGCCGAGCGCGCAGCCGGCGTCCTGGGTGATGTCGCGGGCGCGCAGATTACCAAGCCCGTCGCGGGCGATGCGCTCGCGCGCCGCCTCGATCAGCCGCGCCTTCAAATCCTCGCGTTTTTCTTCTCGCCTGCCGGCCATTCACCATTCCACTTCGATTTTTTGAACGACGTTCAAAATTTATCTTGAACGTCGTTCATGATTCTGCCATAACAGCACTCGTGAACAACGTTCATAAACCGGAGGCAAGAAATGTTCAAACTGATTTCCATTCTTTTGCGGGGCAGGGCGCATGATGCCGAGCAGGCCTTTGCCGATCGCCACGCCGTGCCGCTGCTGGCCCAGCAGATCCGCGATGCCGCCCAGGCGATCCAGTCGGCGCGCCGCAGCGTCGCCGTCGCCATCGCCCAGAACGAGCAGGAAAAGGCGCAGCATCAGACGATCGTCGGCCGCATCGCCGATCTCGAGAGCCGCGCCTGCGCGGCGCTGGATAAGGGCAATGAGGGCCTGGCCCGCGAGGCGGCCGAGGCGATCGCCTTTCTCGAGGCCGAGCGTGATGCCTCGGTGGCGGCGCAGGCCCAGTTCACCACATCGATCGGCAAGCTGAAATCAATCGTGCGCGCGGCCGAGGCGCGGCTGCAGGAGCTGCAGCGCGGCGAGCGGCTGGCGCGGGCCACCGAGCAGGCGCAGAAGCTCGATGTCGTCGTCGCCGGCCCCGGCCTTGCCACCCTCGACGAGGCCGAGGAGACGCTCGCGCGGCTGCGTCTGCGCCAGAGCCAGAACGAGCTGACGGCGGCCGCACTGAAGGACATGGAAAGCACCACGCGGCCGGCCGGCATCATCGAAAAGCTCGCCAATGCCGGCTGCGGCGCGCCGCTCACCGCATCGGCCGATGACGTGCTTGCCCGGCTGAAGAGCCGCATCACGCCGGCCGCCTGATTTCATCCATCCATTCACCCCTAAAAATTGAAGGGTCACTGCTATGAACGACAGTTTCCAGAAACACTCCGCCAGCTGGGTCAGCTTCTCCTACATCTCCTTCGGCGCCGCCGCCTTCATGCTGGCGCTCGGCCTTTACATGATGCCGCTCGATCTCTGGGGCAAAGGCTATCTCGCCATGGGCATCCTGATGCTGGTGCAGACCACGGTGAACATCACCAAGACGCTGCGCGACAATGCCGAATCCGAGAAGCTGATCCGCAAGGTCGAGGATGCCCGCACGGAAAAACTGCTCGTCAAATTCAATCGTAGCGATGAAGATTGATCTTCCTTAACCACAGCGCAGAGTTGTTGCCGCATTCAACCAATGGGTAACAACTCTGTGGCCTTCTCGAGCTGCCGAAAGAGGGACCAAGCCCGTGCAACACAATCTGATGACGTCTAGGAAATTCGCGCCGCTGTTCTGGACCCAGTTCCTCACGGCCTTCAACGACAATTTTCTGAAGAACACGCTGGTGTTCCTCATTCTCTTCAAGATGTCGGCGAGCGAAGGCGCTGCGCTGGTGACGCTTGCCGGCGTCATCCTCATCGTGCCCTTCCTGCTGCTTTCGGCGCTCGGCGGCGAGCTTGCCGACAAGCACGACAAGGCGAAGATCGCCGAACTCTTGAAACGCTGCGAGATCGCCATTGCCGCCCTTGCCGTCGTCGGCCTCGGCTTCTCCTCGATTTTTGTGCTGATGGTCGCGCTCTTCGGCTTCGGCACCGTCTCGGCGCTGTTCGGGCCGATCAAATACGGCATCCTGCCCGATCATCTCGATCGCCGCGACCTGCCGAAGGCCAATGCCTGGATCGAGGGCGGGACCTTCATCGCCATCCTCGCCGGCACGATCATCGCGGCACTGGCGTTTTCGAGCGGCGACAATGTGCTGCTGTTCGGCTCGATGATGATGGGGCTGTCGCTGCTCTGCTGGCTGGCCAGCCGGATGATCCCGCCGACCGGCTCCAAGGCGCCGGATCTGCAGATCGACCTCAATGTCATCCGCTCCAGCTACACCCTCGTCCGGGAAATCCGCGAGGACAAGCGGCTGTGGCGGTCGGCGCTGATGAACTGCTGGTTCTGGCTGGTCGGCGCCTTCGTGCTGTCGATCCTGCCGACCATGGTGACCGAGCTGCTCGGCGGCTCCGAGCTCGTCGTGCCGGCCTATCTCACCGTCTTCGCCATTGCCGTCGCCGTCGGCTCGGCCATTGCCGCCTGGATGTCGTCCGGCCGCATCGTGCTCTTGCCGGCCCCGGTCGGCACGGCGCTGCTCGGCCTATTCAGCCTCGATCTCGCCTGGAACCTCTGGGGCCTGGCCTCGACCGCCCATGCAACGACGATCCTCGATTTCTTCGCCGGTCAAAACACCATCCGCGTCGCCATCGATCTCGCCGGCATGGCGATCGCAGGCGCCTTCATCGCCGTGCCCACCTTCGCCGCGCTGCAGACCTGGGCGCATGAGGACCGCCGCGCCCGCGTCATCGGTGCCGCCAATGTGCTCTCGGCGCTGTTCATCACCGTCGGCCTCGGCCTCGTCGCCGTCATCCAGGCGCTCGGCGCGTCCATCCCTCAGATCCTGATCGGCCTCGGCATCCTCAATTTCGCTGTCGCCTGGCTGATGCTGAAGACGCTGCCGACCAATCCCTTCCGCGATTTCATCTCGATCCTGTTCCGCGCCTTCATGCGCCTCGAGGTCGAAGGGCTGGAGAATATCAAGAAGGCCGGCCGCGCGCCGATCATTGCACTGAACCATGTCAGCCTGCTCGACGGCGCCTTGGCGCTCGCCATCACCGAGGAGGAGCCGACCTTCGCCGTCGATTACAAGATCGCCCAGGCCTGGTGGGTGCGGCCCTTCCTGAAAATGTGCAAGTTCCTGCCGCTCGACCCGACCAAGCCGATGGCGACGCGCTCGCTGATCAAGGTGGTGCAGGACGGCAGCCCGATCGGCATCTTCCCCGAGGGCCGCCTGACGGTGACCGGCACGCTGATGAAGGTCTATGACGGCGCCGCCATGGTCGCCGACAAGACCGGCTCCATGGTCGTGCCGGTCAAGATCGACGGGCTGGAGAAGAGCTATCTCTCCTATCTCGGCGACGGCAAGATCCGCCGCCGGCTGTTCCCCAAGGTCAAGGTCACCATTCTCGAGCCGGTGAAGCTCGAAGTAGCGCCGGAGCTGAAAGGCCGCAAGCGCCGCACGGCGGCAGGCGCCGCGCTCTATCAGGTGATGTCGAACCTGTTGTTTCGCACCGCCGATACTTCCTCGACCGTGCTCGAACGCGTCATCCGGGCCGGCCACGAATTCGGCATGGGCAAGCTTGCGGTCGAAGATCCAGTCACCGGCCGGCTGACCTATGGCAAGCTCTTGACCGGTGCCGCCGTGCTCGGCGCCAAGTTCCGCGACCGTTTCCCGGAGGCAAACATCGGCGTCCTGCTGCCGAATGCCAATGGCGCCGCCGCCACCATTCTCGGCGTCATGAGCGCCGGCAAGGTGCCGGCCATGCTGAACTTCACCGCGGGGGCCGCCAATATCCTCTCCGCCTGTAGGGCTGCCGAGGTGAAACATGTGCTGACCTCGCGCGCCTTCGTCGCCCAGGCCAAGCTCGGCGCGGTTGTCGAGGAATTGCAAAAGCAGGTGACGATCGTCTGGCTCGATGATCTGAGAGCCGAGATCGGCGCGCTCGACAAGATCCGCGGGCTGCTGCGCAAGGGCCGGCCGCTGGTGAAACGCCGGCCGGATGATCCGGCCGTCATCCTCTTCACCTCGGGCTCGGAGGGCACGCCGAAGGGCGTGGTGCTGACCCACCGCAACATCCTGTCGAACGCCGCCCAGGCCGCCGCCCGCATCGATTTCCACAGCGGCGACAAGGTGTTCAACATCCTGCCCGTCTTCCATTCCTTCGGGCTGACGGCCGGCACCGTGCTGCCGCTGATCTCGGGCGTGCCGGTCTATTTCTATCCGTCGCCGCTGCATTACCGCATCGTGCCGGAGCTGATCTATGTCTCCAACGCCACGATTATCTTCGGCACCGACACCTTCCTCAACGGTTATGCCCGCACCGCGCATCCTTACGATTTCCGCTCGATCCGCTATATCTTCTCCGGCGCCGAGCCGGTGAAGGCCTCGACCCGCAACACCTATATGGAAAAATTCGGCCTGCGCATCCTGGAAGGCTATGGCGTCACCGAGACCGCGCCTGTCATCTCCATCAACACGCCGATGTACAACCGCTCCGGCACGGTCGGCAAAATCCTGCCGGGCATGGAATGGAAGCTCGAACCGGTGCCCGGTATCGATGAGGGCGGCAGGCTGCATGTGCGCGGCGCCAATGTCATGGCCGGGTATCTCCGCGCCGAAAAACCCGGCGTGCTCGAGCCGCTCGCCGATGGCTGGCACGATACCGGCGACATCGTCACCATCGACGAGGACGGCTTCGTCAAGATCCGCGGCCGCGCCAAGCGCTTCGCCAAGATCGGCGGCGAAATGATCTCGCTCGCCGCCGTCGAAACGCTCGCCGCCGAACTCTGGCCGGGGGCGCTGTCGGTCGTCTCCTCGCTGCCCGACCCCAAAAAGGGCGAACGCCTGGTGCTGCTCACCGAAGCCGAAACCGCCACCCGCGCCGAATTCCTCGCCTTTGCCAAGTCGAAGGGTGCGATGGACATGATGGTCCCGGCAGAGATCACCATCGGCAAGGTGCCGGTGCTCGGTTCCGGCAAGGTCGATTTCGTCGCGGCGCGCAAGCTGGCGGAGAGCGTGGCCGAGAAGGGGGAGGCGGCGTAGGCGTGAGTGGGATGCAGGGGAGGGCACCACCTCTCCTGCGTCAACCGGATCACCACCTCCCTCCGTCATCCCAGGCTTGACCCTGGGATCCATGCGGCTGGCACTGGGTGGACTGAGATGGCGCCCCGTTGCAGAATAATAGAAGTCCGCGTCCTTGGTCGTGGATCCCAGGGTCAAGCCTTGGGATGACGGAGAGTGTGGCTGGCGTTGTCGCCAAACGCACCGGCGATGCAGTTGGCGGCGTCCCACTCGCTTGATCGCGCCCGGAACAGCTTGTGGTCCCAGCACCACCTCTCCACCGCCAAAGCGGCACTACCTCTCCCGCGCCATCCACGCACCACCTCTCCTCCGTCATCCCAGGGCTTGACCCTGGGATCCATGCGGCTGGCACCAAGTGGACCGCGATGGCGCCCCGTTGCAGAGGAATAGAAGTCCGCGTCCTGGGCGGTGGATCCCAGGGTCAAGCCCTGGGATGACGGAGAGTGTGGCTGGCGTTGTCGCCAAACGCACTTACGACGCAGTTGGCGGCGCCTCACTCGCTTGATCGCGCCCGGAACAGCTTGTGGGTCCCAGCACCACCTCTGCTCCGTCGACCCCGGCACCACGCCTCCATCAAGCCAAGCACCACCTCTCCTCCGTCATCCCAGGGCTTGACCCTGGGATCCATGGGAGGGGCACGACAGGAGACGAAAGCGGCATCACCAGAGCGTCAAATAGAGATCATCCCATAGGGGATTGAGCGACTCGACCAGATCAATCTTCCATTGCCGGTTCCAGCGTTTCAACGACTTCTCGCGCTGTATCGCACTGCCGATGTCCCAATGCTCCTCATACCAGACGAGACGGGTGCAGCCATATTTCCAGGCAAAGCCGGGCGTCCGCCCCTCACGATGTTCATAGATGCGGCGCTCCAGATCGGATGTCACGCCGATATAGAGGGTGCCGTTTTTCTGGTTCGTGACGATGTAGACATATCCCGCCATGCCGGCAGAGTGCTTGGTTGTGGATCCCAGGGTCAAGCCCTGGGATGACGGAGAGTGTGGTTGGCCTTGTTGCCAGACGCACCGGCGATGCAGCCGGCGGCACCACCTCTGCCCCTCCATCGCGAGCACCACTTCTCCTCCGTCATCCCAGGGCTTGACCCTGGGATCCATGCGGCAGGCACCAGGTGAAAAGCGTAGGCGTTCCATGCAGAGAATTAGAAGTCCGCGTGCTTGGTTGTGGATCCCAGGGTCAAGCCCTGGGATGACGGAGTGTGTAGTTGGCTTCGTTGCCAGACGCACCGACAACGCAGTTTGCGGCGCCGCGCTCGCGGTTCGTTTCATCGCGTCCGGCGCGGCTTTTGGTCCCAGCACCACCTCTCCACCCCAACGCGGCACTACCTCTCCCGCGCCATTCAGGCACCACCTCTCCTCCGTCATCCCAGGGCTTGACCCTGGGATCCATGCGGCTGGCACTAGGTGGATCGCGAAGGCGCCCCACAGCAGAGAAATAGAAGTCCGCGTGCTTGGTTGTGGATCCCAGGGTCAAGCCCTGGGATGACGGAGTGTGTAGTTGGCTTTGTTGCCAGACGCACCGACAACGCAGTTTGCGGCGCCGCGCTCGCGGTTCGTTTCATCGCGTCCGGCGCGGCTTTTGGTCCCAGCACCACCTCTCCACCCCCCAACGCGGCAACACCTCTCCACCGTCAATCCAAGCATCACCTCTCCTCCGTCATCCCAGGGCTTGACCCTGGGATCCATGCGGCAGGCACCGGGCGAACAGTGAAGGCGTTCCATGCGGAGAAATAGAAGTCCGCGTGCTTGGTTGTGGATCCCAGGGTCAAGCCCTGGGATGACGGAGGGTGTGGTTGGCTTTGTTGCCAGACGCACCGGCGATGCAGCTTGCGGCACCACCTCTGCCGCGCCGTCCCGGGCGCCACTTATCCTCCGTCATCCCAGGACCGCCGATCTCCAGGCAGGAAAGCGCGTCGCGTCCCGCTGCCCATACGCGCCATCATCAACGATACGGCCCCCAATGACGCGTTTCGCCTCTCCTGCGGCGCATATGAGGTTGTCTCGCCCGAGCAGTCGCTTCACCATGAAGGCAACTTCAGCTCCGCAAACAGACAGGCAGGCCATGACAGATATCGCGCAGATGCAGGAACAGCGATTGAACGCCCTTCGACAGACTGCGTCGGGCGCGCCGAAGCTGCCGTCCAACCCGTTTTTCGGCGTCGGGCCGATCACCGATGCGACGACGGATGAAGGCGATAGCCGCCTGCGGCGCATCGCCTTCGACGCCTGGATCGAGAAGACCTATCGCAAGTTCGACGACAGGGGCAACGATATCGGCGGCTTCACCACCGCCGAGATTTCCCGCAGCATGCATCGTGGCTATCCGGCCGATAAGATCCTCACCGACATGATGCGGGCGATCCATCGCTATTTCGGCTTTCCCAAGACGAACCGCATGGCGGTCGGGCTCGGCGGCGGCCATAGCGGCTTCACCGTCTGCATCCAGCACCTGATGAATGCCAACGACGCCGGCCAGCGCATCTATGTCGATACGCCGCGGCCGGAGAGCGATCCGTCCAAGGCCGCCGGCTTCTTCCGCCAGTCCTGGGCGACGCAGCTGATCGAGATGCAGCGCTTCGCCGAAAAGGGCTGCGAGAGCCGCATCCATTTCGCCGCCTCCGAGGGGGTGATCCCGACGGCGGCCGAGCTGTCGGCGCTTGGCGTGTCGATCTTCGTCGGCGTCGGCCACGAGACGACAGGCGCCAATGCCTATACCAGCGCCGAAATCCACGAACTTTTGAACTGGCTCGACGGCGATCCGGCCAACCGCCATGCGGTGTTCGACGCCACCTCGATGCTCGGCGCCATGCCGTGGGAGCCTGAGCTGGTCAGCGCCGTGATGGCGAAGTGCTGCCTGTTCATGCCCTTCCAGAAGGCGATCGGCGGCATCTCCGGCTATTTCGTCGCCTCCTTCACCCCGCATGCTCTGGCGCTGATCGAGAAAAACCAGCAGGATCCGGCCTGGGCGATCCCGCGCCAGCTGAAGATCGCGCCGCCGATCGATCCCCGGCAGCCGTTTTCGGCCAAGCGCTCCGTCGATGCCGGCCCGTTCTACGATCCGGCCGAAGACCGCATGCTCGGCGGCGTCATCAATACCTATAGCGCGCTCGCCTTTGCCGAGACGACCTTTGGCCTGCTGCAGTCGGAAGCCCGGGTCGGCTCCGTTGTCGAGCTCAACCGCCGATCCGCCGCCAATCGGGCGGTGATCGACGAATGGGTCAAGTCGCACCCGCTGCTGTCGCTGACCGTCACCGATGCCGAGCGCCGCGGCGCCGCCGTGACGCTGCTGAAGGTCGAGGACGACGGCATCACCGATGCCGGCATCCACGCCCGCATCATCGCCCGTTCCAAGCAGCTGCTCGGTTATGAGGGCATCACCCATCCGAACGGCGAATATGAGCCCGGCCTCGACGCCGCCCGCTACGTCAACGCCTTCCCGGGCACCCCCGGCGATTACCGCGCCTGGGTCGGCGGCATCCGCGAGCCGGACGATGTCGTGGCGCTCCTGGAAAACCTGCAATATGCCTATCTCAGAGCCAAGATCGTCGTGCTCGAGGAGGAACTGGCAAAACACGGCGTCACCTTCGAGGCCCCCGCCAAGGCCGATGGCGCCGTGCGCAAGGACGATCCGAACCGCGCCTATACGGTGCTGATCGCCGATCTCGTCGGCCTGCGTTTCGGCGCCGACGGCGAGCCTGATTACAGCGAGGTCAAGGCCTATATCGAGGAGAAGGGCGGCAGCTTCCATCTCGGCCCGATCGGTGATCGTGCAAGCCTCGAAAAGGGCCGCATCCATTTCTTCTATCAGCCGAACCTCAGCACCGAGGCGGAGATCCTGCCGCAGACCGACAAGGGCCAGTATGACGCGCTGATCGCGGCGGCGACCTTTATCCCGAAGTCCTCCGTCTTCCCGCTCGGCGGCGTGCGCATCGGCGCCGGCACCGGCAATATGGGCTCGGCCTCCTGGGGCGGCGGCAATGGCGAGGGCGGCGATGCGCCCCTGATGAACACGCCCGGCATCAACAGCCGGGCGACCGCCCAGATGGCTTTCAAGGCGATCCTGAAGGTCGTGCCCGACCTGCCGGTCGACCGGCTGCACCGGATGGTCGCCGGCGGCGATTTCGATACCGGCCGCCAGCTCAAGGATTTCCCGACGGCAAAGCTCGAGGGCCGCAAGCTTGCCGTTCTCGGCTACGGCAATATCGGCCGCGAAGTCGCCAAGCTCGCCAAGGCCTTCGGCATGAAGGTGGCGATCTATGCCCGCGAGCATCACAAGCGCTGGATCGAGGCCGAAGGCTTCGACTATGCCGCAAGCCCGCTCGAAGCGGCAGCCGGCGCCGACGTGCTCTCCGTCCATATCGGCCTCGGCCGCCTGGACGCCGCGACCGGCACCTATTCCAATGCCGGCACCGTCGATGCGCAGGTGCTCGGCGCCATGAAGGACGGCGCAGTGCTCGTGAATTACGACCGCGGCGAAGTCGTTGATCCCTATGCCCTCGATGCGGCACTTGCCTCCGGCAAGATCGCCCATGCCGCGATTGACGCCGACCTCTTCAGGGATGCCGCGACCGGCAAGCTCAGCGGCCCGATGCTGCCCTACCTGCCGCTCGAGGAGCGTCACAAGGGCCGGCTGGAGCTCCTGCCCCATGCCGCCGCCGACACCGACCACCCGTCGCGGGTGACCGGCGCCAAGCAGGCGGTCGACCAGATCTTCGACGTCATCCGCTTCAAATCCGTCGTCAATCTCAAGGGCGACCTGCCGGAAGGTTACGTCTCCGGCGGCAGCCGCACCCCGGTCGGCATCGGCAAGGTGACGAAACAGGTCGTGGCTGAAGCCGGCGGCAAGGCGGAACTGCTCGAGGAATTGCGCCAGGTCTCGGAAAAGATCGCCGCCATCACCGGTGCGCTCTCGGCCGTTTCCGACCGGGGGCACCAGGCGCAGATCGTCGAGCGTTACACCGGCCTGCTGGTTGAAAGCGCCGACCGGCAGCGGGCGCTGTTCGACCAGCTCGGCCTCTATGGGCCGGCGGAGGGGTGAGCTTTAGCGGCGGCTCGGCACAACGTCACACATTCGTTCCGTGCCTCTGTGCTCGAGGCCATTGGCCTCCGGGCGCGACGACTCCGGTCTTATGCAGCAACAGCCACCAGCGGCTCGCAAGCGGGTTGCACAGCGCTATTCTATGGTTTGCGGGGAGGGTTGGTCTTCTCCGCCTCGCATTCCGGCAGTCGCACGGGTTTGGCGAGTTTCGCCAGCGCCTCGGGCTTGGCGCATGCCGGGAAGCCGGCGAGCGGCATCGTCTCTATGAAGCGGTTGCGCTCGATTGTGCTGAGGCCGGGTTCGTTGATCATGCTCTCGACGGTCACGTCCGGGTGCTGCTTCAGAGCTTCCATGGCTGAAGCTTTGGCCTCATCGGTTCGCCCGAGTGCCGCAAGTGCGCTGCTGCGGACTACCCAGGCCCACCTTTGGTAGTTGTTGGGCGTCATACGATCCAGCATCGTCACCGCGTCCTGATGCCGCCCGGCCATGAAATAGGCCGGTGCGAAGAAGTTGGATGCCCACATCGGATAGTTCGGGTCGAGCCGCATGACCTTGTCGACCATTTGAGCGCCGCGTTCCGGCTCGTTAAAGCGGGCGGAAAAGCCGCTGTAAAACGTCAGGATCTCGGACGAGCCCGGCGCCAGGCGAAGGGCGGTGTCGAATTCCGACTTGGCACGGCCCATGTCGCCCTTGTCGGCAAGGCTCATGGCAAACACAACGTGGGCTTCAGCATCGCGCGGATCAAGGCGCACCGCGCGTTCGGCCGCATCGGCAGCCGCCTTGCGGTTGCCCTCGTAATCGACGCCAAACACGCCCAATATTTGATGAGCGTGGTAAAGTTCGACCCAGCCCCGTGCCAGCCCCGGGTCCAGCTCGACGGCGCGGCTGAGAAAGGTGACGGCCTCCTCCAAATCGGCCTTGGTGAAATTTTCAATCTTCTCGGTACCGAGAAGATAATAATCATAGGCATTCAGGTTTTCAGGCCGTTTGCGTTTGGCTGCAGCCCGCCCGGCCTCCTGAATCAGTCCCATGCCGCCGCCGAGGCGGTTGGCGACCTGCTCTGCGATTTCGGTCTGAACAGCGAACACGTCCTCAGCGGGCCGGTCCCAATTCTCCGACCAAAGATGGCGGCCGGTTTTGGCATCGATCAACTGCGCCGTGATCCTTACCCGGCCGCTCTGCCGCTGGATCGAGCCTTCCATGACGAAGCCGACATGGAGCGCACTTGCGACCTGGCGGGCATCCACCGGCTTGCCTCTATAGGCTTCCGTCGAATTGCGCGCCACCACCTCGAATTCGGGAAATCGTGCGAGGTCGGTGATGACGTCCTCGGTCAGGCCATCGGCCAGACGCCCGCTCGCTTCGTCGCCGCCGTAATTGTTGAAGGGCAGCACCGCCACCGACGGCTTGCCGCTCAGAGGTTCCGGCTGGAGGAACCACCAGGCGGCCCCGCCGCCTGCCAGAGCCAAGGCGACGATCGCCGCCGCAACCGTTTTGGCCGAGCGCGATCTCATTGCGAGAAACGGGCGATGCGCCCGTTTGCCGTCGAGCCTCAGCCGATACATCCGCACCGGGCGGCTGATGTTCCTGACCTGCTGCTCGCCGGCGAAATCGAGCGGCCAGTCGAGTTTGCCCTGGAGATGATCATATGCCGTGCCCGACACCATGACGCCCCCCGGATCAGCCAAATGCTCCAGCCGCGCGGCGACATTCACCCCATCTCCATAGAGATCGCCATCCACCAGGGCGACGTCGCCGAGATTGATCCCGACGCGGAACACGATACGCTCAGCTTCGGGCAGGTCGGCATTGCGTTCCGCCACGCTCTTCTGAAACTCCGCGGCGCAGGCAACTGCATCAACCACGCTGTCGAAGGCGACGAGCGTGCCGTCGCCCATCAGCTTGATGACGGTGCCATGGCGCTCGGAAATGGCGGGATTGATCAGTTCGGCGCGGATGGCCTTCAGTCGCCTGATGGTGCCGGCCTCATCGGCCTCCATCGCCCGGGAGTAACCGACCATGTCCGCCGCCAGGATCGCGAGCAGCTTCCGATCGAGTGCGAGGGTGCTCATCATCGTTGCCTTGCATGAACATGCAACAGTGTCGGCAGTCTACACCCGAGGAAGCGCCGCAACCAGCACATCGCCAAAACGGCATGTCCGCTTGCGGCGGAAAATGGCCACGAACTGGCTTCGGCCTCGGCAAATCTCGGGTCGAACCGGACAGGACAAGCTCAAAAACGAGGAAAGGGGGATGGCTGAGCTTATTGTGGCTCGAGGCGGCACTCGGGCCGCCTGCTGCTCGAACAGGATGATTTTAGGCCCGGTTGGCCTAAAATCTGAATCCTGTTCTATATTAAAGAGTTGGAGCATGATGTCGTCCGAAAACCGCTCACACTTTTCGGCATCATGCTCTCATCCCATACGAACCGTCCGTTACTTCTGTTCGGGCGCCAGGAACTCTGCGCAATAGGACGGGCCGTTGACACCGGGGATGTCGGCGACGGTGCGGATGTCGCGGATCGTGTAGTCGGAGTTGGTGGTGATTTCGGCGTGGCAGCGCAGATAGGCGGTGCGGGCGGCGGCGATCTGCTTGCCGCGCTTGCCGTCGGCGCCCTCGGCATATTTGGCCGGAATGCGCACGGTCTTGTAGCCGCCGCGCCAGGTATAGATAGTGCTCGAACCTTCCTCGCGGTCGCTGATCGGCGGCCCGTAGGCGGCAAAGAAGATGCCGGCCGATTTGCCGACCCAGCGGGCCTCGATCGGATTGCCGGCGGAAGGAATGGTCGTGCATCCGGCAAGCGCAATGGCAAGCCCGGCCGCGGTGATGGTGCGGAGTTTCATTGTGTCGTCCCTGATCTCTGGCGCAGTGGCTGCGAAGCCGCCGTCGCGGCGGTTTCGCCTGTCCCGCCGAGCCCTTTAGCGCGGAACCCGGCAAAAGAAAATTGCCGCTTTCGCACTTCCGATTAATTTGCCCAGGGTGTGTCTTTTTGCTGCAGCAGCTCCTTCCGGCCCCTGTCATCAACCCGTCAAAAATTCCCTCGGATTTTTGAAATTTGGCGCTTGTGCAACCAGATAGGCTGTTCTATAGAAGCGCCGCTGGTCACGGAGTGTAGCGCAGTCTGGTAGCGCACCACGTTCGGGACGTGGGGGTCGAGTGTTCGAATCACTCCACTCCGACCAGCTAGAAACCCCGCTCCGGCGGGGTTTTTCGTTTTCGCTGATGCAGCCTTGGATATCCGGCAGCGACGGTGGCAATGAATGGCCACTTCTTTTCCCCTGCGCAGCCAGAGATGAAGTAAAATGCCGGCCGCGAACAAAGAACTGCAAGCGGTCGTCGCGGAGCTCCATTTCCGTCTACCATTGGGGAACTAATGCCGGGCGCAGGCCGTTGGGGGCGTGGCGGAGATCTGCGTAGTCCCCTTGCCGACGGCGTACGGTTGACTGCACTGAGAGAATCAGAAAAACTTCCGGGTGAACTCCACCCGGCCCGACTCGAACTCCCCAAGGAGCAAGCCGAGAGATCTCCGGAGAGCAATCCGGTCGCGCTTCCGATACAGGCGCTTCGTTCGCGGTGAACGTATGCACCGCTTCGACCGGCATTCGCATTGCCATTGAACTGACAGATCTGTCTTAGGCTTTAACAGCCTGGGTGCTCAGGCATGTTCTCCGAGGATAGAACATGCGCATCACATATCTGCGCGGCAAAGGTTTCAAGATTGAAGTCGAGCCGGCATTTATTACCGCTGCGATCACACTGATCCAGCTTTTGATGTAGGAAGTGGGCCGGCGCGAATGCCGGCCTGCTACATCTAGCATCGGAACAGAACACGCCGTTTATTGCGTTTCTCTAATGTTCTGTCACCATTGTTTCAGGAGGGGTTGATTCGAACCGTCGGAGCTTTGAAATGAGCACTGGCATTTTCGGACTTCTCTCGGCGCCAGCGCGCGACCGATTCCATTATTGGCAAGGACGATCGGGTCAATGGTGGATCACCACAGTCTTCCCCTTGCTATCGTCGCACGTTGGCGACGCGTCGGTCTATCTAATGGTTCGGAGAGATGCTGAGGGTCGCGCTCACCCGCTTTACGTTGGTCAAACATCCGACACCGCGCGGCGGATGGAGGAGCACTTGCATGTTAATGTGCTGCGGGCAATAGGCCTGGGCGGCAACGAACTCCACGTTCATCTACTGGCGAAAACTAAGGCAGAGCGCTTCTCGATCGAAACCGATCTGCGCAACGGTCACGACACGCCGCTTAATCGCCAGCCTAGCTCTGCGGGTCTTGGTGGTTTGTTTGGGTTGGGCGCGAGCTATCGAAACGAGCAGCAACATGAGTCCCTTCTCGGACGATCAGGCGTGTAAAAGACCGCGCTTCATAGCCCGCCCTATCACGTGCGTGAATTCCGTCATTCTCTGTTTAAGCACCGTAACGAACGGGATCTTCGCCGATTTCCGTCAATGCCCTCGGCGAGAGTGGACATCAGCTTTATGCGCCGCACTCCGAATCAACCGGAACGAGTCCCAAAGTGATTCGTTGAGTCGCGTTCCGTGTGAGATACTGGGCCATGAGCAAGCGGCGAAGCTTCAAACCGGTGAAGATCACCATTAATGGCAAGACCAGGACCGTTTATAACGTCGTCCAGGCCGGCAATATGCTGTTGAGCGAGTGGCCGGAGCAGACGCCAGCGGCCAAGGCTGCCGAGTTGCTTGTGCTTGACGTCTTCAACGATGCCGCCGGGCCCGAGCAGGTGCGCCGCGCCTTCATAACGGCGGCCAAGGCGAGCGACATCAAGTTCAGTTCATGAACGGTTTAGCCGATCACGCCGGCCGGAAAGCGGCCGGAAGATCGACGGGCACATCAAGCGGCTGGAAATGCCGCAGATTTTCGGTGACGACGGTGAGGTCATAGGCCCGCGCCGTCGCGGCAATGATGAGATCGCCGAGGCCGGGATGGCAGCCCTTGCTTTCCGCCTCATCTTCCAGAGCGCCGGCGACCCGCGCGACGACGGTATCCATCGGCAATATCCGATCCCCGAATGTGTCGGTGACGACATCAAGCCATTCCGCAAGCCGCTTTGCCCGCTCGATCCCGCCGCGGCGGTGAAGGCTGCGCATTCCCTTCTCGATCTCCGCCACCGAGAGAGCCGAAAGGAAGAGAGCCTCGGCTTGTCCCTGTCCGTGGAACCATCTCCGCACCGGATCGGACGGTGGCGCTTTGCCCGGCGCGAACTTCGAAATGATATTTGTGTCGAGAAGGTAAGCCGTCACAAATCGATGCCCCTCATTCTTGAGGGGTTTCGCTCCAGTTCGACGCCGCCCGGGAAGGTCAACAGGAAATCCCCGAAATTCGGCCGCGGTTTGTTCAAAGCCTTCATGGCAGCCTCGGCGGCTTCGACCGACACCAGCACGGCGGCGGGTTTGCCATGGCGGGTGATCGTCACGAATTCGCCGTTTGCGGCTTCGTCCACCAGGCTGGCGAAACCGGCCTTTGCCTCTGCCACGCTGATTGTCGACATGACGCTCTCCCGATTGATGTGACCATTTATGGTCATAATAGGTTTGCGGACGTTGGAATCAAGGGAAATACCCATCCAGGCGGCCGAAACGATCGCTGCGAGGACGCCGAAGGCGATGCAGGTGAGGGCCTGGATCCGCCAGGAGACGAAGGTGAGCGGCGCCGGGGTGGCGGGCTTTTCCACGCAATGACCGGGCGGGCAGGAGCAGCCGGAAAAGGCCTTGATGATGCAATCGGCCGACATCTCCGTCCTCCCTCAGGCGTAGAGCTGATCGCGGTCGGTGATGCCCATGATCTCGCGGGCATAGCGGTAATGCGTTTCGACGCTGGCGGTGGCGCCGCGCAGCCAGGACGGACCGCGAACCGAATGTTCGGGGCGGCTGAGATAGGCAAAGCCGAGGGCGCCCATGCGCTGGGCTTCGTTCGCCATATAGGCGGCGCAGTCGTCGAGCCCGCGGGCGGCATTCCAGCGGGCGTCCCTGAGGCTCTGCTCGGTCTCGATCTTGCGGAAATGCTGCATTGCTTTGCCCTCTCATGCTGGCTGATGGCAGGTGAGGTCAAGGTATATATAATACCTCTACGCGTCAACAGATCGGGATATAAAAAATACCTCACATGTTGACGGGGTACGAATCATAGGCGTATGGGTGGGTGCAGTGATTGGGCGACCGGGTGCAACTCCCGAGCTGACGAAGCCCAGCGGCGCGGGAAGCGAAAGTCCTTAAGTGCGCTGTCAGAAAATCAGGACGAGGGCGAAGCGAATGGCCCCTCTGGCACGTGTCCCATCCCGGCTCCGGCCTTCAGGACATGGCCAATGCTCCCCCGGCTTCATGGGCTCTGCTCATGGGGTAGGGGGAAGCTTTGGCCGGAACCCTCCCTCACCAGCCTTCAGGAACGGGAAAGAGATGGAAGAGAGAAGGAGGAAAGAGAGATCAGGATACCACGCGCGGGCGGCGGCGGTGACCGAGCTCGGAGGCGCGTCGCGGTCTTTCAGTTTCGATGCTTACGCTCGAAAGCTGGGTGCCAGGCGGGCCGGTGTCGCAAGCGCGCCGCAGGGCTTTGCGCGCGGTGATTTGAAGCGCCGGCGAGACGCCCGATGCGCTTCGATCTTCGCGGCTCCTTCAATGCAGCATCGCCCGCGCGGCGCCGAAAGCGATGAGCAGCACGGGAAGGCTCACGATATAGAACCAAGCTCCGCCGGCGTGTGAGGAAGGGCGTCATCTTGATTCTTTTTCGCAAGAGATTGGCATTTTGCTGGAATTATGAGTTCTATGTCCCGGGATAAATTATGCTTTTCGAGAAAAGCTGGGACCCTCACATCTCGATCACCGAGCGGCGGACGCGGCCGATAATGGTGACGGCGCCCTGGAATTCCGGCGGCGGCACATCCTCGTAGGAGGCGGGCTGGAAAGGCGGATTGTCGTTCGGGCGGTAGCGCTTGTAGGTCGCAGCCCCGGTCTCGTCGGCGACGACATAAAGCGCGTTCGGCGCCAGGCGCTTATCGCGGCGGTTGACGAAAATGATCGAGCCCGGCGGCGAGATCTTGTTCATCGAATTGCCCTCGACCTCGAGCGCGATCCAGTCGCCGTCCGGCAGATCGAGGGCGGCGACCGTCGGGAATTCCGAGAAGTCGGTGATCGGCGCCTGCTCGGTCAGCTGGCCTGCGCTGACCCAGGAGATCTTCGGCACGTCGGCGACGGAGACCGGCCGCTCTTCCGGATCGAGCGCGTCGCCGGTTCCGAACTGCAGCCAGTTGAGATTGACCTTGAAGGCCTTGGCATATTTCTTCGCGTCGGCGATGCCGAAGCCGTTGCGGCCCGACTCATGCGCCTTGTAGACATTGGCGTTCCAGCCGAACCGATCGACGATCGCCTTCGGCCCCGCAAAGCCGGCGTTCTTCCTGGCCATGACCAGACGCTTTGCGCGTTCTTCGCGCTCAAATTGTTCCTGATCTTTCAACATGATATAAATTATACCCTAAAAAAAGGTACATGTAATCCCCTAAATCGCTTGACGTGCGAGGTATTTTGCGTACCCTTATCGCCATGACACAAGCACATATCATCAACAACCGGCCCCGGCTTTCGGGCTTCGCCAATCATCGGGGCGCCCGCTACACCGGCTGCCCGAGCTGCGGCAGGGCGCTGTCGATCGCCGAGGTGATCGAGCGCCATTGCGAAAATTGCGGCCGGCAGACCAATCCGGAAGAGATGCGGCAGACGACGATCTTGCCCTCTTCCTTGCCGATCACCAGATCCGACAGCCTCACTCCTCCCTGACGGCTATCGGTCGCCGGCGTCGCTGCCCTCCCTCGGCGACGCCGGCATCTCCAGGACGCGACTCGTCGCGGCCATAGGGCAACAGCCCTGAGACGACGACCGGAGCCTTGCTCCCGCAACAGAGCCGGCTCCTGTTGTCAGCAGCGAACTCGAAAAATGAAGCACGGCCAAGGCCCTCTTTGCCGGGAGCATCCGGCCGTGTCCGAGGGAAAGAGGATCACGCGATGAGCATCGCCCCAGCCTGTCAGGGCACATACATGAACGCCCTCGAGCTCTTCCGCACCGGCCGCGACTATATCGAAATCTCAGCCATTCTTGGCCTGTCGGTGCCGGCCGTGGAAATGGAGATCCACCGGCTGCGTAGCGCCGAGAAGGGCGACACCGCCCAGGAGGATTACGCCGCCGGCAGGGTCCGGCGGTTTGCCGGCCCCGCCGCCCGGCCGGGCGCTGCAGTCAATTTCGCCGGCGGCCGGCGTCGGCTGCCGGTCTGAGTGGGCGAGCGGAAAGGGATGCGCATGGAAAAGGCAGCGATGGACAAGGACATCATGGAGATCCTCAGCCCGGTGCTGGGGCAGGAGCTGGCGGCGGCGATCATCGAGCATCGCAGCCGCACCCTGAAGAAGCCGCTGACGGCTTACGCGGCGAAGATCCAGGTCAAGGAATATCTGAAGACCGGCAATCCGGTCGAGGCCGCCGAGATGCAGATCCTGCGCGGCTGGCGGGCGATCAAATCGGATTGGTATTTCAATGAGAAGGCGAGGGAAGCGGGATCGGGTGATGCAAGCAGGGGCAGAAGGACATTGGTCGATGCCGCACGAGATTTCCTCTCCGGTGACGATCATAGCGGGGATGCTTTCGGGCTTTCCGGTCTCCGCCGGCATTGATCCCGACATGCAGATCCGCGCCTATCTCGTCGCCATCGACGGCATTCCGGCCGAGGCGGTCTGGCGCGCCGCCAAGCTGTTCCTCGCCGGAAAGGTGAGGGATCACAACCGCGCCTTCGCCCCCAGTGCCGCGAGCTTTGCCGAACTGGCCCGCCAGCAGCAGGCGGTGATGACAAGGGAAAGCCGGCCGCCGATCGAAGTGCGGCCGGAACCGCCGCAGCCGAAGGTCGCGGCCTACAAGATGCAGCTGCTGAGACAGGCGGCGAACGGCAGCCTCAACGCCAGGCGGCAGCTCGCCAGCATGTTTCCCGACAACCCGGTCATCGCAAGGGCCGCACGAGACGCACAGGAGACGATGGGATGAGAGAGCTGTTCTGGACCGAAGACAAGATCGCCGAGGCGCAGAAATTCTGGCAGGCGGGCTTTTCGGCACGAGAGATCGCTGAGCTGTTCGGCTCGAAGAAGAACACCGTCATCAACATGGCGCACCGCAACCGCGACCGGTTTCCCTCGCGCCAGCTGGCGCCCAGGCCGCCTAACGCTGAGGTGTCCGCGCCGACCCGCCATCCCGACCGGGTGACGCGGGTGACGCTCTCAGGCGCCCATGTGACGATGCCGCGCGTGCCGACCATCGACGGGCCGGCGCCATGAGCGCCGTCACCCCGCGCGAGCTCGAAATCATCGGCTGGATGGCGGCAGGCAAGACCGCCGCCGAGATCGGCGCCATCCTCGGCATCTCGCCGATTACCGTCAACACCCACATTTCAAACGCCAAGGCGAAACTCAGCGTCTTCAAGGAGACCGCCCTGGTCGCCGCAGCGCTCCGAACGGCATCATTCGATAGGAAGGAATTTCCATGGGCGGCAAGGCCACCAAGGTGAAGACACAGCGGGTAAACAAAGGCGCCGGCCGGCCGCGCAAGGCGAATGTCGAGCGTTTCCCCTGCGGCAAGATCAAGCCCTTCGAGACCGAGAAGGACAATGTCAGTGTCGCGGTCGCCGCCCGCCGCCGCATCCACGGCTTCAACAGGACGGTTGATGACGAGACGGTCAGGAGCCCCTATGCCGGCTATACCCTCGGCCGCATGTTCCTCGACGGTGTGATCACCGACGAACAACGCCAGGCCGGCGACGACTATGCCGAAGCCATGGCCCGCTACCACAAGACCACGGGCATCCCGGCCCCGAGCCCGAGGGCCCAATCGCTCTTTGCCGTCAAGGGCCATGAAGGCGAGGTGACCGAAAGCCTCGCCGACCGCGCCCGCAAGGCCAGCAACCGGATGATGGCGCTGCAGGCGATCCTGCTTGCCTGCGAGGACGGCCCGCAGGTGCGAAGCACCGTCTATAATGTCGCGGTGATGGACTACGACCATCTGCGCCACATGTCGCCGCAGCAAGTGCTGTGGCTGCGCCGCGGGCTGATCGCGCTGCGGAAATCAAGGGGTGGGTGAAGCCTGTTGCGGCAGAGCTCACCCCCTCCGTCGTCCTCAGATTGGCCCCTCACCCTAGCCCTCTCCCCGTTCTGACGGGGAGAGGGGACGTGCCTTGCAAGAGGCTGGAGAGAGACCGAGAGGTTGCGGCATGTCCCCTTCTCCCCGCGGGCGGGGAGAAGGTGGCGGCAGCCGGATGAGGGGCAGCCCTCGCCGATCTCCAGGCCGGGCTTGTCGACTGCGGCCACGGTTTTCGGGCTCAAGGTCCGGAACGGCGGAGCGCGGGAAGGGCCATCGGCAAGAGGCGCAACGACGCCGCTGCTATTCCCTCAACCACCGCTGGATTTGCCACGGAGCCCACCCCCTCCTCCGTCGTCCTCGGGCTCGACCCGAGGACCCATCGTCGACTGCGGCGATAGATTCCCCAATGCCTGGGATGACAAAGAGTGGGCGCCTGCGCACCCGCGGCAGGCCGGGAACCGACGATGCCTTCGGTTGTTAGAAAGCGCACAACTGAAACCGTCGGAGGCAGCAGATGAACCCGAAAAGCACGTTGAGCATTGCCGGCCATCCGATTCATCCGATGTTGATCCCGTTCCCGGTCGCCTTCTTCGCCGGAACGCTGGTCACCGACATCATTCACAGCCAATCCGACAATCCGTTCTGGCCGGCCGCGTCCAACTGGATGCTCGCAGCCGGCCTCGTCATGGCGGCACTGGCGGCACTCGCCGGACTGACCGATTTTTTGGGGGATGCCCGCATCCGCGCCTTGCGGGATGCCTGGCTCCACATGATCGGCAATGTCGTCGTCGTTCTGATCGAGGCCGTCAGCCTCTGGCGCCGGCTCGTCCAGGGCCCGGATTTCATCGTGCCGACCGGGCTGGTTCTGTCTCTGCTCGCCGTTGCGCTTCTTTTGTTCAACGGCTGGAAAGGCTGGGAAATGGTCTACCGCCACCGGGTCGGCGTCAGCGAAGAGACCGACATCCGCTGAGGTGAGGCAGAGGGCATGTGATCGGCCGAGCGGCTGAGGGGCTTGCTGCTTTCACCGCGCTCCCACGCAAACACTGCGCCTGATGCCGCCGCTGCTTTGGCTACGGCAAGGTTGATAGGTGCGGCGGAGATCGGGTGAGGGGCCCCGTTTTTAGAGGGGGCGGGCCGCACAGAGTATCGAAGTGCATGGCTGTGTTATCAGCACCTCCGCACGGCCCACCATACTTACGATCGGCGGAGCTTCTTGTTCCCGCACTGACGGAATATTCTGATCAGCCGCATCAGGCGCCGATTGCAGCCGTTCACAGAGGTATCTTCGCTTCCCCCGTCATACCTTCACCGCCGAGAAGAAAAGGAACCGCGGGGTCACGCTGCGGTCGGACGAACTCTTTTCGTTGCCGCTCTACCAGAGTATTTTGCACTCAAACTGTCTCAACTTTGCGGTGGAGAGTGGCGGTGTTTATGGACGGCCGTCGCAAGTTCCTGCTCCTTTTAGTCGTCGCATCCTGTCAGATGGGGTTCGCGCCACGATCAGGTGCGGCGGACGATATCGTGACGATCGACAGCGGAATGCTGAAGGGTGAGAGGTCGGGCACGGTCGTCAGCTTCAAAGGCATACCCTATGCGGCGCCACCGGTTGGTGATCTCAGATGGCGCAATCCGAGACCGATCGAGGCATGGGATGGCATCAGGGATGCCCGCGATTTCGGTCCGTCCTGCATGCAGACCGACGACCTGCCGAAGTCAGAGGATTGTTTGACCCTCAATGTCTGGACCCCCGCCAAGCGGCCGCCGACACCGATGCCGGTGATGGTCTGGATTTACGGCGGCGCTCTTGTCCATGGAAACACCGTTCAGTATCCCGGTGCCCAGCTGGCCGCCCGGAAGGTCGTGTTCGTCAGCATGAATTACCGCATGGGGCGATTGGGTTATTTTGCCCATCCGGCGCTGATGAAGGAATCCCCTGACGAGCCGGTCGGCAACTATGGTTATATGGATCAGCTGGCCGCCCTGAAATGGGTCCGGCAGAATATCGATGCCTTCGGCGGTGATCCGAAAAAAGTGACGATATTCGGAGAGTCGGCCGGTGGCGGCTCGGTGATGGCGCATATGATATCGCCACTGTCGCGGGGGCTTTTCCGGGGCGCCATTCTGCAATCACCGGGCCTGCCGACCGCGCGTGCTGAGATCACGCCCTTGTCACCTTTGAAGGAAGCAGAAAAAACCGCCTTGGACTATGCGGCTTCCTTGGGAATGAACGGCAGCGATGCCGACGCTCTCACCGCCCTTCGGGCGCTGCCTGCGGAAAAGCTGACCGAAGGGGCATCGGCAGAAGAGGTGCTGGCGGGAATGGCGACAGGCAAGCCCGTCATCGGCATCTCAGGCCCGATGATTGACGGACGGTTTTTGCTCGAAACCCCGGAGGCGGCTTTTGCGGCAGGCCGTCAGGCGCCCGTTCCGGTCATGATCGGGGCCAATGATCGCGATCTCGGTCTCGGTCAGGCAGCGACGAAAGACGATCTTTTCGCGCTGTTCGCAAGCCGTACCGCCGAAGCCCGCAGCCTCTACGATCCCACCGGCCAGCAGAGCCTCGATGAGCTGAAGCAGCAGGTTCTGGCCGACAAGACGCTTGTCGAGCCATCCCGCCACCTCGCTGACGAGATCGCCCGCACCGGGCAGCCGACATGGTGGTATCGTTTTTCCTATGTCGCCGAGGCCTTGCGCAACGATCCGACATGGAAAGGCGCTCTGCACGGCTTTGAAATTCCCTATATTTTCGACGCGCCAAACGCGCTGGTGAAAGACAAGGTGACGCCAGCCGACTGGGCCATGGCCACATTGGCGAGTGCTTACTGGCTGGGGTTTGCTGCGAATGGTGACCCCAATGGAGGCTCGCGGCCCAAATGGCCCCACCACAACGCGGCCGTCGACAGGTTGATCGACTTCACCAATCACGGCGTGACGGTAGGAGCCGATCCGCTGAAGCCGAAGCTCGACCTCTGGCAAAGCCATTGGGAGGAGAAGAAGTGACGGCCCCGATGCACAGGGCGAGGCAGGCATAGTGCCGTCATCCAAATCGTCATGCCTTCACCACCGAGAAGAACAGGAACCGCGGCGCAGTCGTCAGGCTCTGATAGGCTTTGGGAAAAAGCGTGGCAGCTTGAGGATCGGGCTTGGGCTCGCTGACGGTATCGATGTGAAAGCCGGCCGATTTCAGTGCGTCGAACATGGCATGCAGCGGCCGATGCCAGAAGCGCATGGCGATCTCCTGTCCGCCGCACTGCCAGGTCTCGTCGAAACTGTAGGTCTCGAAATAATTTTCGTGGCCGCTCGACGGGTGATCCATGAAGGGGTGGTGGGTGGAAAAGACCAGCCGGCCGCCTTGCGGCAGCAGCCGGTTGAATTCCGCGAGCGGCCTCGACCAGTCCGGCAGATAATGCATGACAAGCGAGGCGAGGATCAGGCCGAATGCCTGATTTTCGAACGGCAAGGCCTCGTTCAGATCCGCCGACAACAGGCGGGCGCGCCCTTCCAGGCGCCGCTCTGCGATCTCGAGCATGCCGGCGCTGGCATCGATCCCGGTGACGACGGCGCCTCGCTCGACGAGCGCCGCCGCATGCGCCCCGCCGCCGCATCCCGCATCGAGCACCGAAAGCCCGGCGACTTCGCCAACCAGGGACAGGATTGCCGGACGCTCGTAATAGGCATTCCAGGCGTTCGCTTCATTATCGGCGTCATAGGCCGCCGCGAAGGCATCATAATCATTCTCGGCCATATTTGCTTTTCCAGAGATTGTCCGAAGACCCTCTTCGATCATGTTGCGTCGTTGTTTTCGCCAAATCGGCAGGCGGGTAGTGGGGTGGAGAGTGCCATCTTTGCGAGCGCCGCTGCAAAATGGCAAGTCATCGTGCGATAGCGGCTTGAGTAGCTCCCAAAAGCGGATTTTGCGTAAGCCAAACCATGATCCCAATAATTTGCCAACCGGCGGTGGCCGGCCTCGTCCTTCGAGGCCCCTGCGGGGCACCTCAGGATGAGGTCGGAGAGAGGGCGCGGCACTCTCAAACCTCCCCCATCCTGAAGCGCGCAGGCCAGGCCGGAGCCTCGAAGGACATGCTCCTGCGCGGCTCCTTGCATCAGAATTGAATCAGCTCCGGCGGGGCTGGACGATCGGAAGACGACTACCTTCAGCTGCCGGAGTGGGTCGCATGTCAGGAGGGTCGCCGCGAGGCCGCAAGGCAGATGCGCCTTGCGACACCCTACTCATCCCGGAAGGCGCGGGCGATCTGGTCGGTGAGCGGTTTGACCAGATAGGATAGCGCGGTACGCTCGCTGGTCTGGATGAAGGCTTCGGCCGGCATGCCCGGTAGCAGCGTCAGGCCATCCAGCTTCTGCAGTTCTTCCGGCGGCACCGCTATGCGCACGAGGTAGTAGGAAAGCCCGCTGCGCTGGTCGGTGGTGAGGTCGGCGGCGATGAGGCTTACATGGCCGTTCAGCTCCGGCGTGGTGCGCTGGTTGAAGGCCGACATGCGCAGCACCGCCCTCTGGCCGATCTGCAGTTGATCGATGTCCTTCGGCGCGAGCCGCACTTCCAGCGCCAGGCTGTCATTTTCCGGCACGACCAGCATGATCGGATCGGCGGGCGTCAGGACGCCGCCGATCGTATGCGCCTGCAGCGAATGGACGATGCCGGACTGCGGAGCGACGATGTCGGTGCGCTTCAGCTCGTCCTCGGCGGCAATCTTGCGCTCGACATATTCGCCGATCTGCGCCTGCGTATCGCGCAGTTCCCGCCCGACCTCGGCCTTCAGATCCTGATCGACCTGGAGAATCTGCAGGTTCGTCTCGGTGATGCGGCCGGCAGCCTGCGCCTGAGCGGCGATCTGCTCGCCGCGGTCACCGCCGAAGGTGGCGCGCTGGGTCTTGAGGCTGTTCAGCCGCTGGTCCGACACCGCACCCTGCATGCGCAGCGAGGTGAGGGAGGCGATTTCCTTGTCGAGCACCTCGATGCCCTCGCTATAGGCGATCTCCTGCGCCTTCACGCCCTCGATCTCGTGCTGGTACTGAAGAATGCGTTCGCGCAATTGCGCCGTCTTGCTTCGCAATGCCTCGCGGCGGATGGCGAAGAGCCGTTTTTCTCCGCGCAGGATCGCGGCAATTTCGGGATCGTCGCGCCGAGCGAGCAGGCTGTCAGGGAACACGATCGCCGGCAGGTCGTCGCGTTCGGCCCCGAGCCGCGCGAGGCGCGCCTGGAATTCATCCAGCCGTCGTGTGACGATCGCCAGGTTGGCGCGCGTCGCCGTGGCATCGAGCCTGAGCACCACGTCGCCGGCTTTTACCTCCGAGCCCTCGTGAACCAGGATTTCGCCAACCACGCCGCCGGTCGGATGCTGAACCTTCTTGACATAGGAGTCGACCACGAAACTGCCGGACGCCACCGCTGCTCCGGCGAGGTTCGTCGTCGATGCCCAGCCGCCAATGCCGACGACAAGGCCGCCACAGATCACGAGGCTGGCGAGCAAGTGCCGGCGAATGGAAGCGGAAAGGCCGCCGTCCCTGTCAATCCCGGTCATGAATGTCCCCCACCATCATTTTGTTTCAAGCGTTCCAAGCTGTCTGCGCCCCGTATTCGTCTGGAGCCTGTTACCTGCCTCTGCACGGCTCCTTGCGGCGGAGGCCGGAGCAGGAGCCACCTGCAGAACCTTGGACAGCACCTCGTCTTTCGGTCCGAAGGCGCGCTGGCGGCCAGCCTCCATCATCAGCACCTTGTCGACGACGCTGATCGCGCTCGGCCGGTGCGCGACGACGATCGCGATGCCGCCGCGCTCGCGCACCGAGACGATGGCCCTGACCACGGCTGCCTCGCCCTCGGCGTCGAGGTTGGCGTTCGGCTCGTCCATCACCACGAGGAAGGGATCGCCATAAAGCGCCCGGGCGATGCCGAGACGCTGGCGTTGACCGGCCGACAGCGCCGAGCCGCCTTCGCCGATGCGGGTCTCATAGCCCTTCGCGAAGGAAAGGATCAATTCGTGCGCGCCCGCCGCTATCGCCGCTGCCACGATCGCCTCCGGATCGGGATCCTCCTCGAAACGGGCGATGTTTTCGGCGATGGTGCCGTCGAACAGTTCGACGCCCTGCGGCAGATAGCCGATATGGCGGCCAAGCGCCTCCTTGTCCCAATGGTCGAGGCTCGCCCCGTCAAGGCGGACATTCCCGGCCGCCGGCGCCCAAGCACCGACCAGCGCCCTTGCGAGGCTCGACTTGCCCGAGCCGGACGGCCCGATGATGCCGAGTGCGGTTCCGCGCTGCATGACAAAGCCGACGCCGGCGACATTCGGCCTGCGTTCGCCAGGAGGAATGATGGTGAGCTCTTCGGCGCGCAGTTCCCGCACCGGCTTCGGCAGCGGCAAGGCGCTCGGTTGTTCCGGCACCGTCTTCAGCATGTCCTGCAGCCGGGCCCAGCTCTGCCGCGCCATCAGGAAGGGCTTCCAGTTGGCGATGGCGAGATCGACCGGGGCAAGCGCACGGCCCATCATGATCGAAGCGGCGATCATCACGCCGGGCGTCGCGACCTGATCGATGACCAGCCATGCGCCAACGCCGAGCATCGTCGATTGCAGGATGGCGCGCAGCGCCTTGGCAAGGCCGCCAAGGCCGCCCGTGACATCGCCCGCCCGGCGGTTCGCCTTGAGATAATCGGAATTGGCTTTCTGCCAGCGCGCGCCGATCCGGCGCGAAAGACCCATCGCATGGACGACCTCAGCATTGCGGCGAGCGGCTTCCATCAGCCCGTTGCGGGCCATGTTGTGGGCCGTCGCCTCCTTGATCGCCTTCTGCGAAAGCATGTTCGTCAGCAGCGTCAGCGACACCAGCACGATCGCCCCGGCAAGCGCCGTCATGCCGAGCCAGAAATGGAAGATGAAGCAGATGGCGAGATAGAGCGGGATCCACGGAAGGTCGAAGAGCGCCGTCGGGCCGGCGCCCGACAGGAAACCGCGCACATTATCGAGATCGCGCAGCGGCTGCAGGCCGTCGCCGGGCATGCGGGCGATGAGCGGCAGGCGCGTCACCGCCGCATGCACGCGGTCGGACAGGTCCCGGTCGAAGCGCTCGCCGATGCGCAGCAGGATGCGCTGGCGAAGGATGTCGAGCGCCGCCTGAAAACCGTAAAGCCAGAGCGCGAGAACACCGAGGCCGACCAGCGTCGGAACGCTTCCGCTTGCCAGAACCCGGTCGTAGACCTGTAGCATGAACAGCGGCGAGGTCAGCGCCAGCAAGTTGATGACGAAGCTCGCGGCAACAAGACCGCCGAAAACACTGAGGTTCAGGAAAGCAAACATGATACTTCTTCTTTCAAGTACCGCAGGCGGCTTTTACCCGTGCTTCCGTGGTGCCGATCGAAAAGATCGGCTGTGGGCCCGCCACCGCGATGAAACCGCCGCGGTGGCGAGATGGCCGGAAAGCTGGCCGCCCTTTTGATCAGAGGAGGAAGTCCGAATCCGTCAAGCCCAGGTTCGTGCCTGTCAAGACGATCGTCGTTTCGTCGGTATTCGCGTCCCCGTTGGTATCGAAGTGAAGGATCGTGTTGCCGCCGCTTTCCGTGTACCAGGCACCGTGGGCCGTCACCGTTGTTCCACCCCAGGCGAAGGCTTGATCGCCCGGGATGCTGGGGTTGACCGTGTAGGCGTCGAGCCCGCTCACATCAATCTTGTCAAACCCATGGTGGAAGTCACGGATCGTGTCCGGGGAGACGGACGTGCTGTCGCCTGCTGAGGTAAACACAAAGGTGTCATTGCCGGAGCCACCCCAAAGGTCATCCTGCTCGCCGCTGCCATTGAGCGTGTCGTTGCCGGAGCCGCCGTACAACGTGTCCAAGCCTTGGCTTCCAATCAGTATGTCGTTACCGGCCTGGCCGTAGAGCTTATCGACCCCGTTATTGCCATTCAGCGTGTCGTTGCCTGCCTGGCCATAAAGCGTATCACCAGAGTTGCCGCCGCTGATTGTATTGTCAGCCGAATTTCCGACCTTGGTATCGATACCGTTGGTTTCGCCCCAATTTGTCGTCGTGGCGGTCGCCGTGTCCGTATCGTGGTCATTGCTCGTATCGCTGTCGCTTTCGATCACGTCGGTGATGCCGAGATGGAAGTTATGCGAGGCGTCCGGCGTGCCGCCAACCGTTGCGTCATTCACATCAACGGTCACGTCGTAGCCGGCCTTCGCTTCGAAGTCCGCGCCACCGTTGAAGTAGAGCGCCCCGTTCAGGATCGTGAATGACGCGGCGTCACTTCCAGACAGCGACAACACGTTGTTGCCGGAATCGACATCCGTCACCGCGATATCGGCAACTTTAATCACGCCCCCATTTTCGGGCATCGACGTCACTGTGTTCGACAACACAACCGCCGTCGGCGCGTCATTGACCGCATCAAGCGTGAAGCTCTGGCTTGCCGGGACATTGCCGCCGTTGCCGTCGGTGACGGTGTAGCTGAGGCTGACCGGGCCGTTGTAGTTGGCATCAGGCGTGAAGGTCCAGGTGCCGTCATTGTTGTCGATCAGCGCGCCATGCTCGGCGGTGAGACCGGCGACCGACAACTGATCGCCATCGACGTCGGTGAAGCCGGCAAGCAGGTCAGCGGTGCTGAACGTATAGGCCGTGTCCTCGCTGCCTGCCGCCATTGTCGCCGCATTGCCGCTGAGGACCGGTGCGTCGTTGACGGCCGCCAGCGTGAAGCTCTGGCTTGCCGGGACACTGCCGCCATTGCCGTCGGTGACGGAGTAGCTGAGGCTGACCGGGCCGTTGTAGTTGGCATCGGGCGTGAAGCTCCAGGTGCCGTCATTGTTGTCGATGAGGGCGCCATGCTCGGCGGTGAGGCCGGAGACCGACAGCTGGTCGCCGTCGACATCGGTGAAGCCGGCAAGCAGGTCAGCGCTGCTGAAGGTGTAGGGCGTGTCCTCGGTGCCTGCGACCAGGGTCGCCGCATTGCCGCTGAGGACGGGTGCGTCGTTGACCGCATCAAGCGTGAAGCTCTGGCTTGCCGGCACACTGCCGCCATTGCCGTCGGTGACGGTGTAGCTGAGGCTGACCGGGCCGTTGTAGTTGGCATCAGGTGTGAAGCTCCAGGTGCCGTCATTGTTGTCGATGAGGGCGCCATGATTGGCGGTAAGGCCGGCGACCGACAGCTGGTCGCCGTCGACGTCGGTGAAGCCGGCAAGCAGGTCGGCGCTGCTGAAGGTATAGGGCGTGTCCTCGGTGCCTGCCGAAAGCGTTGCCGCATTACCGCTGAGAACAGGTGCATCGTTGACCGCAGTCAGCGTGAAGCTCTGGCTTGCCGGCACACTGCCGCCATTGCCGTCGGTGACGGTGTAGCTGAGGCTGACCGGGCCGTTGTAGTTGGCATCAGGCGTGAAGCTCCAGGTGCCGTCATTGTTGTCGATCAGCGCGCCATGCTCGGCGGTGAGACCGGCGACCGACAACTGATCGCCATCGACGTCGGTGAAGCCGGCAAGCAGGTCAGCGGTGCTGAACGTATAGGCCGTGTCCTCGCTGCCTGCCGCCATTGTCGCCGCATTGCCGCTGAGGACCGGTGCGTCGTTGACGGCCGCCAGCGTGAAGCTCTGGCTTGCCGGGACACTGCCGCCATTGCCGTCGGTGACGGAGTAGCTGAGACTGACCGGGCCGTTGTAGTTGGCATCAGGCGTGAATGTCCAGCTGCCGTTATTGTTGTCGACCAGGGCGCCATGCTCGGCGGTGAGGCCGGCGACCGACAGCT
>NZ_PSOW01000018.1:0-153213 GCF_003013335.1 Rhizobium sp. H4
CCGCTGCCGCCTGCCTGCGGCAACAACGCATCAACAAAGCTGAATTGACCCGTCTGCTTCACCGCCATCCAAATCATCTCCGTTCAAAAACAACGGAATCATATTCTCAGCATTTTGCAACAGTCCCCGCTGGGGAGAAGAGACTCGCTGTTAGGTCGCAGGGTGGCTCGTAGGCGGAGAGGAAAAGCCGCGACACCCCTTCTCCCCAGCGGGGAGAAGGTGCCGGCAGGCGGATGAGGGGGCCGGGGGCACGACCCCAAACGCAGCCCAAACCTACCGCTTCGGCGCCACCAGGCAGAAGAAGGCGCCCTGCGGGTCGGTGGCCTGGATGATCCAGCTGCCGCCCGGGACCTCCATCGGTCCGTTGACGACCTTGCCGCCGCCCGAGGTGACGCGTTCGATCGCGGCATCGAGGGCGGGCACGATGAAATAGTAGCACCAGAAGGTCATCGGCATGTTGTCGGGCTTGGTCATCATGCCGCCGGTCTGCCGGCCGTTATGGGCGAAGATGTAGTAGACGCCCATCGGGCCCATGTCCATTTCGCTGTCCTTGGTCCAGCCGAACTGCTTGGAATAGAAGGCCAGTGCCTCTTCGCCATTTCCGGCATAGAGTTCGCGCCAGCCGATATTGCCGGGCGCGTCGAAGGCCAGTTCCGGCGGGGATTTGTCCATCGGCGCCGGCGTCATGATGCAGAGCACCGCGCCATGCGGATCGGCGACGACGGCGAAGCGGCCGACGCTCGGGATGTCTTCCGGCGGACGGCGCACCGCGCCGCCATTGGCGGCGAAATCCTTTGCCGACTGATCGACATCGTCGACGCCGACATAACCCGTCCAATTCGGCGGAATACCCGTGCCTTCGAGTTCGGCCGGAAACTCCATCAGGCCGGCAACGCCGATGCCGTTCGCCTCGAAGATCGTATAGGTCGGCATGCCCTCGACCTTCATCTCGGAGGTGGTCCAGCCGACGACAGAACTGTAGAATTTCGCGGCGGCTGACGTGTCGGGGGTCATCAGCTCGCACCAGATGAACTTTCCATGCGTCTTGGACATAGAACTCTCCCTTTTCTGACGCCTCTGCGATGCTTGCGGCGCCGTGATTTTCAGATCTTGCGGGTGTAATGGACTTCCATGAACTGCTTCCAGGAGCCGTCGGCCTGCCTGGCGCTGGAGGTGAAGGTGCGGTGATCGGCGTTGATGAAGGTGATCTGCTCGCGGTAATCGGCCAGGCCCTCGCCATTGAAGTCGGGTCCTGTCGTATAGAGGTCGAGCACGTTGCCGGAGGCATCGACCTCGCCTTCATAGACCCACATGTAGTCCATCATCGAGCCGATCCAGCTGCCGACATACTTGCCTTTGTCGGCGTTGTAGCCGAGCGTCAGGATCGTAGTGGCCTGCTTGCCGTCGGGCATGCGGCCGTGCCCTTCGGCGACGAACCAGATGCCGTGCAGCGAGCGGACGGTCTCCGTCCAGTCGTCGCCGCCGCCCATCTCGGGTGCGGTGACGCTCCACTCGCCGACCAGTCTTTCCAGGAAGGAATGTTCCTTCAGCACTTCAGCCGTCTTCATCATCCTCTTCTCCCTTCAGGTGATGGCGACGCCTGTTCTTAGAGCATGGCGTCGTCCGGAAACCGCCCCACGGATTTCGGCATCATGTGCCTGCTCAGTGACAGCAGGATGGCGCCGTTTGAGCATCCTCATATTCGTCATGGCGGCGCACGAAATTCATCGTGCCCTGCTCGTTGCGGCCCTTCGGCGCGCGGTCGAGGATCATCAGGGTGCCGATCAGTTCCTCCGGCCCGCGGGCATAACTCGAATAGGTATGGAAGACCTCGCCCTTGTCGTTGCGGTAGAAGGCGCTGAGGCCCGGCAGTTCGTCATGGGCCTCAGCCGGCTCGATAGCAGTGAAATTGTAGAAGACCTTGTCTTTGGCAAGGTCCTCCGGGCTGAAAGAAACGTGATAATCGAAATTGAAATCGCTGCCGAAGGATGAGACCCAGGGAAATTTCCAGCCCATCCGCCTTTTGTAGGCGGCGATCTTTTCAAGCGGCGCGCGCGAGACGGCGACCCAGGTGACGTCGTGATGGTTGAGATGCGGCAGGGCGCCGTCGACATGATCGGCGAGGAAGGAGCAGCCGGGGCAGCCGGCCTCCCAGTCCGGACCAAGCATGAAATGATAGATCAGTAGCTGGCTGCGACCGTCGAAGAGATCGGCGAGCGACCTCTTTCCCTCTGGCGTATCGAAGGCATAGTCCTTGTCGACCCTCACCCAGGGCAGCGCCAGGCGGGCGGCGTTGACGCTGTCACGCAGCCTCGTCGCCTCCTTTTCCTTCAAGAGCAGGGCGCGACGGGCCGCGAGCCATTGCTCGCGGGAAACAACTTCGTTCTGCATCGGATGCGCCCTCCTCCGGCGCTTGCCGGTGAAGCCGGCAACATCTCCTTCTCCTTGACTAAATAGATTGATATCAATATAAAATGGCCATGTCAAATTCGGTTGAAATTCCTTTCTCTACAACGCTTCTGGTGCGCGACACCTGCCTCTGCCTGCATGCACAGCGAGCGGCGCGCGCGCTCGCCCGGCTGTTCGACGACGCGCTGCGGCCCACCGGGCTGACCAACGGGCAGTTTTCGCTGATGATGTCGCTGAACCGGCCGGAGCCGCCGCCAATGGGGCCGGTCGCAGCCCTGCTCGCCATGGACCAGACGACGCTGACGGCGGCCTTGAAGCCGCTGCAGCGCAAGGGCTGGGTGATGGTGATGGAAAATCCGAGGGACAGGCGCGGCCGGCTGCTTGCGCTCACCGGCGAAGGCAAGGCGGCGCTGGCAAACGCGCTGCCGATCTGGAAAGAGACGCATGCGATGCTTGACGGCAGATTGCCGGACGGCGGCTCCGCGCGGCTGCGGCAGGAGTTGCTGGCGGTGTCAGGGAGTGGTGAGGCGCCGAAGCCGGCCGCTCGCCAGTCCCGCAAAAACGAACGGACAACGGCCGGGTAGAGCGAGCCGAACCTCGCCTTCGATCCACGAGAAATCGCGTCGTTCACGCCATGCAACCGGAGTCGGCGCGCGTGGGTGCTCGGGTCGAGCCCGAGCACGACGGAGGTTGGGGGTAGGTATTGGCTGGAGGCGAGAGGCCTCCCCTTGCTCCGTCGTCCTCGGGCTTGACCCGAGGACCCATGCGATGATCGCTGCGTTCACGTCAGCATCAAGACAAGCAGCGGCCCCGACCGAAGCCGAAGGCCATCCCGTCAGTTTTGCTGAACGCGCCTGGATCAGGCAACCGTGACCGGAACCTCGGTCGAGGTGCGCATGGCGTGGCTGTAGGGGCAGACGATATGGGCTGCGGCGGCGAGCTTTTCGGCTGTTTCGCGGTCGAGGCCGGGAATATTGACGGTCAGGGCCACTTCGATGCCGAAGCCGGTGCCGTCTTCGCGCGGGCCGATGCCGACCTTGGCGGAAACCGTCGTTTCCTCGGAAATCTTGACCTTCTGCTGGCCCGCGACAAATTTCAGGGCACCGAGGAAGCAGGCGGAATATCCGGCGGCGAAAAGCTGCTCGGGATTGGTGCCGGTCGCGCCGTCGCCGCCGAGTTCCTTGGGAACGGTCAGCGTCACGTCCAGGACGCCGTTATCGGAAACGGCGCGGCCGGCGCGGCCGCCGGTGGCAGAGGCTTGGGTCGTATAGAGAATAGGCATGACAATCTCCTTTGGTTGGTCCTTCGATCGGGGTTGGATTTTTAATATCGCACAATTAACTTGTACGGAAGTGAATTTTGCAAATTGCATTTCGGCGTCGAAAGGAAGACAATCGCAGCCTTAGGGCAGGACGATTTTAGGCTGGTCCGGCCCAAAATCTGAATCCTGCTCTACGTTAAAGTGAGAGCGTGATGTCATGAGAAAACCGCTCACACTTTTCGGCATCATGCTCGGGGGTGGTGGAGATGAAAGCGCAAACGGCAAAGACGATGGAGATACCGGAAGAGGAGAAGCGGCTGGAAAAGCAGCTGTGCTTCGCGGTCTACGCGACGGCGCATGCCTTCACCCGTGCCTACAAGCCGATCCTCGACAGGGTCGGCCTCACCTATCCGCAATATCTGGTGATGCTGGTGCTGTGGGAGCGCAGCGAGCTGCCGGTGAAGACCATCGGCGAGCAGCTGGATCTCGATTCCGGCACGCTGTCGCCGCTGTTGAAGCGACTGGAACAGGGCGGGCTGATCAAGCGCATCCGCGACCTGCGCGACGAGCGGCAGGTGATCGTGTCACTGACGCCGAAGGGCCAGGCGATGAAGGGAGAGGTCGATACGATCATGACGGCGATCGGGCAAGCTGCCGGCTGCACGCTGGAGGAGCTGGGGCAGATGCGCGACATGCTGCATCGGCTGCGCGGCAATCTCGGCCGGGCCGGCGCCGCCGGCGGCTGAAGCCTCCTGTCGGGCCTTTCGCCGAATTACGGCCGCCGCTGAGCGGATTTGGCCGGTGACCGGCGCTTCTTTGCCGGCGCCGCTTCCGCTCCGGCTTCGGCCGCCTGCTGCAGGCGCAACGCCTTCAGCTTTTCCGTCTTCTTGTCGCGGGCCGAGGCTTCGGCCGCGATGATGGCGCGCGCCGTCTGATCGGTCGCTTCCGCCTTGTCGCGGGGCGACAGCTTGGCGGGATTGAAGAATTCTTCCTTGGTGGCGGTCATATGCCCCTTTCTCAGGTGCTGGCGATTTTGAGCCACGGCCGGGCCGCGATCCCGCGGCCGGGCCGTTGTTCACGTTGGCCGCGATCCCGCGGCCGGGTTAGCGGGCGCGAAGAACCTTTTTCGGTGCCGGCAGCAGGCCTTCACGCTGCATCTTCTTGCGGGCAAGCTTGCGCTGGCGGCGAATGGCCTCGGCCTTTTCACGGGCGCGTTTCTCGGAGGGCTTCTCGAAGGCGCTGCGAGCTTTCATTTCCCGGAACAGGCCTTCCCGCTGCATCTTTTTCTTCAGCACGCGCAGTGCCTGATCGACGTTGTTATCCCTGACGAGTACCTGCAAAGTGATATCCTTTCTTCGGCGGCAAGGCCGCACGGTCCATAGTGAAAGCGGCTTTACTTCCCGATCCTGATGCTCGAAAGCTTCAACCAGGGTTCGGCGCCGCCGGCTTTGGCCACCACCTCTGGGGCGGCCCGGGACAACGATTTCCCGGTGTCAATGTCGGCCTCGGTGATGCGGCGTTCAAAATTCTCCGCGTCGAATTGGACGCGATATTGCACATGTCCATGATCGTTGGGAAGGACGCCGGCGATCCGGCACCGCTTTTCGGCTTCCGCGGTGCGGGTAAGGCCGGATTTCAACACGATCATGTCGCCGATTTTGTAGTTTGGTCTGCCCATTCGGCGCACCTTCAACCCTTCGGCTGTTTGTTCGATTGGCCAATCGAAGGCCACAGTGAAAACAAAAAGGCCGGGCGGACCCGACCTCTTCCCGTCACTCTGCCCTTCCGCCGGCAAGTTGATCAGCGCGCTGCCAGTACATCCGTGGTCAGCTCGCTGGCACATTCTTGCCAGTCAAAATGCTACAGCAGCTGCAGCTCGTCTGAAAGACGCGGCCGCTGCAGGCGAATGACAAATCATGCGGCCTGAAGGTTGTCGGCCGCGTTCTTGCCCGAGCGCTTGTCGCGAACGAGGTCGTAACGGACCTTCTGACCTTCGGTGAGCTCGCGCATGCCAGCGCGTTCGACTGCCGAAATGTGAACGAAAACGTCCGTGGAACCATCATCGGGCTGGATGAAGCCAAAACCCTTGGTGCCGTTGAACCACTTGACCACGCCTGAATTCATAACGATTTCCTTTCAACCGTTGGAGTGAAGCCGGGGAACGTTGTCCCACGAGCAATATCGATGCTGAGAGGAGATCTGACGAAGCGCGATCGCGCAGCACAAGCAATATTCGATAGGCACCATGTAGGCTTTTTACCGAATTAAGCAATGCTATTTTGAAAATAAAACTTTTCCGGGCAGAGCAACGACGCCCGGAATAGCAGGCAGAGGCGGCCGGCTGGCGACCGCCCCGTCGGAATCACTGCCAGACGACGATCGGCGCCTTCGTCGGAACGCGATCATAGAGATCGATAATATCCTGGTTCAACAGCCTGACGCAGCCCGAGGAGACGGCCTTGCCGATCGAGCGCCAGTCGGGGTTCCCGTGCAGGCGGTAGAGCGTGTCCTCGCCGTTCGAGAAGATATAAAGCGCACGGGCGCCGAGCGGGTTCTTCAGCCCGGGCTCCATGCCGCCGTTCTCGATCGAATATTTGACCAGTTCCGGCTGGCGGGCGACCATCTCGTTCGGCGGCTTCCAGCGCGGCCATTTCTGTCGCCACTGGATGACGCCCGACCCCTGCCAGGCAAAACCTTCGCGGCCGATGCCGACGCCGTAACGCATCGCCATGCCATCGGCTTGGACGAGATAGAGGAAACGCGACGGCGTGTCGACGACGATGGTGCCGGGCGGCTGACCGGTTGGATCGAGAACGCGCTGGCGATAGTAGCGGGGATCGATCTCTTCGTAGGGAACGGCGGGAATGAGGAAGCCGCCGTCCTCGACTGGGCCGTACATGACGGCAAGCTCAGGCCCGCTCGGCACGCTCGAGGCTCCCGGCGACTGGAACAGGCGCATCGGCGAGCGGTAGATGATCGACGTGTCGCCCGATCTTACGGTGTTGGCGGAAGAGGCGCAGCCGGTGAGCGCGGAGGCGGCGGTCAGTGCCGAAAGGGAGAGAAAGCTGCGGCGGGAAAGATGTCTATCGGAACTCATGACGCGGGACTGATTTCCTGTTGATGCGGGAATCCATTACGACATCATGAAATCTATCGGCTTGCGCCAAATAAACCATAGCTTCACGCAGACGTGTTCCTGATGGAGCCGACGATATGAAGAGCGCTGTTGCAGCGCTACATCACAACGATCTCGGCCTTGGCAGGCAGGCGGTCGTAGAGATCGACGACATCCTGGTTCAGCATGCGCACGCAGCCCGACGAGGTGGCCTTGCCGATCGACTGCCAGTCGGGCGTGCCGTGGATGCGATAGAGCGTATCCTGGCCGTCTTTGAAAATATACATGGCGCGGGCGCCGAGCGGGTTCTGCAGTCCGGGATTCATGCCGCCGTTTTCGACCGAAAAGGCGCGAACCTCGGGCTGGCGGGAGACCATTTGGACCGGCGGCGTCCAGCGCGGCCACTTCTGCTTCCACTGGATGACGCCGCGGCCCGACCAGGCGTAACCGTCGCGGCCGAGGCCGACGCCATAACGCATCGCCTTGCCATTGCCCTCGACGAAATAGAGGAAACGCGCCTTGGTGTCGACGACGACCGTGCCCGGGCGTTCGGTCGTCTGATAATCGACCTCCTGGCGCAGGAATTGCGGCTGCACGCGGCTGACCGGAATTGACGGCAGCGTGAAATCCTCGTCGCGCAGCTCGCCATACATCGCCGCATGCACTGGATTGGTGACCGGCAGGCCGTAGGTCTGGTGGAACTGGGTCTTGTAGAGTTCGCGCGTCTGCGGCACCGGCTGATCGGGGATCGGCCGCACGCGGCCGGGATCGACGCCGGGCGGCTGATAGAAGACCGGCGAGGTTTCCTGGACGAAGCGGGCGGGCGAATCGGCGGCGACATCGGGAATGAGGATGTTGCAGCCACTGAGCGAGGCAGCGACTATCACGAGCCCGGCAATCGGGAAGACCCGGCGCAGAAAATTCATCGAACCACCCTTATCAACGATCGGCGAGACAGCGATATCTGCCGCGACGATGGCATCCGCGGCTGGCGCGAGGCTGGTGTCGGGGAGGAAAAATCAGGAAGACTTGAACCCGCCCTCTGGCTGCGGGTTCCTGGGCGCGCCGAAAAATCAGGCCGCCACGCCGTGGAAGAAGCGGATGCTCTGGGCGATCTCGGCCGGCAATGCCGAGGTGTGGTTGCCGGCGACGGTTTCGGTTTCGATGTGGGTGCCGGCGGCGCGGGCGCGGCGGGCGAGCAGGTCGGCGCGGTCGTTGAAATGCGCCTCCTCCGTGCCATGGAGGACCCGGACGGGACATTTGAAGCTGTGGGCGTAGCAGAGCGCCGAACGCACCTCGAATTCATGCCTGTTGCTGTCGTCGAAGCGGATGTCCTGGGGATAGCGGCTGAAGAAGCGGAAGGCGTTCGGATTGCCCGAAATCGGCGCGGCGGCACGGAATTTGTGGGTGCTCATCGCCGTCAGCATGGTCAGCGTGCCGCCGATGCTGTGGCCGGCGACAAACAGGCGCTGGGGATCGACGCCCGGCAGATGCGCCAGACGCTCGGCAGCGGCGAGAACGTCGTCGACCTCGTCGTAAAATCCTGAGAAATTGCCCCTCTGGCCGTTTTCGCCGCGCAGCGACGGCATCATCACGACATAGCCGGCATCCATATAGGGCTTCATCAGCTGCCAGTGGCCGATGCCCATGGCGTTGCCGCCATGCAGGAAAAGCACTGCAGGCTTGGCCGTGCGCTCGCGCTTGTATTTCGAAACCCAGGCCGCCAGCTCCAGCTCGCCGCCATAGCCGGAACGGTAGAAGATCTTCTCAGCGTCGGCAGGCGCGGCCAGCGGTTCGTATTTGTCGGGCGCCGGCCCCTTCTGCAGCAGCTTCGTGCGAAAACGGCGGCGAACCTCGGCATAGTCGTGCCTGGCAAGGCGTGGTTCTTCCGGGACATCGAAGGCGGCCGCCATGCGCGGCAACACCAGCGCTCCGGCGAGACCCGCCAGCACGGCACGGCGTTGGCGGAAAAAGGAATTTCGTTCATGCGAGCTCATGACGCAGCACCCAAAATCATTTCCCCGGCCGACAAGATGTGCACCGGAAAACGCGCTGCCGCCAATACACATCCTGTTGAAAATATCGCCCTGCGTCATTGTTGCGCAGGCGGCGGCCCGACTCAGCCGGGTTTGGCGTCGATCATGGCGATCAGCGTGCGCAGCCGGTCGGCCTCGTAGGGCGGCTTGTCAGGACGAAGGCGGGCGATGCGGGGGAAGCGCATGGCGACGCCTGATTTGTGCCGGGTCGAGCGGTTGATGCCCTCGAAGGCGACCTCGACGACGAAGCCGAAATCCCGGTCGGCCCGCACGGCCCGCACCGGGCCGAACCGCTCCGTCGTATTGTTGCGCACGAACTTGTCGAGCAGCTCGAGTTCGGCATCGGTGAAGCCGAAATAGGCCTTTCCCACAGGCACCAGTTGCTCGCCGTCCTCGTCGTCGGCCCAGACGCCGAAGGTGAAGTCGGAATAGTAGCTCGAGCGTTTGCCGTGGCCGCGCTGGGCGTACATCAGCACCGCATCGACGTTATAGGGATTGCGCTTCCACTTGAACCAGGGACCCTTAATGCGACCGGCCTGGTAGATGCTGTCGCGGCGCTTGATCATCACCCCCTCGATAACGGGATCGGGCGGCGCGGCGCGCAAAGCGTCGAGCTCTTCCCAGGATGTGAAAGGCACGAGCGGCGACAGATCGAAACGATCATGGGGCGCGCGATCGATGATCTCAGCCAGGCGATCGCGGCGATCGACATAGGTGCGGCCGCGAATGTCCTCCTCGCCGTCAAACAGCAGGTCATAGGCGCGGATGAAGGCGGGGTAGTCGTCGAGCATTCTCGCCGTCACCGTCTTGCGGTTCAGCCGCTGCTGCAGGTCGGAGAATGTGCGGGTCGGGCTGTTGGAGCGGGCGGTGCCGCCGACCAAGAGCTCGCCGTCGACAACGCCGGAAAAATCGATCGCCTCGAGAATGTCGGGAAAGGCGCCCGAAATGTCGTCGCCGGAGCGGGAATAGATCTTGCGCCGGTCGCCGGAGCGGGAAAGCTGGACGCGGATGCCGTCCCATTTCCATTCTGCGGCATAGTCGGCCGGGTCGAGGGCGGTAAGATCGCCCTCCTCCACTGCATTGGCGAGCATGACGGAGTGGAAGATCGCCGGCGTCGCCAGCGCCGGTTTCTCGCCGCCGCCCGCCAGCCACGCGAACAATGTCTCGTAAGGCGGCTGCAGGCCGTGCCAGAGGGTTTCGATCTCGGTAACGTCCTTGCCGCCGAGGTCGGCGAGCGCCTGTTTGGCAAGACGGGCGGAGACGCCGATGCGCATGGCGCCGGTCGCCAGTTTGATGAAGGCGAAGCGGCCGGAGGAATCCAGCCGGTCGAGCAGGTCGCGGACATAGCCGCGCACTTCGGTGCGCCCGAGCCCGTTCATGCGGGTGACGACCTCGCCGAGGCGCGGCTGGGAAAGGGCCGAGCGGTCGATATCCCGCTCATTGTCCCAGACCAGCGAGATGGTTTCGGCGAGATCGCCGACATAATCATAGGAATAGCGGAACAGCACCTCGTCCATGCGCTCCAGCACCAGCTCGCGCAGCATGGCCGGCTTGACGTTGCGCACCTCCAGCGTGCCGGCAATGGCGGCCAGGCCATAGCCGCGGTCTGGATCGGGCGTATCGCGGAAATAGTCGGTCAGCAGCTTGAGTTTGCCGTTGCGGCTGGGCGTCAGCACCAGGCGGTCGAGGAGGTCGGCGAAGGCTTTCATGCGGGCCTCCGGGCTTGGGAAGAAGACCCCTCCCCAACCCCTCCCCACAAGGGGGAGGGACTAACTCGTGGCGCTGCCCTGCCCTTTTTCGACTTCAGCGTTCCCGGGGGTGATTTTGCAGTGGGATGGCGCGGCAGATCTAGCCCCTCCCCCTTGTGGGGAGGGGTTGGGGAGGGGTTTTGATCCACCACACCGCTCATCTCAATCCGCCTCGTCTTCATAGCCCACGAGATGCAGCGGTTTCGCCTTGATGCCCTGCAATTGGCACCAGCGCACCAGCGCCTCCTCGCGGCCGTGGGTTACCCAGACCTCGGCCGGGTGCAGCTCACGGATCGTTTCTGTCAGCTCCGGCCAGTCGCAATGGTCGGAGATGACGAGCGGCAATTCGACGCCGAGCTGTTTGGCGCGCTGGCGCACCAGCATCCAGCCGGAGGCGAAGGCCGGCAGCGGTTCGTTGAAGCGGCGCGCCCATCGATCGGCGAAGGCCGAGGACGGGCCGATGACGACGGCGCCCTTGAAGGCGGATCTGTCGCGGCTTTCGATGGTCGCCGGCAGCAGCTCGCCGAGATCGATGCCCTCGCCGACATAATAGTCGCAGAGTTTTTCCATGGCGCCGTGAATATAGATCGGCTCGGCATAACCGGCGTCGCGCAGCAGGCGGATGATGCGCTGGGCCTTGCCCAGCGCATAGGCGCCGACCAGATGCGTGCGCTCCGGAAATTGCCTGAGCGAGGCCAGCAGCTTGCCGGTTTCGTCCATCGGATCGGGATGGTGGAAGACCGGCAGGCCGAAGGTCGCCTCGGTGATGAAAACATCGCAGGCAACCGGCTCGTAGGCCGCACAGGTCGGGTCGGGGCGTCGCTTGTAATCGCCGGAGACGACGATGCGGGTGCCGTTCCTCTCGATGGCGATCTGGGCCGAGCCGAGCACATGGCCGGCGGGATGAAAGCTCACCTTGACGCCGTTGATCAGCAGTTCCTCGCCGAAACGGGCAATCTGCTCGCTGGCGCAGAAGCCGTCGCCGTAGCGCAAACGCATGATGTCGAGCGTCTGGCGGGTGGCGAGCACGTTCACGTGACCGGGCCGGGCGTGATCGGAATGGCCGTGGGTGACGAGCGCCCGTTCCACCGGCCGCACAGGATCGAGATAAAATCCGCCTTCCGGGCAATAGAGCCCTTCCGGGGCGGGATAAAGCAGGGCGTCAGCTCTCATGCAGCAAGAGATAGCGGCAAATGGACGCGAGGCCAGAGGGAGCGATTCATCAAGGAAGCCCGTCGAGGAAGGACAGCACTGCGGCGTTGAACTCGGCCGGCCGCTGCAGCGGCGCAAAGTGGCTGACGCCCCTGAGATAGATCATCTGAGCGTCTGGAATGCTGCGGGCGAGATATTCGGCATGCTCGGGCTTGATGAACTCGTCGTGTTCGCCGAGCACGATCGCAACCGGCACGCCGATGCGGCCGAGGTCTTCGGCCTGATAATTCGGCTCCGTGCGCATCATCAGGCTCACCGCCTCGACGAAGCCATTGAAATCGTCCGGCGTGGCGGACAATGCCGCATAATCCTTGGCGTGACGGCTGAAGCATCGGTCGATGACCGGCGTCGGATTAAATTCCAGCGTGCCGCTCGGATCCATGTTGCAGGCGAAGAAGAACACGCCCTCGACACGCGACGGCGCCGCTGCGGCGAGGATCAGGGCGATGCAGGCGCCGTCGCTCCAGCCGACGAATGCCGCCTGTTCCAGAGAGAGTTCGTCCATGACCGCAAGGACGTCGGCGGCCATCAGCTCATAGGTATAGGGACGGGCATCGCGCGTGCTGCGGCCATGACCGCGGCTGTCGATCAGCACGACGCGGCGGCCACCTTGGAGCAGCGCCGGGACCTGATAGCCCCAGTTGCCGCTATGACCGAGGCCGCCGTGCAGCAGGATGACGGCCGGCCCGGCGCCGTAGCTCGCATACCAGATGCGGGCGCCCTCGCGCCCGACATGGCCTTCGACTGCGGCCGGCGGCAAGGGGGCAGCGCCTTGGGCTTCGAAATGGATGAGCTCGTCGTCGTGTCGTTCCATGGCGATGACAGTCCTTTCGGGTTTATAGGCGGCCAGCATAGAAAAGCCGGAAAACAGCCCAAGAACAACCGGAATCGCTTTCTAGCTGTTGCGTCCTTCGATGCAATCAGGGGGAGCAACATGGGCAGGAGGCTTTTCTATTGCGCCGGCGCAATCGCGCTCGCCGCGGCCGGGATCTACCTCAACAATACCAGCCTTTTGGCGGAGCACCGTTCGGGTAAGCCGGTGCTGCTCGCCCATCGCGGCATCGCCCAACGCTTCGACGAGACCGATTTGAAGAATGACACCTGCACGGCGAGCCGCATGCTGCCGCCGAAACATGATTATCTCGAAAATACCATCCCCTCGATGCAGGCGGGCTTTGCGGCCGGCGCCGATATCGTCGAGATTGACGTGCACCCGACGACGGACGGGCAATTCGCCGTCTTTCACGACTGGACGCTCGACTGCCGCACCGACGGCCACGGTGTCACTCGCGAGCATTCGATGGAGGAGATGCGGAAGCTCGACATCGGCTATGGCTACACCGCCGATGGCGGCAAGACCTTTCCGTTCCGCGGCCGCGGCATCGGCATGATGCCGACGCTGGCGCAAGTGCTGTCGACCTTTCCGGATCGGCGTTTCCTCATCAACGTCAAGAGCCGCGATCCGTCCGAGGGCGAAAAGCTCGCCGTCGTGCTCAACGGGCTTTCCACCGGGCGACGGGCCGAGATCATCGTCTACGGCGGCGACGAACCGATCGACGTCATCCGCCGGCGCGTGCCCGATATCAAGACCGCCTCGCGCCAGAGCCTGAAGGGCTGCCTCACCGGCTATATCGGCTATGGCTGGACCAGCCTGCTACCGGATGCCTGCAAGCAGCGGATGATGCTGGTGCCGATCAATATCGCGCCCTGGCTCTGGGGCTGGCCGGACCGTTTCCTCAACCGGATGGCGGATGCCGGCACCGAAGTTTTCGTGCTCGGCCCTTATCGAGGCGGTGAATTTTCCACCGGTATCGACGACCCCGCGCAGTTGGCGCGACTGCCGCAAAACTATGCGGAAGGCATTTGGACGAATGAGATCGAGACGATCGGACGGCTCCTGGAATGAGGCGGAGCGCCACTCGCCTCAGAACTCCTCCCAGTCGCCGCCGGCGACTGCCGCGTTGCCATGGAAGGCTGCGCCCACTTTTGCAGCCATTGCCCGCGGCGCCGATGCGACGGGCCTGGAAGCGGCAGTTGCCACGGCGGGGCGCTGCTGGCGTGAGGCTGGGCCGCCGATATTGAACTGGCCCAGCAGCTGGAAAAGCGCGTCGGCTTCCTTGGCGAGGCTATGTGCGGCAGCCGTCGATTCCTCGACCATAGCGGCGTTCTGCTGCGTGCCCTGGTCCATGGTGTTGACCGCGGTGTTGATTTCCTTCAACCCCGTCGCCTGCTCCTTTGAACTCTCGACGATCGCAAGAACATTGCTGTTGACCTGCTGAACCTGGGCGACGATCTCTTCGAGAGCCTTGCCGGTTTCGCCGACCAGCGTCACTCCGCTCTTCACATGCTCGTTGGAGGCCCCGATCAGCTCCTTGATCTCCTTTGCCGCCTTGGCCGATCTCTGAGCAAGCTCGCGAACCTCTTGCGCGACCACCGCAAACCCCTTGCCGGCATCGCCCGCGCGCGCCGCCTCGACGCCCGCGTTCAGCGCCAGGAGATTGGTCTGGAAGGCGATTTCGTCGATGACGCCGATGATGTTGCCGATCTCTGCGGACGATGTCTCGATCTTGCCCATCGCATCGACGGCGCTGCGGACCACCGCGCCGGAACGCTCGGCATTCTCGCGAGTTCTTCGAACCAGCTGGCCGGCTTCCTGGGCGCGGTTGCTCGAATCAGAGACCGTTGTGGTGATCTCTTCAAGGGCGGCTGCGGTTTCCTCGACGGAAGCCGCCTGCTGTTCCGTACGCTTCGACAAATCGTCGGAGGCTGAACGAACCTGCTGGGCGCTGGCAGCAATGCCCGTTGCGTTTTGAGCCACGACCTGCATCGCTGTGCGCAGCTTGGTGGCCGCTGCATTAAAATCGGTGCGGAGCCTTTCCAGTGTCGGAATGAATGGCGTTGCGACCTCCTGGGTCAAATCGCCGCCGGCCAGGCCCATCAAAGACGCCGCCAGCTGATCGACATTGTTGACGCGGGCAGTAACGTCAGTCGCGAATTTGACGACCTTGAACACCTTACCGTTCATGTCGAGGATCGGATTATAGGTGGCCTGGATGTAGATCCTCTTGCCGCCCTTGCCGATGCGCAGGAACTCATCCGCCACGAATTCACCCGCTGCCAGGCGCTCCCAGAACCGCCGATAATCCTCGCTGTTTGCATAGGCGCTCTCGCAGAACATGGAATGGTGGCGGCCCTGGATATCGGCAAGCTGATAGCCGAGCGCCGACAGGAAATTCTCGTTCGCCGTCAGAATCTCTCCTTTCGGCGTGAATTCGATAACAGCCTGGGCGCGCGACAGCGCGTTTAACTTGCCGGCATCTTCGGCGCTCTGCAGTTTCTGCTTGGTGATATCGGTCGCGAATTTCACCACTTTATACGGCTTTCCGCCACTGAAGACGGGATTGTAGGAAGCTTCAATCCAGATTTCCCTGCCGCCCTTGCCGATGCGCTTGTATTGGCGCTGATCAAACTCGCCTCGGCTGAGCTTTGCCCAAAACTCGCGATAGTCGGCCGACGAGGCTTCTGCCGGCTCGACGAACATCCGGTGGTGCTGGCCGACAATCTCTGACAATTCGTAACCGAGCGCGGCGCAGAAATTGGCGTTGGCCGTCAGAATCTTGCCGGTGAGGTCAAATTCGATGATGGCCTGTGACCTGCTCATCGCCGCCAGTACGGCCTTGGCATCCGAACCGAAGCCGAATCCTAGTGTCTTCATGCTGTTCCCCTTAACTCAGCTCTTAAGCGAATGACTGCCGCGACCCCACCGGACTTGCGTTGGATGAGCGATCTGGGAATAGAATCCGGTAAATTCTTTAAGTTTCCATTAACCCCACCTTCGCCCAACAGGAGCCCCCGCGCCCCGGCACAAAGGCAGAAGAATTACAAATAAAATCAGTTATTTGAACAAAGATTTTCGGAGGGTCGGCTTCGGCACAGCATGTGCCGGCGGGGATTCCGAGCGTGAAGACAGCGTTTTTTCACCTTTGCCTGCCCCGAAAATTCTAAGAACGGTTTACTCTTTGTTAAGCAATCATCCGCCCCTTATCTTCGTATTTCCGGCGGTGAAGGGCCTTTCTGTTTTCCCGCTGCAAGTGCATATTTTCATCGTCCTTCGAGCGTGCAGAATCAGTTTCCGATACGGGCGAATTGCTGGACACGTCAGCCGCGAAGCGCTGGATACGATTGTTGATCGGAAAAAGACATGAAGCTCGAGGATGAGTTCAATCGAATTGAAGAAGTCGCCGCAGGCTTCAAGACGCATTACGAAGTCTTCAAATATATGAAGGGTCTCACTCAGGATCTGGGAATGACTGCATTCCTGATCATGACGCTGCCCACGGTCGAGTTCGTTGAAATCGGCGCGACGAAGATCATTACCAACTGGCCGGCGGAGATGGTCGATTATTATGACGCCCATAACCTGATGGTCGACAGCCCTGTCATCCGCCGGATGCTGAGATCGACCAGTCCCTTCAACTATGATGTCGAGGCGATCAACACCGATCGCGGAGGGGGCAAGAAGTCCACGGTCATCGATTTGTTCAGGCGGTACGGCATGGAAAAGGGAGCCTATTTTCCCCTTCACGATGCTGCCGGTGGACGCGGTGCGATGTCGATTTCGGGATCCCGGAATTTCAGCATGATCGAAATGGCGAAGATCCTGTTTATCGCCACACTCATCTATGATCGGCTCTCACAGCTGACATTGAACGAGAAACACAAGCCGATTGCCTTTACGTCGAGTGAGCTGGAGTGCCTGAGGCTGACGGCTGGAGGCAGGAAGAGCAGCGAAATCGCAAAGCTTCTCCATCTGTCGGAAAATGCGGTCAACAATCATATCGGCAGCGTGATCAAGAAGCTCGGATGCACGACGAGAACACAGGCGGTCGTCAGCGCTCTGCGTCTCAATATCATTCGGGTTTAGATCGCGGCGATCAGCAGGCTTATGAAATGACGTTCAGAGGTCCCGCGCCCGCAGCAATGCCGGGATCTCTTCCGGAGAGACGGGCTTGGAAAAGCGATAACCCTGCGCCTCCTCGCAATGCGCCTGCCGCAGGAAATCCATCTGGGCATCGGTTTCGACGCCTTCGGCAAGCACCGAAAGCTTCAGCGTCTGCGCCAGCGAAATCACCGCCGAGGCGATGGCGACGGCGGTCTTGTCGCCCGGCAGCGCCTCGACCAGCGAACGATCCATCTTCAGCCGGTCGAAGGGGAAGGTCTTCAGCGCCGCAAGGCTGGAATAGCCGGAGCCGAAATCGTCGATCGACAGGCGCACACCGAGCGCCCGCAGCGATGCCATCATCGCAAGCGCGCGTTCGGCATCCTGCATCACCACGCTTTCGGTGACCTCGAGCTCCAGCCAATGGGATTGCAGGCCGTGGCGCTCCAGCGCCTCGGCGACATGGCTTGCGAAATCCGGATCGGCGAATTGCTTGGCCGAGACGTTGACGGCGATCGTCAGCGGCGTCAGGCCCAAATCCTGCCAGGCGCGCGCCTGGCGGCAGGCCTCGTTCAGCACCCAGAGCCCGAGGGGAACGATGAGGCCGGTCTCTTCGGCGAGCGGGATGAAATTGACCGGCGGCACCCTGCCCTTGGCCGGATGGTTCCAGCGGACCAGCGCCTCGATGCCGGTGATGCGGCCGGTGGCGACATCGACCTGCGGCTGATATTCGAGGAACAGCTGATCGCCTGTTATCGCCTGGTGGAGCTCCTCCTGCTCGCCGAGCGGCATGCCGACCGGTGTGCCGGCGCCATCGTGATGCTGCAGCGTATTGCGGCCGAGCTGCTTGGCCCGGTACATGGCGCGATCGGCATTGGCGAGGAGCTCTTCGGCGGTTGCGCCGTCGACGGGGAAGGCGGCAACGCCGATACTCGAGGTGATGGCGATGTCACCGCTCTCGCCGCGCATCGGCCGGTTGATCGCCTTCTGCAATTCGCGCAGGCGCCGCGCGATGCCGGCGTCGTGGCTCGACTGGTGGACGAGCACCACGAGGAATTCGTCGCCGCCGAGCCGCACCACCATATCCGAGGCGCGGACGCTGTTGGCCATGCGGGTGGCGATCTCCTTCAGCACTTCGTCGCCGGCGGCGTGGCCGCGGCCGTCATTGACGTCCTTGAAATTGTCGAGATCGATATAGGCGACGGTGACCTTGCGATTGTTGCGCCGGGCCTGATCGAGGATGCTGGCCAGCCTTTCCTTCAGGAAGGCGCGGTTCGGCAGGCCGGTCAAATCATCATGATGAGCCATGAAATGGATGCGGTCATCGACGCGCTTGCGCTCGATGGCGATGCCGGCGATGTGCGTGGCGAGCGCCACCAGCTTCATCTCATGCTCGCTGGGACGGCGGACTTCCCTGGAATAGAGGGCGAAGGTGCCGAGCACATTATTCTCAGAGGTGGCGATCGGCGTCGACCAGCAGGAGCGGAAGCCGAAGGGGGCAATCAGCGCGCGGAAATCCTCCCAGAGCGGATCGCTCATCACGTCTTCGACGATCACGGTCTGGCCGCGCCAGGCGGCCGTGCCGCAGGAGCCGACCTTGGGGCCGATGGTGACGCCGTCGATCAGGCGGCTGTAGCCGCCGGGCAGATTGGGAGCTGCCCCGTGATAGAGCCTGGTGCCCTCGCTGTCGAGCAGCAGCACCGATCCGTCGATGCCGGTCAGCTGCGCCTCGATCATCAGCACCAGCGCTTCGAGGATCATCGGCAACGGCTCGTTGCGGGCGATCATTTCGAGCAGTTTCGCCTGGCCGCGATGGAGATCTTCCTGGAGCTTGCGTTCGGTGATATCGCGGGAAACACCGATCAACCCGATGATTTCGCCGCGATCGTTGCGCAGCGGAATCTTCGACGTCAGCCGGCAGACCGGCCTGGGGCTGCCGGGAAGAACGACCGTTTCCTCCATGTCGATCCGGGCCTGGCCGGTCGCCATGATCTGCTGCTCGATATCGAAATGACGGCGCGCCACCTCGAAATCGAACAGGTCGAAATCGCGCTTGCCGGTGATCTCATCGGCACTCCCGAAGCCAAGGTTGCTGGCGGTGACGGCATTGGCGAAGACGAAGCGGCTGTCACGATCCTTGACGTAGAGGAAATCCGGCAGTTCGTGGATGATCGCTCTCAGGCGCAGGTTCTCGACGCCTTCGGACAGGTGGTGGGCGGTCGACGCCATCATTGCCTCGGTCGCGGCAACGAAGCGCCGCGTTTCGGCCGTCAGGGCCTCGGCCGATTCCCATCGCCTGGCACTTGGTTCGTGCATTACCCCATTCTCCCCGGCCCCGCAGTCGTCATTTCCCTTCAAAGTAGTCCTGAAGTCCTTCGGCTTGCTTAAGTGAAAGAGTGAACAACACGCCAAAATAAGCGGCGAGATCCTGCCCGCAACCTCGGCGGCAACCGTAATTTCGCGCGCCGGGGAAAGGTGTGTGCCAAAAGAAGACAGGCGGGATGGCACGTTTCCTGCTAGAGGCGGGCCATGACAGGAGCGCCCGGAATGCCTTCACGCCGCGACATGCTTCTCTTTCTCGCCGCCTCGGCGGTTGCGGGCGGGACGTCGCGCGCGTTTGCCTCGCCGCTGACGGCTGTTGCCCAGCCCGATTTGCGCGGTGCGATCGATGCGGTGGAATATCGCGCCATTCCCGAAAGCGGCGACCGCAAGGCCCGCAACCTGGAGCAGATGATCAAACAGGCGGCGGCCGAGAACGTGCCGGTCTTCCTGCCGCCCGGCACCTACCGGATCTCCAATCTCACGTTGCCCGACAATACCCGCATCACGGGCGTGCCCGGCGCCTCACGGATCGTCTACACAGGCGAAGGCCACCTCTTCGCGGCCGAGAATGTGCGGCGCATCGAGCTTTCCAATCTCGTCATCGACGGCGGCAACCGCTGGCTCGGGGATTATGCCGGCGGGCTCGTGCAATTTACCGGCGTCGACGAGGTGCTGATTGACAATTGCGAAATCGGCGGCAGCCGCAAGCACGGCCTGCAGCTGGAGCGCTGCGGCGGACGGATCGAGCGCAGCCGCATCTCAGGTGCGGCCCAAGCCGGGCTCTACGCGGTGGATTCCGCCAATCTTTCGGTCACCGGAAATACGATCGCCGATTGCGGCAATGGCGGCATTCTCGTGCATCGCTGGAAGAAGGCGGAAGACAGCACGGTCATTTCCGGCAACCGGATTTCCAACATCCGCGCCAATGACGGCGGCACCGGCCAGAACGGCAACGGCATCAACATCTTCCGCGCCGACGGGGTGATGGTGGTGAACAACCATATTTCCGACTGCGCCTTTACGGCGATCCGCGCCAATTCGGCCTCGAACATCCAGATCAGCAGCAACCAGTGCCGGCGCTCCGGCGAGACGGCGATCTATGTCGAATTCGCCTTCGAGGGTGCTGTGGTCTCCGCCAATCTGATCGACGGGGCGGCCAATGGCATCTCGATCGCCAATTTCGACGAAGGCGGCAGGCTCGCGAGCGTCACCGGCAACGTCGTGCGCAACCTGACGCTAAAGGGCCCCTACCAGCACGAGGTCGGCTTCGGCATCGGCATTGCAGCGGAGGCCGATACGCTGGTGTCGGCCAATGTGATCGAGGGCGCGCCGCGCTGGGGACTGCAGATCGGCTGGGGCGCTTATCTGCGCAATGTCGTCGTCAGCGGCAATGTCGTGCGCAAGGCCCCGGTCGGCTGCGCCGTCTCGGTCGCCGATGGCGCCGGCACCGCCGTCATCACCGACAACGTCTTTCAGGAAATCACCGACGGCGCGGTTCTCGGCTTCGAGTGGGAGAAAAAAGTCTCCGGCGAGCTGGCGAACGGCGGCTCGCCCTATGCGCAGCTCACCGTCGAGCGAAACCGCATGTCCTGACGGACGGGGCGGCTTTCAACCGCCGGCGCCTCTGCCGGCGGTAAGACCTCACGCACTTGAATTCATATCGTCGTCACTGCGTCTGATAGGTGCCGGTGATGGTCGCCTCCGCCAAGGCATGTTTCTTTGCCTCCGTCCACATGGCGCTGATGCCGGCGGCATCGGGTGTCAGAAGCTTCGGCACGTCGAGGGCGGCGAGGCGGAAGATATAATGATGCGGGCGATCGCCGGCCGGCGGTTGCGGGCCGTCGTAGCGGGCATTGCCGAAATCGTTCTTGTAGAAGCGCGGCGCCTGTTCGGGTGCGGTGTCGACGCTTTCGGCGAGCTCAGTCCACTGCGCCGGGATATTGGCGATACCGCAGTGGCGGAAGGTGCCACGAGGGGCATCCGGATCCTCGACCACCAGAGCAAAGCTCCTGGTCTCGTCGGGGGCGCCGCTCCAGGCAAGCGGCGGAAAGAGATTCTCGCCCGCGCGCGCATATTTCTTAGGGATTGGCTGATCCTGCGCGAAGGCTTTGCTGATCAATGTCAAAGTCATGACATTCTCCTTTGTCTCCTCAGGGACGGCCTCTTCCCTTCTTATGCTCGCTTTCCTGGTTGCGGCCGCGCATGATCGCGCGATCGTCGTTTCCGGTATCCGGATCCGGCTTCAGATCGCCTCCCTTCCGATACGCCTGCCTCGCCTGTGGATTGCGCTGCAGATCTGCTGCGGCATCGAAATCCTCACCGGCATTTGCCGTCTTCTCGCGTTTTTCGATGACGCGAAGCTGCTGTTCATGCGTCTTCTTCCCCGTCATGACATTCCTCCTTGCTGAGAACGCACTCCTGCTTTCGACGCCTTGACGGCGCCAGCCTCTGAGGCTCGAACCCGCTGGCCTACGCATTGTTCCGCCAGCCCTGAGCGTATCAAAAGCTTTCATCGTCCCATCAGTGGCGGAGGCTTTTCCGCGGCAGGTCCAGTGATTACGATTTCTCCCGACACATTGAGGGGATATGGTCATGCTGACAATCTATGGGGTCTATCGATCGCGCGCCTCGCGCGTTTACTGGGTGGCGGAAGAGCTCGGGCTCGAGTTCCGCTCGGTGCCGGTGCTGCAGGCCAGGCGGCTCGCCGATCCGCTCGCCGCGGAAGCGCCGCTCAACACGCACTCGGCCGATTTCACCGCCGTCAACCCAATGGCGCAGATCCCCAGCATTCGCGACGGCGACCTCGTCATGCACGAATCACTGGCGATCACTCTCTACCTCGCTCGCAAACACGGCGGGCCGCTTTCCGGACAAACCGTCGAGGAAGACGGATTGCTGACGATGTGGACGGTCTGGGCGGCCTCCCAGGTCGAGCCGCATTCGGTCAGGATCGTGCTGACCTATGATAACGGCCTCGAAAACAGCGCCGAGGGCAAGGAAACCATCGCGGCCGCATGTTATGGCCTGCGCCGGCCGCTCGCGGCGCTCGAAGGCCAGCTTTCAGGCCGGCAATGGATCGTCGGCGACCGCTTCACTGTCGCTGACCTCAACCTCGCCGAGGTGCTGCGTTATGCCCAGAGCGAGGCGGAGCTTTTCGATGCGCATCCGAACATCAAGGCGTGGATCGAGCGCTGCCAGTCCCGCCCCGCCTACAAGGCAATGCAGGCGGCCCGCAGCAAGGAACCGGTCGAGGTCTGAGGGCGACGGTAGAATTCAGCGTACCGTGCGCTCGGGCACGATCCGGAATTCAGGCCGGCACGGGCTGACATCACCACCTTCTATTGCAGCAGCGATGCCAGACCGTAGAAGGCTGCAGACACCGCTGCAGCCGCCGGCATCGTGACGATCCAGGCGATCACGATGTTGCCAGCCAACCCCCAGCGCACGGCTGAAACACGGCGTGCAGCGCCCACTCCGATGATTGCGCCGGTGATGGTGTGCGTGGTCGAGACGGGAATGCCGAGCCAAGTCGCCCCGAACAGCGTCAATGCTCCGCCCGTCTCGGCGCAGAACCCCTGCATCGGATTGAGCCGCGTGATCTTCGACCCCATGGTATGAACGATCCGCCAACCGCCAAAGAGCGTTCCGAGCGCCATCGCCGCTTGGCAGGAAATGACAACCCAGAACGGCACGTAGAAGGTCGAGCCGAGATATCCCTGGCTGAACAGGAGCACTGCGATGATGCCCATCGTCTTCTGCGCATCGTTTCCGCCGTGGCCGAGCGAATAGAGCGATGCTGAAACGAACTGCATCACGCGAAAGGTCCGGTCGACCGCAAAGGGCGTCTGCCGAATGAACGACCACGAGACGGTGAGCACCAGCAGCAGCGCCAGGAAGAAGCCGATGGCCGGGGAAAGGAAAATCGCGCCGACCGTCTTGAGAAGCCCGCTCCAGACAATCGCGCTGAAGCCCACCTTGGCCAAACCGGCGCCCACCAGTCCGCCGATAAGCGCATGCGACGAGCTGGACGGAATTCCGAAGATCCAGGTGAGGATGTTCCAGATGATCGCCCCCATCAGCGCGGAGAAGATCACTTGCGGCGATACGATCGCTGGGTCGATGATGCCGGTCCCCAGCGTCTCGGCCACATGCAAGCCGAAAAACAGGAAGGCGATGAAGTTGAAGAATGCCGCCCAGGCGACTGCATATTGTGGTCGAAGCACGCGGGTCGACACGATGGTGGCGATGGAATTGGCGGCATCGTGGAGGCCGTTGAGAAAGTCGAAGAAAAGGGCGACAAGAACCAGGCCGGCGAGCAGCGGGAAAGCGAGAGACGCATCCATCAGACGTTCTCGATGAGGATGCCGCTGATCTCATTGGCGACATCCTCGAAGCGGTCGACGACTTTCTCCAGCTCCGCGTAGATTTCGCTGCCGATCAGGTAGGCCATCGCATTGCCGGCGGCGCCATGATGCAAGAACAGCTCCTTCAGTCCTTGGTCATAGAGTTCGTCGGAACGGCCTTCCACCCGCGTAACCTCTTCCGCAATGGCGGAAAGACGCTGCGCATTGGCGCCCACCCTGTTGAGAAGCGGTATCGCTTCGGCGATCAACTTCGCAGCCTTGACGATTTCGCCGCCCATCTGCTGCATGAGCGGATCGAAGCTCGACTGCTCGAACAGGCGGATAGTCTTGACCGTCTTATGCATCATGTCGATTGCATCATCCATCGACTGGATCAGGTCCTTGATGTCGCCACGGTCAAAAGGTGTGATGAAGCTTCGACGGACGGCGAGGAGAACCTCGCGGGTGACGTCGTCGGCTTCGCTTTCCAAGACAACGATGCGTTTGCAGTTTTTCTCGACGTCATTGCCTTTCAAAAGTTCGTCCAAGGCGTGCGCCGCAGCAACGACGGTTCTCGAGTGGGTGGAAAACATTTCGAAGAACTTATCTTCCCGTGGCATCAGCCTGCGAAAAATGCTCATCATGCCAGCGGACCTTCCTCGTGCGGCTGATTGTCATAAATCTGTCATAAACACGCCCGGACTGGTGAAGCAACAGGCAAATTCGGCACACTCATCGCCATGAAGTCCGCAAAAAAACGCAGCAAGCCCCGACCGGACAAGTCTCAGCCATTGCTACGGCAGCTTGCCGCCGTCCCGGCCAAGTTGTTCTCCGGCGCCTTTCGCCAACAGTACGGCGCGCTCTGCTTCCGCCACGCCAAAGGTGGTGCCGGGATTGAGATTCTGGTGATTACATCGCGCGAAAGCGCGCGCTGGGTTATTCCGAAGGGATGGCCGATGAAAGGCAAAAAGCCTTTCGAAGCGGCGGCAATCGAAGCCTGGGAGGAGGCCGGCGTGAGCGGAGCGGTGAGGAAGAAACCGGTCGGCCACTATACCTATCTAAAAGAATTGGACGATGGCGACGTCGTCCCCTGCATCGTCGACGTGTTCCAGGTTGAGGTCACCGAGATCAGCGACGGCTTCAAGGAGCACGGCCAGCGGGTTCTGGCATGGGTCAGCCCCGATGAGGCGGCAAGACGTGTTCGCGAGATCGAACTCAAATCGCTGCTCGTGGACTTCAAGGTTCGCGGTCGCAAGAAGGCCGCCCGTAACAAATTAAACCCGGAAGGATGAGGCAAAGGCCGATTACAGGCTATCGGAACAGCGTCAGCGTGCCGGCCATTTCCTGACGGATCCAGGCCTTGAAATCCCTGACCTTCTTGGGCTCACGCGCACCCTCGGCGGTGATGAAATAATGGCCGAAGCCGGTCTTTGCGCGGATGCCGAACGGGGCCGCCAGCCGACCTTCGGCAAGCGCAAAGTGGGCGAGGGTCTGCCAGGCAAGCATGACGCCCTGGCCGGCGATCGCCGCATCGAGGCAGAGCGAGGCGTCGTTGAAGACATGGCGCGTCGCAAGCGTCGCGCCCGACAGTCCCGCTTCCCGCATCCAGACTTCCCAGCTGAACATGGCGCGGCCATCGATGATGGCAGGCAATGTCAGGATATCGGCGGGCTCTTTCAATGTCGCCGCCATCTCGGGCGAGCAGACCGGAAAGACCTCCTGTTGCAGCAGCAGCTCGGCCTTCACGTCAGGCCATCTGCCAGTACCGACGCGGATGCCGATATCGACATCGCCGAGAGCGGGTTTGACGAGATTGGTCGTCGCATCCAGCCGCAGCTTAATGTCGGGATGGCGCTCGGCGAAGCGGTCGAGCCGGCAGACGAGCCAGCGGGCGGCAAAGACCGGGGCGACCGAGATGGTCAGGATCGTATCGTCCTTGCGGCTGGCGATCGACACCGCCGCCGAAAGTCGGGCGAAACCCTCGTCGAGTGCTGAAAGCACCGGCCGGCCGGCTTCGGTGACGACCATGCCGCGGGCCGTGCGCTCGAAGATCACTTGCCCCAGTTGCGCTTCGGCCTTGATCACCTGCTGGCTGACGGCGCCCACCGAGACGCCAAGCTCTTCGGCGGCCGCCTGCAGCGAGCCGAGACGGCCGACAGCCTCCAGCGCCCTGAGGCCGTTGAGATGGACCGCGTTGAGGTTCTTCATATAGTTTTTCTATAGCAGCGCCGCGGTAAACTCAATTGAAAATCCGCCCAAGTAAGCCGAGATTACAGCATACGATCATGACCCAGCAGCGCTGGAGAAAGCGAGGCCTGCCGTGTCTTTGCTGAAGTTTTTCTTGAAGCCTATTGCTGCTATCAGCGGAACGCGGCCTGCCAATACCCCGACCTGGCAGGAGGATCCGCTGCGCCATCCAGAGATCCAACGCATGTCGCTGCGCGAAATCGCCGATTTGCCGCTCGGCGCGGAGATCCGCTTTCACCCGGAGGAGACCGTGCTGGCGAAATGCGCGTGAAAATATGCTAGGCTCCGCCCGAGGAAAAAGGGCGGGACAATGGCGGACGAAGTTGACCTTATCTTCGAGCGCTTGAAGCGGCTGGCGGCGGAAGCCGGCCTGCCCGAGGTCGAGGAGAGCACCTCCTATGGCAATCCGGCGCTGAAAGTTGCCGGCAAAAGTTTTGTGGCGGTGAAAAGCCCCGAGACGATCGTCATTTCGATTTCGCTCGACGACAAGGATCACCTCCTGGAAATGGCACCGGAGATCTACTTCCAGACCGATCATTATGTCGGTTGGCCGTATCTGCCGCTGCGCGCCGCCCTGATCGGCGACGAGGAATTGCGGCTGCGGCTGATCGGCGCCTGGCTGTTCCGGGCGCCGAAGAAGTTGGCCGATCGCTTCGGGCGTCCGCCGCAGTCATAGGCGAGCGCGCCGAATGGCGGGCGCCGCAACCGCGGGCGTGGGGGCGCTGATCTTTTTAAGCAAAAAATGCAGGCAGCGCGAATCTGAAAGATCGCGCCTTGCTTCAGGCAACGGCGTCTCGAAAAAAGCGATCGCGCAGGGTAATCCTCTCTGTCAATATACGCATCTCCGCATCGATCGACAGTCCATCCAGGAGGCCCAGCATGAACGCCGACGTCGCCTTAGTCACCGGCGCAAGTCGCGGCATTGGCCGCGGCATCGCCCTTGCTTTGCTTGCCGAAGGCTTCACGGTGCATGTGACCGCCAAGACGCGTTTCGAGGCAGAGGCACAGCAAGCCGGAGCGGCGGGCTCACTCGAGGGGCTCGAGCTCGAAGCGGCAAAACTGCCGGGACGCATCGTCGTCCACCGATGCGATCATGGCAAAGACGCCGACACCGAGCATGTGGCTGACGCTATACGGGCGGGCGGCAGGCTCGATATTCTGGTGAACAATGCCTGGCCGGGTTACGAGAACATGGTCGAAGACGGGGATTTCACCTGGCCCCAGCCGTTCTGGCAGCAGCCGGCCTGGCGATGGGAGGCGATGATCGGCACTGCGCTGAGAGGCGCTTTCATGATGTCGCGGACGGTGGCTCCGCTGATGATCTCGGCGCGACGTGGCATGATCGTCAACATCTCCTTCTGGGCAGCCCAGCTCTACGAGGGCAATGCGATCTACGGCATCGCCAAGGCTGCCGCCGACAAAATGGCCGCGGATTTCGCGCATGAGCTGCGTTCTCACAATGTCGCGGCGATCGCTCTCTATCCGGGGCTGGTCCGTACCGAAGCCGTTCTTGAGAATGCCGAATATTTCGACATGAGCAATTCGGAATCGCCTCAGTTCATCGGCCATGTCATAGCAGGATTGTGGCGAGACCCGGCGCTGATGTTGAAATCCGGGACGGTCTCGGTTGCGGCCGCGTTGGCGCGGGAATATGGCATCGCCGACGTCGACGGCTACCGGCCGGTTCCCCTCTCCGCCGGAGACTTTGCCCGGGACTGAGTTTGCTTCGGCTGGCCATCAGGCGGAGCTGCCGAAGCTGAAAGCCGTTGAAATATCGGGATCGCAATGATATCGCTGCATCGGGTCAGCAGTTCACCCGGGCATCGCCGTTCTCCGGAACACGCTAAACCTGACAATGACGAAGATATGGACACCGATCCCGTGCCATGTCGGAAGGGCGATCACCGATAATCCATCCCGGAACGGCACGACCAAAGGATAGGTCATGTCCAGAAAACCCATTCCGCTCACGGTGGGCGACACGTCGGCATTTGCCAAGTCGCTGCGCCTGCAGCTCGCCGCACATGAGGGGCTTCCCTCTCACCTCCAGTTCTTGAACATGATGGCGAGGGCCGCCGGTCACGGCAACTTCCAGAGCCTGCGTGCAAAAACCGGCTCCGGGAGCGAGAAAGAACCACCCACACCGGCACGTGTTGCCGATGCGGCGATCGATCGCAAGCATATCGAGCGCGTTCAACGCAGTTTTGACGAGGAGCTTCGGCTCATGCGCTGGCCCTCGCGGCGCATGGACCAGGTCACGGCGCTTTGGCTTCTTTGGTCGCGCATTCCCTCCGCAAGGGAAATGTCAGAAAGGGAGGTCAACGCTCTTCTCCGCGACAGGCACCTGTTTGGAGATCACGCTTTGCTGCGCCGGGAGCTCTGCGAACTCGGCCTGATGAGCCGGACGCGCGACGGCAGCATTTACAGGCGGGTCGAGCGGCCGATGCCGATACAGGCGGCGACGATCCTGCGTCAGCATTCCTCACGCCAGGCAGATTGATCGCCATTGCTGAGGCGCCTTTTCGGGAGCTCACCGTCGTCTAAAGCGCGTCTCGATCTTTAGATTCGCCGCGCTTTAAGTCTAGTTTTTTGCCCGTCACCAGCTGCAGTTTTGCGTGACATGCATCGGGCGCCTCATTCTGCGCCGCTGCCAGCCTGCCACTGGCCAAGCGAAGGGCGATTGCCGAAGCGCATATAGTGCTAGGCATCCGTCAGCCGCGATCGTAGACGAGCGCGCGCTGAACGGCAGGGCGCTGCAGCATGCGGGCGTGGTGGTCGGTGATTTTTGCGAAGCGGGCGGGGTCGACGCCGTCACCCGGCAGCCATTCGGTCATGACGAAGAGATAGGGATCGGCGAGCGAATAAGTCTCGCCCATCACCCAGGGGCCGTTGAACATCGTCTCTTCGATCAGGGTGAAGCAATCGGCCATATTCCCGGGTACCTTTGCCTTCATCGCCTCGATTGCTGAGGGATCGTCGGCCCAGCGGGGCCCGCGTCGGCGATGGGCATGGTTCACATGCACGGTCGAGCAGAGATAGCTGTTGAAGGACTGCAGCCGCGCCATCTCGAAGACATCGCCGAGCGGCGCCAGTTTGGCGGCCGGCGCGCTTTCAGCGATGAAGCCGAGGATCGCCGGCGTTTCGGTCAGCACGCCGCGCTCGGTCACCAGCGCCGGCACGCGTCCTTTGGGGTTGATCTTCAGATAATCCGGCGAACGCTGCTCGCCATTGGCGAAGCTGAGCTTCTTCGTTTCGAAGGCAAGGCCGGATTCTTCCAGGGCGATCAGGCTTGCAAGCGCGCAGGTTCCCGAGGCGTAATACAATGTCAGCATGGTTCTCGTCTCCCTTTCGGGAAGTGGTATAGCGCAGGGATGAGTGCGCCGGAACCGGGGATGGCGTTTTGCTTTGCGTCGAGCCGCCCCTCATCCGCCTGCCGGCACCTTCTCCCCGTTCTGACGGGGAGAAGGGAACATGCCGCACCCTCTCACCCCCCACAAACCCCTCGCAGGGCACGTCCCCTCTCCCCGTTTCCGCGGGGGTCCGAAGGACGGGTCGAGACCAGTGGCTCGACCCCGGCAAGGGTTAGGGTGAGGGGCAGTCCACAGTCACGAACTCTCGCCCCTCAGCCGCAGCCCGGCACATCCTCCAGCCTGTGCCAGACCGGGATGCCGCGTTCCCTCGCGATGCGCACGTCGTTGTCGGCGCCCTTGGAATCGCCCGGCAGGCGCAGCACGCCTTCGCAGAGCTGCAGCAGCCGGCCGGCGACCGGGTGGAAGATTTCCTCGTAGAGCGCGTCGCCGACCGATTTGCCGCCGGCGGCATGCCAGACCGGCAGCGCCACCCATTCACCGATCATCGGCACATGGCCTGCGGCAAACAGCTTGTGCGAGGGTTCCTCCAGCCGCCTCAGGTTGGCGGCCATCTTTTCCGGGTCGTCGCCGGTTCCAGACCGGTAGGGTCCGGCAATCAAAATCAGCATCTTCCACTCCATCGCTGAGCACTCCCGGCCTCATGCACGGGACTTCCCGAAAATGCACGATAATTCTTGAATGTCGAGTCATTTCGTGCAAGATCACGCTATCTCGTTCAATTTCGTGCGGAGAGACGATGCTGACCACGCAACGTAAAGCCCTGATCCTCGACATATTGCGACGTGACGGCCAAGTGATCGCCAAGCGCGTCGCCGAGGATTTTTCGCTTTCGGAGGACACGATCCGGCGCGACTTGAGGGAAATGGCGGCGGAGGGGCTGCTGAAACGCGTGCATGGTGGGGCGATGCCGCTTTCGCCTGACCTGCCCGATTTCACCGCGCGCCGCAGTGTCTCGTCCGAGATCAAGGCGCGGCTCGGGGCGGCGGCGGCGGCGATGGTCAAGCCGGGGCAGATGATCTTTCTCGACGGCGGCACGACGACGGCGGAGATCGCCCGGCATCTGCCGCGCGACATGGCGCTGACGGTTGCGACCCACAGCCCGACGATCGCCGCCGAGCTGGAGCACCATCCGACGGCGGAGGTGATCCTTGCCGGCGGCCGGCTCTACAAACATTCGATGGTGGCGACGGGGGCAGCGGCGATGGCGGCGATCTCGCAGCTGCGCCCCGATCTGTTCTTCCTCGGCGTCACCGCGGCCCATCCCGTGCACGGGCTTTCAACCGGCGATTTCGAGGAAGCGGCGATCAAGCGGCACATCGCCCGCTGCGCGGCCGAAACGCATGTGCTGCTGACCGAGGAGAAATTCGACCTCGTCTCGCCCTGCCCGGTGCTCGGCATTTCCGAGGTGGCCGGGCTGATCGTGCCCATGGAGATGACGGCCGAACGGCTGCAGCCCTATCGCGATCTCAACGGCACGATCACCGTGGCATAGTCACTCAGCCAAAGCCGCGGTAACGCTGATATCGCCGACATGGATGCCGTTCCAGTTGCGCATCGAGGTTGCCGCGAAGGCCGTGAGGGCGGCATGCACCGTCTCTTCCGTCTCGAAGAAGCGGGCGAGTGTCGCCGCCACCATGGCTTCGGCAGCACGGGTGGCGCCGTCCTCGCATTTCAGCGCGATGGCGATGCCCTTCTCCGGGATCGCGGCGCAGAAGACGCCCTCGGCGCCGGTTTTGACGAAGATGCGGCCGGGAGCGATCTGCATCAGTTTCGTGCAGGCGCGGCCGGAGCCGGCGACATAGAAGGGCTCGGCCATGCAGGCCGCGATCAGGCGGCGGGATGCCTTGGCGCGCAAAGGCTGCAGGCCGATGCCGGTCGCCATTTTGGCAAAGCCGTGAGCAAGGCTGCGCAAAGGCACGGCATAGGTCGGGATAGAGCAACCGTCGGTGCCGCAGCTTTCGGCGCCAAGCACGGCGCCGGTCAGGCTTTCCATCGCTGCGCGGATCTCGACCTGCAGCGGGTGCTGATAGCCGACATAGGCTTTCGGATCGATACCCCGGTGGCAGCAGGTACAGATGAAACCGGCATGTTTGCCGGAGCAATTGTTGTGCAGCGCGGTCGGCGCCTCCAGCGTGCGGGCCTGGTGGATCAGGACCTTCTGGTTCATCGACCAATGGGCGCCGCATTCCAGCGCGTCGGCATTGCGGCCGGCGCGCGCCAGCATGGAAGCGGCAAGCGCCACATGCTCGTCCTCGCCATTATGGGAGGCGCAGGCGAGCGCCAGTTCCTTGTCGCCGAAACCATAGGCGTCGGCCGCACCGCTTTCGACGAGCGGCAACGCCTGCATCGCCTTGCAGGCCGAACGCGGGAAGACGGCGGCTTCGATATCGCCGAGTGAAAAGACCAGGCTGCCATCGCCATCGACAACCGCCACGGCGCCGCGATGGCGGCTTTCGACGAGCAGGCCACGGGTGACTTCGACGACGACTGGATTGGTCATGGGCTCTCATCCTGGTGCTGGCGGGATGCGGCAGGCATAACGCGTCAGGGCGCGAAAGCCAACGGGTTTAGCCAACCCCTCCGTCATGCTCGGCCTTGAGCCGAGCATCCATACCGCATCCACCAACAGCAGCGGCATGGATCCGGGGTCAAGCCGAAGGACGACGGTGGATGGAGAGCAGTCCGCGCCTATTCTCTTTCAACAACGATTTTCCTGAGGACACCGCCACTGTCGGGAACCTCGACTTCGATGGCTTTGCTCTTACGTCCGGACGGCGCTTTGCCGCAAACCGCGATTGCAGCCCTCATGAGACCTCTGTCGGTCAGGCGTTCTCTGTCGGTCGGGATGACTGGCTTAAACGTATCTGTGGCTTTTTTCGCCGATTCCCATGTCATCTGGAAACCACATCCGTTCATCACGAGATTCCGGAAGAAGTGCTGAACGAGCGGCCGACCATCGGGGGCTGTGTGCGTGCAACCTGCAACGGCGAAAGAAAGCGCGACAACGCCAAGAATGCGAAATTTCATCGTCCCATCCAAATGATCAACCCCGGCGAGCACTAAAGGCAGAAAATTGGTAGAGTCAATCGGCCAGAGCACGGCGCGCATTACGCCGAAGGGCCCACATACACTCGGTCATCCCAGGCCTTGATCGATGCGGTGTGGATGCTCGGCTCAAGGCCGAGCATGACGGAGGGTGGGGTGGCTTGTGGAGCAGAACCGCAATGCCGGGCGGAGGATGCGCATGCTGCCAATTCGGCCTCGACCGCCGTCATCCCAGATCTTGCGCCTGGCTCCAGCCGGATTGATGTCCGCGCCGCATGTAAATGCAAGCCTTGAGGTTGGACGCGTAGCGACGCTATCTTGCAACCAAAATCACATTCGAAGAAAGTGTTTTGCAATCAGGTCTATCCATTTCAGCTTCAATATTGTGAATATTTTTCACGCTCGTCTCTCTCGGTCTGGCGTGCCGGTTGGCGCGCTGGCCCAAAAGGACAAGCGTTGAAATCATCCTCGGAGCGCTTCTGGGGTTGGTCTTGATGTCGATTGCTTCAGTTCTGACCGGTTTCCTCGGAAGCGTTCTTCCCCCGGGGCAAATCGATTTCTGGCTCTCCAGTTTGACGGCGCAGATCTGACGCAGCAATCATCACAGGAATTGACTGAAACGATCGCAAACTATCGTTTCTCTGATGCATCGGACGCGGCTAAAGATGGTGCATCAGGAACCGCCCCGAAAGTCATCCACTCTTTCCTTGATTCTGCGCGACAACAGGATCCGCATTCCCACCGTGACGCTCGTCGCGCTCGCCTTCACCTATGCCTCGACCGTGCCTTACCAGTCGATCATCGGCATCAATGAACTGGGCTTGAGCAACGGCACCTATTCGGCGCTGGTGTTCTTCTCGGCGATCGTCAACGTCACGACCAGCCTGACGCTGGGGATCTGGTCGGACCGGCTGAAGGAGCGGCGGCCGCTGGTGCTGGGGCTTTCGGTCGCCGGCATGCTCGGCTTCGGATCGATCGCGATCATCCACAGCCCGGCGATCTTCATCGTCTCGACGCTGTTGCTGGTGCCGATGAGCAATTCCACCTATTCGTTGCTTTTCGCCAGCCTGCGGGCCAGGACCAACCAGATCGAGCGCGGCGAGGCAGCCGCGGTCACGGCAACGGTGCGGGCGCTGTTTTCCGGCTCCTGGGCGCTGGCGCCGGGGCTGATCGGCCTCTATCTCGTCAATTCGCCGTCGATGACGCCGGCCTATGGGATCGCGGCCTTCGCAAGCCTCGTCTGCTTCTGCCTGTATTTCTTCTTCGCGCCGGGCAACGGTACGGCCGGCTCCGCCCCCGATCCCGTCGGATTCCTGGCTTCGCTGAAACGGATCTTCATGCCCTATGTGCTCTCGCGCGTCATCGTCATGTCGCTGCTCTTCGGGCTGCAGCGGCTGAACGGCATGCTCTCGCCGCTGATCATCACCAATGCGGCCGGCGGAACAGTGGTCGATGTCGGCTTCATGGCCGGTCTGACGGCCCTTCTCGAAATGCCGTTCACGATGATATGGGGTTTTGCCCAACGGCGCTTCCGCACCGTGCATGTGCTTGCCTTCGGAGCGCTGATCTATTGCGCCTATCTGATGCTGCTCGGCTTCGCCTCGGCGCGCTGGCACATCTATGCGCTGCTCCTTCTCAACGCCTGCGGAGCGGCGGCGATCCTCAGCGTGCCGATCACCTATCTGCAGGATCTGATCGCCGACCGGCCGGGGCTCGGAACCTCATTACTCTCGCTTAATACCTTCATCGGCACCGGCATCAGCGCCGCAATTTTCGCCTTCGGCACATCGGTCACCGATTATTCCGGCACCGCCTTCGTCGGCGCTGCCGCGGGCTTGGCATCGATCGGCGCCTTGCTTTATCTCGAAAGCAGCAGACGGCAGGTGCGGCAGCCGGCTTAAGGTGTGGGCCGCACGTCAGCGCGCCGCCTCAAAGCGGCGTGATGCGATAGGCGCAGCGGCGGGCGCCGGCGAGGATGTGTTCGCTGCGCTCGACCTCGGCGCCGAGGGCGGCGCGGAAGGTTTCGAGTTCGGAGCGGCAGAAGCCGGCGCAGGCGGATGCGGCCGCGTAGATCGGGCAGTGGTTTTCGACCAGCATGAAAGAGCCATCGGCCTCCCGCCAGCTGTCGGCCATATAGCCCTCGCGGGTGCGTATGGCGGCAAGGCCTTCGACGCGGGCGGCAAGGTCGCCGGCAGTCTCCAGCTCTTGGCGATAGCGCTTCAGCGTCTCGGCCTCGCGGGCTGAGATGACGGTGTCGAGCGCTGTAGCCCCGAGCTGGTCAACGAGCGTGGCGAGCAGGTTTGTCGTCAGTTCGGCATGGCCGTCGGGAAAGCGGCGATTGCCGGCCGCGGTCAGATGCCAGAGCTGACGTGGGCGGCCCCGGCCGGCGGCGGCGACGGTCACCGGCTCCACCAACCCCTCCTCCGCCATCCTGGCCAGTTGCTGGCGGGCCGCTTCGCCCGAGATGCCGAGCGCATCGCCGATTGCGGAGGCAAGCTGGGGACCGTCGGTCTTTATCAGGATCAGAATCCGGTTGGCTGGGGATTGGCGCATATTTACCAAGTCAAGTCTTGCTTTAATCAGGGCGGCATGTAATTTTCCAATTTATAACTTGGAAAATTATTTCCCGCCAGCAAAAACGTCGAGGATCGCCCCATGTCCGAAATCGACCAGACCATTGCTATTCCGAATACCAGCTCCGTCCTCCGCCTCTTCCTTCCCGAGCACCTGGCCGCAACGCTGATGCTGGCCGGCGGCGTGACGCTTTATGCGGTCGAGAGCTACATCACAGCGACCATCGCGCCTTCGATCGTGCGCGACATCGGCGGTCTTGCCCTGCTTTCGTGGGTGACAAGCCTGTTCGTCGCCGCCGCCGTGCTCGGCTCGATCTTCGTCGCCATGCGCCCGCGAGGGATTACGCTGCGCGGCGTCTATGTGATCGCCGCCCTCGTTTTCGGCGTGGGCAGCCTCATCGCTGCAATTGCCCCGTCAATGCCGGTGGTCCTGGTCGGACGCGCGCTTCAGGGTCTCGGGACGGGCGCGCTTGCGGCCCTCGGTTATGCCTTCATCCGCTTCGTCTATCCCGAGCCGCTGTGGCCGAAGGCCACGACGCTTTACGCGGCGATCTGGGGCATCTCGACCGTCATCGGCCCGACGCTCGGCGGCTTCTTTTCCTCCGGCAGCAGCTGGCGCTACGCCTTCATCGTGCTGGTGCCGCTCGGCATCCTGATGGCGGCGCTGGCGCCGCGACTCTTGCCCGATGTCGAGGACGACCGCGATCACGTGAAGACGCCGGTTGCACAGATCGGGCTGCTGCTTGCCGCCGTGCTGATGATCAGCGCCGCCGGTGCGATCGAGGCGACAGCCATGAAAACGGCGTTGATCGCCAGTTCGGTCGTTGCGGTGGTAGCCATGCTGCTCATCGAGGCGCGAAGCCGCAACCGGCTGCTGCCTTCCGGCGCCGTCAGCCTCTCCAAGCCGATTTCCCGCGTCTATCTGGCGATGCTCGCCATGACCGTCGTGCTCGTCAGCGACGTCTTCATTCCCTATTTCCTGCAGGTCCTGCATGGGGTGACGCCGCTGATCTCGGGCTATCTGGTGGCGCTGGTCGCCCTCGGCTGGACCTTAGCCGCCTTCCTCAGCAGCTCATTGACCGGCCGGCGGGCGCACGCGGCGATCATTGCCGGCGCGCTGATCGAGGCGGCGGCAACCGCTTCGCTGGCCATCTTCCTCGCCAAAGACAATCCGCAGGCTCTTTTGCCGCTGATCGTGCCGGCGGCGGTCGCCATGTTCATGATGGGCTTCGGCATCGGCCTCGGCTGGGCGCATCTCGTCGCCATGGTGCTGAAGCTCGTCGCCAGAAACGAACAGGACAAGGCATCTTCGGCGATCCCGACGATGAGCTCGCTCGGCGGCGCTTTCGGCGCAGCCTTTTCCGGCGTCATCGCCAATGGAGCCGGCCTCGTCGAACCGGGCGGCATATCCGGCGCGCTGTCGGCGGCGCACTGGCTCTATGTCGCCATGGCAGTGCCCGGCATCGTCGCGATCGCCGCAGCAATGACGCTGAGGGACAACCGGAATTGAAAAGGCGCCTCAGGGTTCGAGGCGCCTCTGTAACGAAGGTTAAAGCTTTCAGGCGACGTTGCGCTCCGGTTCCGGCGCCTGCTGGACGGCCTGCTGCTTCACGCCGAGATAGAGGATGGAGTCGCGACTGATGCCATAGGTCTCGCAGACCTCGGGCGTGAGGAATTCGGTGACCGGGATTTGCTGGACAGCCAAACCGGCGCGCTGGATCACATCGACAAAGCCGGACCTTGAGAAGAGACGCACGTGGTCGTCCTGGCCGAAATGCGCCCAGCGGCCTTCCGGCGTCGTCACCTCGGGATTTTCATAGGTGTCCTCGATCGACAGGCAGATCGGCGCCATCAGGATGGCGACGCTGTCCTGCTTGAGAACACGCCGGATTTCGGCGGTGGCACGCACTGGATCGTCGACGTGTTCGAGCACGTGGGAACAAAGCACGAAGTCGAAGCTCTCATCGGCGTAGGGCAGGTTGTGGATATCCGCCTTGTCGTCTGCCTCGGGCAAATACATATCGCAGCTACGGTAGAAGATATGCGGGTGGCTTTTGAGCCAGAAGGTCAAGGCGCGGCCGGGCGCAATGTCCAGGAAGCGGACAGCCTGCGCCTGGTTGAGGCGCTGGAATACCGGCGTCAGGAACAGCGCGAAGAGCCTGTCGCGATCGGTCGAATGACAATTGGGGCAGCTATAGGCCTGATGGTTGATCGTCTCGAATTCATGCAGGCCATAGGGAAAGCCGTGCTCGACCGCTTTGTCGACGTAGTAGCGTGGAAGCGGTACAAAATGCGGAATTCTGCTGCGGCAGATGGGGCACGCGTGGAATAGAGCCATTGTATCCTCATAGGGACCGTACAACGCGCAAGCAACGCCACGTCAAGATGCGCAGTTTCGGGGCCAGGTTTCGATCAGACAACTGTTCAACGATCCCGGAGACTCACGAAACGCCCAGGATCAGCTTCACCTTGCGTACGAATGCTGGTCCGAAGCTGACCTCAGACGGTGAGCACCACCTTGCCGATATGGCTGCCTTCCTCGATCAGGCGGTGTGCCTCGACGACTGCTTCGAAGGCAAAGACCTTGTGGATGACCGGGGCGATGGCGCCCGTTTCCAAGAGCGGCCAGACTTGCGAGAGGAGGTCGTCGCGGATGGCGCGTTTTTCCTCGGCCGTGCGCGGACGCATGGTGGAGCCGGTCACCGTCAGCCGCTTGACCATGATCGGCGACAGATTGACCCTTTCGGCAACGGCGCCGCCGAGGAAGGCGATGATCGACAGGCAGCCGTCTTTGGCGAGCGAGGCGAGGTTGCGCTCGAAATAGGCGGCGCCGATCATGTCGAGGATGATGTCGACGCCCTGGCCGGTCTCGGCCTTGATCACCTCGGCGAAATCCTCGCTGCGGTAGTTGATCGCCCGTTTGGCGCCGAGCTTTTCGCAGGCCTCGCATTTCTCGCTCGAGCCGGCCGTCGCATAGACCTCGGCGCCGAAGGCGCGGGCAAGCTGGATCGCCGTCGTGCCGATGCCGCTGGTGCCGCCATGGATCAGCACCGTCTCGCCTTCGGTCAGCCCGGCCATCTGGAAAAGATTGGCCCAGACGGTGAAGAAGGTTTCGGGAAGGGCGGCCGCTTTCACGGCATCATAACCCTTGGGAAAGGGCAGGATCTGGCCTGCCGGCAACAGGCAATATTCGGCATAGGCGCCGCCATTGGCAAGGCCGCAGACCTTGTCGCCGACGGCGTGATCGCTGACACCGGGCCCGACGGCGACGATTTCGCCTGCAAGCTCCAGGCCGAGGATCGGGCTCGCGTCCTTCGGCGGGGGGTAGCTGCCCTGGCGCTGGGCAATATCGGGGCGGTTGACGCCGATCGCCTCGGCGCGCACCAGCACCTGCCCCTCTTGCGGCATCGGCAGCGGGCGGCTGCCGATCACCATCACCTCCGGCCCGCCGAAGGAGTTGAGATCGACGAAACGCATTTCTCGAGGCAATGGCATGGTGCGATCCTCCCTGATCCAAAACAGGGGAATTAAATCAGCACCGCCGGCTTGGGAAGGTCGGAAACGGCAAGGGCGTCAATTCGCCTCGCCCAGAACGTGGAAGGCGAGGCCCTCCTCGCTCTCCTTGGCGGCCGACTTGATGACGGCGATCTCGGCGCTGACACGGTTGATATCGTCGATGACGAGGCCTTCCGCCAGTTCGATCACGCCGATCGAGCAGCGCATCAGCGGGAACAGGGCTTCGGCGCCGCTGCGGTCGTGACCGAGGATGCGGCCGGCGGCGCGGTGCTCGTCGGAATAGAAGTCGAGCACGTCGTCGTGGAAATCGCTGATCAGCCGGTCGAGGATCTCCGTCAACTCCTCCTTGATCCAGCCGACGACGCCGATGAAGAAATCGTCGCCGCCGACATGGCCGAGAAAATGCCGCTCGGCGAAGAAATAGCGGCGCATCAGCGCGGCAAACAGCGAGATCGCGTGGTCGCCGAGATGGAAGCCATAGGCATCGTTGAACGGCTTGAAATTGTCGAAATCGCAATAGCAGAAATGGCGGACCTCATCGCCGTCGCGGCCGGACTGGCGCATGAAATCGCGGATGGCGCGATTGCCCGGCAGGCCGGTCAATGGGTTCTGGTCCTGGGCCGTCTTCAACTGCTTCTCGTTGATGACCTTGATCAGCGAGGCGGCGGAGACGACGCCGGCATAACGCATATTGTCGGTCAGGATCAGGCAGTTGCTGCCCTCCATATTGGCGAAGATCGCCATCAGATGCTCGGCATCGCTGTCGAGGCCGACGATCGGCGCCATCTCGACGAAATGCGAAATGCTGCGCTCATACATCTTGTTCTTCAGGAGATCGCGGCCGAAGGGCTGATAGATATATTCCTTGAGGTGATGCTCGTGGATGATGCCGCGCGGCTCGTCATTGGCGTTGAGCACGGGGAAGAAAGCCTGGCGCGGATTGCGGCGGAAAAGCTCGAAGACGCTGTCGATGCTGTCGTTCTCGTAAACCGTCGGCAGCAACTCGATCTGCCTGCGGATGAGGATCTCATCGAGCGACTGGCTGGCGCGCTTGCTTTTTCCGAGCTCCTGCAGGTGCGGGAAGGACGGCGCCAGTTCGGACATATGCGTCGTCGGACGCGAGATGAACCAGCCCTGGACGAGATCGACGCCATATTCGCGGCACGCAATGAATTCGGCTTCGGTCTCGATGCCCTCGGCGATGACGCGAGTGCCGAGCACATGGGCGATATTGACGATGCTTTTCAGCAGGTGACGTTTGCGCGGGCTGCGATCGATATCGGCGACGAAATGACGGTCGATCTTCAGATAACCGACGGGATGATCGCAGAGCAGTTTCATCTCGCCGTGACCGACACCGAAATCGTCGATCGCCAGCTTGAAGCCGGCCTTGCGCAGCTTCGACACCAGAGCTGAAAATTCCGGCACGCTTGTGTTGTCGAAACGCTCGGAGAATTCGAAACAGACCGAAGACGGCGGGATATTCGCGCTCCTCAGATGCTGCAGCAGGCTTTCGACCAGCCGCTCGCCATCGGGGATCAGCCGGACATCGAGATTGAGGAACAGCGTCGCGGTGGAGAAATTCGGCAGCGTCGCAAATTTGGCGAGTGCGCGGCTCGCCAGCATCTGTTCGAGCGCCAGCAGCTGGCCGGCCCGATGGGCTTCATCAAGAATATCGGCCGGCGTATCGTAGCCGATGCGATCCTGGCCGCGCATCAGGGATTCGTAGCCGAACACCGTGCCTGTGCCGGCCTCGACAATCGGCTGAAAAGCGTTCTCGACGACGAGCTTGGCAAGGGTGACGATCTGATCGCTGGCATAACGGCGCAGGACGCCAGGTTCGACGGCAGCAGTCAGGGATGTGCCGGTTTTCATCTCGGCCGATCTCCACTGTGACTTGTTCTTCTTGAGCCAGGACCATGCCGCAGAAGGATCAATGAACCCTTTCGCCAATATGAAAGTTTTGTGAAAGACGCAGGGCATCGCCACGCGTTCCGCGTTTAATCGGATTTTCCAACGCAATCAGACGCTTGTTCAGGCGGAGCGACGGCGCTGCGCCTCATGATCTGCGAACATGTCGGCGACACATCTTCCGCCGGAGGCACCGCTCTCGTCATCGAGGAGTTCGGCCTTGATTTCGCCGAGCTTGCGGGCGGCATCCCAGAGGCGCAGCGCCTCGCGGACGACCTCGCTGCTTGAGGCATAACCGCCATTATCGACAGCGGCGCGGATGCCCGCGGCCTGTTGCGGAGAGAGGGAAACGGTTACCATCGGCATGAACTTCCTCCCTATATCGATCAGGCAGAACCCTGCCTATCGGGATGCACGACCATTTTTGCCATTCTCGGCGATCTCGCCGATCCTTAAACCGATACCGATCTAAGGAATTATGCGGTGGTGCATTCGCACATCGGATGATCCCAGTAGTTAGGATCGGCCGGTAATCCTTCAAGTCTAATCCCCAGGCATCTGCTTGTCAAAAAGCCGGGTCACCCTTCTCCACCGTTTCAATCCGGATGCCGAGGCCGAAGGCGATCATCGTCGAGCCCTGGACGATGAGATCGGCGGCAAGGAAAAGCCCGAGGATCCAGAGGCTGTTGACCGGCCAGCCGAGCACTATGACGAAACCGGCAAGGGCGGTTATGACGCCGCTGACGACGATCCATGCCCAGCCTTTGGCCGGCTTCATGCGCCTGCCGACCCAGGTGCGGAAGACGCCGGCGATGAGAAGGGCGAGCGACAGAAACAGCGTCAGCGCCGCCGAGGTCAGGATCGGATTGACGAAGGCCGCGATACCGGCCAGCACGTAAAGGAGGCCGCTCAGCGCCCAGAACAGCACGTGGTCCCAGCCGCGCACCTGGAAGGCGTGGACGAGATAGATGATGCCGCCGAGCAGCATCAGCATGCCGACATAATAGACCGAGACGACGGTGGCGAGCATCAGATTGCCGAGCGCGATCAGACCACAGACCAACAGCAGAACGCCGAGGCCAACGAACCAGACCCATTTCGACCGCAGCTGGGATGTCGGGGTTCCCTCAAAGACATCGGCCATGATGCACCTCCTGAATCCAGATATGTTGCAGCAGGTTTTCAGGGAAAGATCGGCGCTCGCCAAACCGATAAAGATTTTTGTTGATTGATCAGTCAATCAAAAATAATCTGGCGCCGTGTTCATGGGAGATGCCGTTTGCCGAAGGTCGGAATGGAGCCTCTGCGCCGCAAGGCGCTTGTCGATGCGGCGCTGCGGGTGATCGGCGACCACGGCTCGCTTGCCGTCACCATGTCCGATATCGCCCGCCAAGCCGGCGTGTCGCCAGCCCTTGCGCATCATTATTTCGGCAGCAAGGAGCAATTGCTGATCGAGACGATCCGCTCGCTGCTGCGGCAATTGCGCAGCGATACGGTGGCGGCGCTGCGCGCCGCCGAGACAGCGCGCGCCCGGCTTTCGGCGGTCATCCGCGTCAGCTTTCACGCCGACCAGTTCGCGCCGGAGACGATTGCCGCGTGGCTTGCCTTTTACGCCGAAGCGCAGCGCTCGGAGGAGACGCGGCGCTTCCTGGTGATCTATGCCCGACGGCTTCGCTCCAACCTGCTTGCCGATCTCAAGACGCTCCTGCCGGCCGATGCCGCAGAACGCGTCGCCGAGGGCGCTGCGGCGATGATCGACGGGCTCTATATCAGGCAGAGTCTGAAATCGGCGCCGATCGGCATCGAAGCCTCGATCGCGCTGACGGAGGATTATCTGAATGCGCTTCTGGCCGGCGCCTCCCCTTCTCCCCAGCGGGTGAAGGCCGAGACTGCCGCCCCCTCATCCGGCCCTGCGGGCCACCTTCTCCCCCAGGGGAGAAGGAACGACCACATCGAACCCCATGGATAAATGACATGAAAGCCCAGCCGAACGCCTCGCACTTCATCGACGGCGAATATGTCGAGGATAGCGACGGCGCCGTCATCGAGAGCCTTTATCCTGCGACCGGCGAGGTGATCGCCCGCCTGCATGCGGCCACGCCCGCAATCGTCGAGAAGGCGATTGCCGCGGCCAAGCGCGCTCAGACGGAATGGGCAGCGATGAGCCCGATGGCGCGCGGCCGCATCCTCAAGCGCGCTGCCGACATCATGCGCGAGCGCAATCGCGAGCTCTCCGAACTGGAAACGCTCGATACCGGCAAGCCGATCCAGGAAACGATCGTCGCCGATCCGACCTCGGGCGCCGACGCCTTCGAATTCTTCGGCGGCGTCGCACCGGCCGGGCTCAACGGTTCGCATATCCCGCTCGGCCAGGATTTCGCCTATACCAAGCGGGTGCCGCTCGGCGTCTGCGTCGGCATCGGCGCCTGGAACTATCCGCAGCAGATCGCCTGCTGGAAGGCTGCCCCGGCGCTCATCTCAGGCAATGCCATGGTCTTCAAGCCCTCGGAAAACACGCCGCTTGGCGCCTTGAAGATCGCCGAGATCCTGCATGAGGCGGGGTTGCCGAAGGGGCTCTTCAATGTCATCCAGGGCGACCGCGACACCGGGCCGATGCTCGTCAATCACCCCGATGTCGCCAAGGTGTCACTGACCGGATCGGTGCCGACAGGGCGCCGGGTGGCGGCGGCTGCGGCCGGCAATCTCAAGCATGTGACGATGGAGCTCGGCGGCAAGTCGCCGCTCATCGTCTTCGACGACGCGGATCTCGATTCGGCGGTCGGCGGCGCTATGCTCGGCAATTTCTATTCGACCGGCCAGGTCTGCTCGAACGGCACGCGCGTCTTCGTGCAGAAGGGGATCAAGGCGGAGTTCCTGAAGCGGCTGAAGGCGCGCACCGAGGCGATGCTGATCGGCGACCCGATGGATGAGGCGACGCAGATCGGGCCGATGGCCTCCTGGGCCCAGCGCGAAAAGGTGATCGCCTATATCGAGAAGGGCAAGGCCGAGGGCGCCACCCTGATTGCCGGCGGCGGCATTCCGAACAATGTCTCCGGCGAAGGCTATTACGTGCAGCCGACCGTCTTTGCTGACGTGACCGACGAGATGACCATCGCCCGGGAAGAGATCTTCGGACCCGTGATGTCGGTGCTCGATTTCGACGATGAGGACGAGGTCATCAGCCGCGCCAATGCCAGCGAATTCGGCCTGTCGGGCGGCGTCTTCACCGCCGACCTCACCCGCGCCCACCGCGTCGTCGATCGGCTGGAGGCGGGCACGCTCTGGATCAACACCTATAATCTCTGCCCTGTCGAAATCCCCTTCGGCGGCTCGAAACAATCCGGCTTCGGCCGCGAGAATTCACTGGCGGCGCTGGAGCATTATTCCGAGCTGAAGACGGTCTACGTCGGCATGGGGCCGGTGGTGGCGCCTTATTGAGTAACAAGCTCCGGCCTGCCCCTCACCCTAACCCTCTCCCCGCACGCGGGGAGAGGGGACGTGCCAGACGAAAGGCCTGCGGGGAACGGACAGGTTGCGGCAAGATCCCTTCTCCCCGTCAGAACGGGGAGAAGGTGGCGGCAGCCGGATGAGGGGCAGGCGCGGCAAACAAGCAGCCGGCCGAAGGGCAAATCGAGAAAGACAGGACCATGCAAGCAGATTTCGTCATCATCGGCTCGGGCTCGGCGGGATCCGCCCTCGCCTATCGCCTCTCCGAGGACGGCAAGAACAGCGTCCTCGTCATCGAGGCGGGCGGCAGCGATTTCGGGCCGTTCATCCAGATGCCGGCAGCGCTTGCCTGGCCGATGAGCATGAAGCGCTACAATTGGGGTTATCTCTCCGAGCCGGAGCCGAACCTTAACAACCGACGCATCACCGCGCCGCGCGGCAAGGTGATCGGCGGCTCCTCCTCGATCAACGGCATGGTCTATGTGCGCGGCCATGCGGAAGACTTCAACCGCTGGGAGGAGCTCGGCGCCAGCGGCTGGGCCTATGCCGACGTTCTCCCCTATTTCAAGCGGATGGAGCATTCGCATGGCGGCGAGGAGGGCTGGCGCGGCACCGACGGGCCGCTGCATGTCCAGCGCGGCGGCTTCACCAATCCGCTGTTTCGCGCCTTCATCGAGGCCGGCAAGCAGGCGGGCTTCGAGACGACCGAGGATTATAACGGCAGCAAGCAGGAAGGCTTCGGGCTGATGGAGCAGACCATCTTTGCCGGCCGTCGCTGGTCTGCCGCCAATGCCTATCTGAAACCGGCGCTGAAGCGGAAAAATGTCGGGATCGTCTACGGTGTGGCGCGGAAAATCGTCATTGAGGACGGCCGGGCAACCGGTGTCGAGATCGAGCGCGGCGGCAAGGTGGAGGTGGTGAAGGCCAATCGCGAGGTGATCGTTTCGGCCTCCTCCTTCAATTCGCCGAAGCTCTTGATGCTGTCGGGCATCGGCCCCGGCCAGCATCTCACGGACATGGGCATTGCGGTGAAGGCCGACCGGCCAGGTGTCGGCGCCAACCTGCAGGACCATATGGAATTCTACTTCCAGCAGGTCAGCACCAAGCCGGTGTCGCTTTACTCCTGGCTGCCGTGGTTCTGGCAGGGGGTGGCCGGCGCCCAATGGCTGCTGTCGAAGGGCGGGCTCGGCGCTTCCAACCAGTTCGAGGCCTGCGCCTTCCTGCGTTCCGCACCCGGGCTGAAGCAGCCCGACATCCAGTATCATTTCCTGCCGGTGGCCATCAGCTATGACGGCAAGGCAGCCGCCAAAAGCCATGGTTTCCAGGTGCATGTCGGCTACAACCTGTCGAAATCGCGCGGCAGCGTGACGCTGCGTTCGCCCGATCCGAAGGCCGAGCCGGTGCTGCGCTTCAACTATATGAGCCATCCGGAAGACTGGGAGAAATTCCGCCATTGCGTGCGGCTGACCCGCGAGATCTTCGGGCAGACGGCCTTCGACGCTTATCGCGGCCCGGAGATCCAGCCGGGCGAAGGCGTGCAGAGCGACGAGGAGATCGACGCCTTCCTGCGCGAACATCTGGAAAGCGCCTATCACCCCTGCGGCACCTGCAAGATGGGCGCCAAGGACGATCCGATGGCGGTGGTCGATCCGCAAACCCGGGTGATCGGCGTCGAGGCCTTGCGCGTCGCCGACAGCTCGATCTTCCCGCACGTCACCTACGGCAACCTGAACGGTCCCTCGATCATGACCGGCGAGAAGGCCGCCGACCACATCCTCGGCAAGCAGCCGCTGGCGCGCTCGAACCAGGAGCCCTGGGTCAATCCAAGGGCGGCGGTCAGCGATCGGTGACGGCGGAGGCCTGATCAAGCGTCCGTTGTCAAGCCAGGCGGCACCTTGTAGCCTGGGACGGCAGCTGGGAGGTTGGAAACATGGCGCTCAAGCGGATGGACAATGTCGGAATCGTCGTCGAAGACCTCGCGGCGGCGATTGATTTCTTTCGCGAACTCGGCCTCGAACTCGAAGGACAGGGCACGATCGACGGCGAATGGGCCGGACGAGTGACCGGACTTGTCGATCAGCATGTCGAGATCGCCATGATGCGCACACCGGATGGACACAGCCGGCTCGAGCTCTCCCGCTTCCTCAGGCCGGATGTCATCGCAGATCACCGCAGCGCCCCGGTCAACGCGCTGGGCTACCTCCGCGCCATGTTCACCGTCGACGATATCGACGACACCCTCGAAAGGCTCCGCAGGCGCGGCGCGCAGCTCGTCGGCGAGGTCGTCCAGTATAAGGACGCGTATCGGCTCTGCTATATCCGTGGTCCTGAGGGGCTTCTCATCGGACTCGCCCAGGAACTCGGCTGAGCGCAATGGGGTCTGTCAGAGTGAGAGAAATACTGATGCAGGCATGAGAAATCGCTCGCTCAGCGCGCGCGCCTGCCTGAGATTGATTTGCCGTTTCCCACTGAGGATCTCAGAGACGACGGACTGAGCGCCGACTTCCGGCACCTCGGACTGGCTGAGGCCCCGCTCCTCCATAATATAACGAAGTGCATCGGCTCCGGTCACCGGAGGCATCGGCCGGTTCTGCTCGTCATAGGCCTCAACAAGGTCCGCCATACGAGAAGCAAGCAAGGCCAAAGGATGATCATCATCGTCGCCCACTTCAGCGAGAATCTCATCAAGCTGCTCCACCAGACGATCATACTCAGCCTCGTTGATCGGCATGGCAAGAAGAGGAGCCACATGCGTCCAGTGCTCGCTTACAAGTTTTACAAGTGCGCTCATCGGCCTAACCCCTTCCATGCTCCTTCAGCCTATTGATATAAACTCATTTCGCAATCGACGAAATCTTTCACAGAAATCCGATCCACCGTCCGGCCAACAGGGCGGCGATCCAGGTTGCGGCCGACAGGGCTGCGGAGAAGCGCAGGCCGGGCCGGATCAGGCCGGTTGTCATGAGCGTCTTCCACGCTGGCCCGAAATGGACCGCAAGGAGGTTGAGGAGGCCGAGCCCGATCAGGACGAGCTTGGTGAGAAAGGCGGGATTGGCGGCATATTCGACAGCCCGCACGCTGAAGAGACAGAAGCCGGTGACGACGGCCGCGGCAAGGCCGATGCCCGCCGCGCCCGACAGAAACGGCGCGATGATCTCCGCCGGCACCTTGCGGAAGAAGCCGGCGAGCCTCAGATCGAGCGGCAGGATGGCGCCGACGAGAAGGCCGATCGAAAGGATATGGCCGGCATTGACGAACATGTAAAGCATTGCGGAGCGCCGGAGCGCAACCGCGGGCGCCGTGGCCGACAGCCATTCGAGGACGGCGATCACGACAGGTCAGTTCGTCCGGATGCGGTCGGGATAAATATCGTAGCGCTTGTCGCCGATGGTGATGCGCACGGCCTTCATCCGCTTCTCGCTGCGATCCTGCGAACGGTTTCCGAGAGCGATCACCTGATCGCCGGGCTTGGCGACGCCCTCGACGAAGCCGGAGCGTTCCGTCTGGCGCGGATTGCCGAGCTCGACACGCCAGACGCCGTCATCGGCTGTGGCAACGTCGAGCGTCGGATGCGGCCCGCCCATGGAAATCTTCTCGATGGTGCCGCGAAGCTCGATCTGATCCGCCTCGGCCCATGACCAGCCGTGATGGGCGGCAGCGCTCGTCGCCAGGGCAGCCGACAGACCAACGGCCGCCAGCAGATGCTTTGTCGAAATTGCAAACATGGATCTTCTCCCTACCCGAATGGACAGGCAGGTGGAGCATCGCAGCGGCGAGAAAAGGCATTTCACCAAATCTTGAAGAAGGGTCCCGCAGACTCTCGAGCGATGCTCAGGCGAGCAGGCGGGTGACTTCGGCGCCATGCCGCGGCCCGACGGCATCGGCGATGGTCGTCGAGAACAGCACCTTGCGGGTGGCGTCGGCGACCTTGGCGAAGACGTGGCGGATTTCGCAGGTCTGTTCGCCGTCGCAATCGTCGCATTTGCGGTAGGCGGTGATCGACAGGCACGGCAACGGAGCGATCGGGCCGTCGATGATGCGCAGGATCTCGCCGAAGGTGATGGTGTGGGCGGGTTTCAGCAGCAGATAACCGCCCTGCTTGCCGCGGCGGCTGACGACGATGCCGTGATGTTTCAGGTCGAGCAGGATTTGTTCGAGGAACTTCTTCGGGATCTTCTGCTGCGCGGCAATGTCGGAAATCATCACCGGTTCGTCGGCATCGGCATCCGCCAGAACCGTCAGCGCCCGCAGCGCATATTTCGCCTTTTGCGTAATCATCTCGGACCGTCGACACACACATGCGGCGCGAATTCCGCGCCGCTTCACAGGTACATCAGCCTCTATGGCACAGCCAGCATGAACGGAATTTGAACGCGCCGGAGAAAGCCTTGAGGAACAAGCGTTTTGGCCTTGTTTTTCGCCCTTAGCCAAGCTTATTCAATCTACGCCGAAACTGTGGCTTCCGCACCTTTTTCGCCATCACTTCAGATTTCGAATTGACAGGCTGCGTGTAACTCTACTATTTTTGTAGACATACTAGCTGTTCGCGGGGATTTTTATCCTCGGGCGGCTGTTTTTTTGCATTGCGGCAGCTTCGGAGAGATATTTGCTCCTCCGGCCGCAGCTTTCGAAATCCCTTTTTCTGTCCGATCCAGGATTGAACTGCGATACTCCGGTCAACAAAGGACAGGATTCTCATGACTGTTATCGATACGATTGCGGAAGAAGGGCCGATTGCGGAAGCCAAGGCGCTGAACGACAAGCTGGCGGGCCTCGACCTTGCCGGACGTCTGTCGCTGGTGGCATGCCTTGGCGGGCGCGTCGTGTTCACCACCTCGCTCGGCATCGAGGACCAGGTGATCAGCGCCGAGATCGGCACGCACCGCCTGCCGATCGACATCGCGACGCTCGAGACCGGCCGGCTGTTTGCCGAGACGCTGTCGCTGATCGAGGAGACGGAAGCCCAGTACGACATCCATATCCAGCGCTTCACCCCCGAAAAGGCCGATATCGACGCCTATGCAGCGAAATACGGCCTGAACGGCTTCTACGAAAGCGTTGAAGCCCGGCATGCCTGTTGCGGCGTGCGCAAGCTGAAGCCGCTTGCGCGCGCTCTCGAGGGTGCAACGATCTGGATCACCGGCCTCCGCCGCGGCCAATCGGCCAACCGCGCCGAGACGCCCTTTGCCGAATATGACGCCGAACGGCACCTGTTGAAGGTCAACCCGCTTGCCGATTGGGACCTGGAGGCAATCAAGTCCTTCGTTTCCGACAATGGCGTGCCGGTCAATCCGCTGCATGCCCGCGGCTATCCGTCGATCGGCTGCGAGCCGTGCACCCGGGCGATCAAGCCCGGCGAGCCGGAGCGCGCCGGCCGCTGGTGGTGGGAGCAGGACGAGAAGCGCGAATGCGGCCTGCATGTCGCCGAAGAGGCCTCGGTGATCGCCGCACAATAATCAACCCTCACGGCTTTCCCAATCAGGGCGCGGCGACCGCCGCAGCCTTTGGGGAAGCCAACATCAAGGAATTGTTTGCGGGCAGCCGCAAAGATCGACAGCCTGGAGTAAGACATGCCCGATAGCCGTCCGGATACGGAACTCAGCAATCCCCAGAGCGCCAAAGCGCCGCTCGACCCGCATCTGAAGGCGCTGGAAAACGAATCCATCCATATCTTCCGCGAGGTTGCGGCCGAATTCGAGCGTCCCGTCATGCTCTATTCGATCGGCAAGGATTCCTCGGTGCTGCTGCACCTGGCGCGCAAGGCCTTCTATCCCGGCCGCGTGCCCTTCCCGCTCCTGCATGTGAACACCGGCTGGAAGTTCCGCGAGATGATCGCCTTCCGCGACGAGACTGCCAGGAAGTACGATCTCGACCTGATCGAGCACATCAATCCGCGCGGTGCGGCCGAAAACATCACGCCCTTCACCCATGGTTCGGCCGCCTTTACCGACATCATGAAGACCGAGAGCCTGCGCCAGGCGCTCGATGCCGGCCAGTTCGACGCTGCCTTCGGTGGCGCGCGGCGCGACGAAGAGGCAAGCCGCGCCAAGGAGCGCATCTATTCCTTCCGCACGCCCGATCACCGCTGGGATCCTCGCAATCAGCGTCCGGAACTCTGGAACGTCTATAACGGCATGATCCGCAAGGGCGAGAGCGTGCGCGCCTTCCCGCTGTCGAACTGGACCGAGGTCGATATCTGGCGCTACATCCAGGCCGAGGACATTCCGCTGGTGCCGCTCTATTACGCCAAGAAGCGCAAGTTCGTGGAGCGCGACGGCATGATGATCCTGGCCGAGGATCCGCGCCTCGAACTCTTGCCCGGCGAAGTGCGCCAGGAAGGCATGATCCGCTTCCGCACGCTCGGCGACTTCCCGCTGACCGGCGCCATCCGCTCGCAGGCGACCACGCTGGAAGAGGTGATCGCCGAACTCGAAATAGCAACGGTGTCCGAACGCCAGGGCCGCGCCATCGACCGCGACCAGTCCGGCTCCATGGAAAAGAAGAAGCGTGAAGGATATTTCTGAGATGACCGCAGCCAACACCGCCGTCTCGGCCGCAACCGCCGTCAGCCTCCCCGCGGCCGAGCCGCAGAAGGCCCAGCGCGACTCGCGCCCGCTGCGCCTCATCACCTGCGGCAGCGTCGATGACGGCAAGTCGACGCTGATCGGCCGCCTGCTCTGGGACACCAAGGCGGTCAAGGAAGACCAGGCCGCCACGCTGCAGCGCGATTCCACCGGCAAGCAGAACGATCTCGGCCTGCCCGACTTCGCACTGCTGCTCGACGGTCTGCAGGCCGAGCGCGAACAGGGCATCACCATCGATGTCGCCTATCGCTATTTCTCGACCGACAAGCGCTCCTTCATCGTCGCCGACACGCCCGGCCACGAACAATATACCCGCAACATGGCGACCGGCGCCTCGACCGCCGACCTCGCCATCCTGCTGGTCGACGCACGCTTCGGCATTCTGGAACAGACGCGCCGTCACGCGACCATCGCTTCGCTGCTCGGCATCAAGCAGTTCGTGCTTGCGGTCAACAAGATCGACCTGACAGGCTACGACCGCGCCGGCTTCGACAAGATCAGCCATGAATTCCGGGAATTTGCCCTGTCGCTCGGCGTCAAGCAGATCACCGCCATTCCGATGTCGGCGCTGAAGGGCGAAAACGTCGTCTATTCCGGCCAGGCCGCCATGCCCTGGTACACAGGCCCGACGCTGGTGGAGACGCTGGAGCTGGCGACCGTGCGTTCGTCGCAGACGGTCGGCTTCCGCCTGTCGGTCCAGCGCGTCTCGCGCCCCGGCGAAAGCTTCCGCGGCTATCAGGGCACGGTTGCCGGCGGTTCGGTCAAGCCGGGCGACAGCGTCATGATCCTGCCGTCCGGCATGGTCGCCAATGTCTCCAAGATCGTCACCTTCGATCTCGTACGCAATGCCGCCGTCGCCGGCGACGCGATCACGCTGGTGCTCGACCGCCAGGTCGACGTGGCGCGCGGCGACATGATCGTCTCGATCGATGCCCAGCCGCAGGTCGGCCTCGCCTTCGACGCGCAGATCGTTGCACTGCAGCCCGAGGGCATCGAGCCCGGTAAACGCTACTGGCTGAAGAGCGGTTCGCGCCGCCAGCGCGTCCAGGTGCAGCCGTTAAGCCAACTGGAATTGAAGACCGGCACCTGGAACGCCGCCCAGCGGCTCTACATGAACGCGATCGGCAAAGTGCGGCTTTCCTTCGACGAAGCGGCGATCTTCGATCCCTATGAACAGAACCGCCAGTCCGGCTCCTTCATCCTGATCGATCCGGAGACCAACAACACGGTCGCCGGCGGCATGGTGACCGGCAAACGCACCGAACTCGGCGGCCTGCACACCGGCGACGCCCGCGTCATCCTCTCGCTGCCGGCCGATCTCGCCGAACAGATCATGGCCAGCGAACTCTTCGCCAGCCGCAGCCACGAGGCCGAGGTGCGACGCATGACGGCCGCCGAAGCCGCCGACCTGTGGTCGAGCGCTGCGAGCGATATCTGATAGGAGATTAGGGCTCCCTCCGCCCTCATCCTGAGGTGCCCCGAAGGGGGCCTCGAAGGACGAGGGCGGCCACCGGCGTCTCTTCGAGGACGATGGGGAGTGCTCATCACCCGCCCCCGTCCTTCGAGGCCACTTCGGGGCACCTCAGGTTGAGGGCTGATCGATGTGCCGTGTGGCTGCTCCCTCAACTTAAATTTTCTCTGCCGGCCTCTAGGGGCGCCCAAAAATATCTTTTGCAGAAAACGGACGTCTTCCGTTCACGATTCGCTGTCTGGCGCTTGCCCGCGGGCCGATGTGGGACCATTTTAGATCAGATCCTGGCGATGCGGTAAGACGAGAGGTCATGCCTTGCAACGCTCATTTCGACCTCGACTTGACGTGGCGCCTTTTCTCGACTGATCCCCGAGCGAGGAGGTTGTCCATGTCCACGCCCTATGTCGACCATCCGCTGCAACCGGGCGACCCGGTCCCGAACGTTGTGTTTGACGCGATCTCGCGCGAGGGGAAGATCGCACTTGATGATTTTCGTGGCCGCAGCCCCTTGTTGATCGGTTTGTTTCGAGGCCTGCATTGTCCGTTCTGCCGGCGCCATGTCGCGGCCATGGCCTACCTCAACCCGATGCTGCGTGAGAAAGGCGTTCAGTCCCTGGCTGTGGTAAACACCCCGGTCGAACGCGCGCGGCTCTATTTCCGCTACCATCCGATACCCGATCTTCTTGCGGCTTCCGACCCGATAAAGGCTTCGCACCGAGCCTTCGGCTTACCCGAGGTCGGGATCGACGCGGTCATGGCGATACGGATCGATCTTCCGGGCGAGTTGCCCGAGCCGATGAACCCGATGGCAATGGATGAATTTATCAACGAGAAGGAAGGCTATCCAATTACCGAGGCCGACCGGCAGATGATGACTGCCGACAAGGGACAGCTTGTCGGTCAGTTCCTCATCGACCGGGAGGGCATCGTACGCTGGAGCTTCACGGAAGTTCTGGAGCCTGGGGTGCAGACGTTCAAGGCACCGAATTCCCAGGAATTGATATCGGTAGCTTCCCAAGTCGCACTGTGACAACGAAATACTCCCACCGTCCGGTTGGGCCTTTTGCGGTAGAACACTCGGCATCACCCGTCTATAAAGGTGATGCTGCGTTGGCTTTTTTAGCGGTAACCGATGCCCCATTCTCCCGAATCCACAGGTGAAAGCGTTAGCGGTTCGAGTTCGGGTCGCAATCAGAACCTGGATCCGGCAGCGCCAGCGGCCACCTTGGATTCACCAGCAACCGCCCAAAGCGACGACCCGCAGCCGCCGCATGGATCCTTCGAGCAAACCAGGCAGGCTGCCAGAACTCTGTTGCGTGCGATACGCCAAGATCTGCAGGCAAATTCTGCCTTGGCGAAGGTCAAGGCGGCCGTATTGTCTTGGGGGGCGAAGCTGAGGAGGTCGGCGCGGCCTGGAACAGCGTCGGCGCCCCATAAATGGATGACGACAGCCTTGGTCAAAGCCGGGCGCGGCATTCGCGACCGGCGCTCAAAGCCGCGTGAAAGTCGACGGAGCGCATGGCTCATCGCGGGCTGGCGGAAATATGCGGTGGGGTTCGCGCTTCTTGTCTGCCTCCTCGTCGGAAGCGTGCTGGTGTGGGCACTGAAAGACGTGCCGTGGAGTGAAATCCGCGATGGAACGTTAAAGCCGGTCGTCGTTTTGGAAACCGCTGACGGTGCGCCGTTGGTAAGACAGGGGCCTTATCAGGGTCCATATGCGCGATATGACCAGTTCCCGCCGCATCTGATCGATGCCGTCCTTTCAATCGAGGATCGCCGGTTCATGGATCATTTCGGCATCGACCCCCGAGGCATCGCGAGGGCGCTTCTGCGGAACCTGGAAGCAGGCTCGGTGGTGGAGGGCGGCAGCACGATCACCCAGCAACTCATCAAGCTGCAATATCTCGACAGCGACCGAACCATAAAACGAAAGATCCAGGAAGTCGTCATCGCTTTCTGGCTGGAGTGGAAGCTCGGCAAGGAGGAAATCCTGACGCGCTATCTCAACAGCGTCTATCTCGGCGCCGGCGCCACCGGCATGCCTGCCGCCGCCCGCATCTATTTCAACAAGGACATCGGTGCCCTCAAGCTGCCGGAGTCGGCGATGCTGGCGGGATTGCTGCGGGCGCCGAGCCAATGGAATCCCATCGATAATTTCGAAGGCGCCCGGCAGCGCACCATGGTCGTTCTCGACGCGATGGCGGCCAATGGCAAGATCACCGCGCCACAGGCGTCGGAGGCCAAGACGAGCTTTGCCAAGCTGCACCCGACGACGCCGACGCCGCGCTCCGGAAGCTGGTTTGCCGACTGGATTTCGCCGCAAGCGAGCGAAATCGCCGGCGCCTCGCCAGGCTCGACCACGGTACGCACCACGCTGGTGCCGCAGTTGCAGCAGATCGCCGAACGGGTGGTGAAAAGAGCCCTGGACGGTGAGGGAAAGACGGTCGGAGCATCGCAGGCGGCGTTGGTTGCGATGACGCCGGACGGCGCGGTCGTTGCGATGGTTGGCGGGCGCGACTACAAGGCGAGCCAGTTCAACCGCGCCGTCACCGCGATGCGCCAGCCGGGTTCCACCTTCAAACTGTTCGTCTATTACGCAGCGTTGAAGGCTGGGCTCACTCTGTCTGACTCGGTTCTGGACGCGCCAATCGACATCAACGGCTGGTCGCCGGAAAATTCCGGTGGCGACTATCGCGGTTGGGTAACGCTTGCCGAGGCCTTCGCGCGATCGCTGAATGCCGCGTCGGTGACGCTTGCCGAAGAGGTCGGTCTCGACAATGTGATTGCCGCAGCCCGCGAACTCGGCATCGACGCGCCACTGGCCGATACGCCGTCTTTGGCACTCGGCACATCCGAAGTAAATCTGCTCAACCTCACCAGCGCCTATGCCTCCGTCCAACTCGGCAGGGCACCCGTCAAGCCCTGGGGCATCATCGACTTCCAGGCGGCAGGGCAGCCCAACACATTTCGCGTTGGCCAACAATCAAAGCCGAATGTCGATCTTTCCCCCTACCAGTCCGATCTCCTCGGCCTCCTGCAGTTGGTGGTCGAGCACGGCACTGGACGCGGCGCCGATCCCGGCACCTTTGCGGCCGGTAAGACCGGCACAAGCCAGGACAATCGTGATGCCTGGTTCGTCGGCTTCACGGACGCGCTCGTCGTCGGTGTCTGGGTTGGCAATGATGATGACGCGCCGATGAAGGGGGTGACGGGCGGCAGCCTGCCAGCGCATATTTGGCGGGACTTCATCCGCGGGGCGACGACCGAACCGACGCTGAACGGCGTGCGATCGGCCGAAGCGGCAGTCGATGGTCAAGGCGCACCGCAGTCCTGCAACATCAGCGCCTGCTCGCGCAGTTACCGCTCCTTCCGGCCATCCGATTGTACCTATCAGCCCTATTCCGGCGGCCGACGGCTCTGCGAAAAGTAAAGTGGCTCCAGAGCGCCGGCCATGCTCGCCCGGCGTGCGGTGTTTCCGATCAGCTGCAGCAGGCGCCCGCGAACCAGACGCACTACTCCCCCAGAACGTCTTTCAGCGCATCGATGACGACGCGAATGGAGGGGACGTCTTTGATATCCGAATGAACAACCAGCCAGACCTCTCTCGTCAAAGGATGTTCCGTCTCGATGCGCTGGAGACCGCTGGACTCCAGGACGACGAAATCGGGTAGCATGACGACCCCTGCGCCAAAACCTGCGGTTGCGGCCTGAAACTCCAGAACGGACGACCTGACCGCGATCGGCCGGCCGGCAGCCAGCTCGATCAGCCGCAACTGTTGCGGCGAGGCATTCATGGTTTCGTCGTAGCCGATGAAGGTCCAGTCCTGCGGTGGAACGGTTTCAAGATAGGTCTTTGTTGCGTAAAGGTGAAACCTTGTCTCGCCGAGCTTGACGATTGAATAATCGCCGTCCTCGGGACGCGACATCCGCACGGCGATGTCGGCCTCTCGTCTGTTCAGCGAGGCGAGGCGCTTTTCTCCGACAAGCGTGATCTCAACGCCGGGATGGTCGCGCCTGACGGCCGCGATCGGCTTTGCCAGCAGCACGCTCGAGAGTGCGGGGGGCGCGCTGATCCTGACGTGACCGCGCAATTCCGTCGTGCTGCTGCGACCGAGCTGCTCGATGGCCGCTGTCTGGACCGCGACGAGAGCTGCATGCCTGGCAACCTGCTCGCCGTCCTGGGTCAAATTTATGCGCCGTCCGCGCCGGTCGACGAGCTTGCGATCGAGACTGGCTTCAAGCGATGAAATCCGCCGGCTTATCGTGGCGTGTTCGACGCCGAGCTGCTTTGCGGCGCCAAGCAGCGTTCCCGACTGGGCGAGCGCCAGGAAATGCCGAAGATCGTCCCAGTCGATATTTGTGAATTCTCTCCCAATCATTGTGAAACAATAGGGAATTTTCACACATCACGCCATCGCTTAATTTTCCGGCATAAAGGAGAGCACGAGCGATGACCGAGCAAATCGTATGGCTGAGCGCCCCCGGCGATGTCACCCAGTTCCATGTCGAGCAGCATGATTGCAAGCCTCCCGGTGACGGCGAGATCAAAATTCGTCATGAGGCGATCGGAACCAACTTTCTCGACGTCTATCACCGAAAGGGCCTTTATCCGATGCCGTCCTACCCCTCAGTGATCGGCGCCGAGGCGGCGGGCATCGTCGAGGACGTCGGCGCCGGCGTCTCGATGTTCAGAAGGGGTGACCGCGTCGCCTATGCCGGGCCTCCGGTTGGCGCCTATCGCTCCGCGCGGAATATTGCCGCTGAAAGGGCGATCAAGCTTCCGGATGCCGTTTCAGCAAAAACGGCAGCAAGTTCGCTTCTCAAGGGCATGACGGCCTACATGCTGTTCAAAAAGACTTATGATGTGCGTGGGGGAATGCAGGTTCTGATTCATGCTGCCGCGGGCGGGCTCGGCAGCATCCTCGTTCGCTGGGCCAAATCGCTGGATGCCACGGTGATCGGGACGGTCGGTTCTGCCGAGAAGGCCGTGCTCGCCGCATCATGTGGAGCCGATCACCTTATCGTTGGACGAGACGCCGATGTCGTCGCGGAAGTAAAGCGGCTGACGAACGGGCTCGGCGTAGACGTCGCCTATGACGGCATAGGCGGCGACACGCTCCTCAAAACCATACGCTCTGTCCGGCCATTCGGCATGGCTGTCACCATCGGTCAGGCCGCCGGTGCCATTCCGCCTGTGCCTGTCGAGGAACTTCGCCCGGGCAAGGCCCTCTGCCATCCGAGCATCATGGCCTGGTGTGCTGACATCGCACAGTATCGCGAGGCCGCGCTCGCTGCAGTCGGCGCGATGGAAACAGGAATCGTTTCGCAGATCGCTGCCGAATACCGTTTGGCCGATGTTGCCAAGGCGCACGAAGAGATGGAATCCGGGCGCTCGGCGGGCAGTATCCTGCTGATACCCTGAGTGCTGATAGGAGAGGCCTCGGTCATTTATCCAAAAATCGGCATTATATTATGCATTATAGATATCTACAGCTGTAGTCCGTGTTGAGCTAAAGGTGCCTGCCATTGAGGTGGGCTATCGGCATTGGCCGACCGCCCTCCCGGCATGAGACGCCCGGCTATCCAGCCGGCAGCCAATGAAGGGAAGGATGAAAGCCATGTCTACAGACAATAAGCCGCTGATCGCGGTTACCGGTGCAACGAGCAAACAGGGGCGCAGCGTCGTTGCGACACTTCTTGGAAGCCAGCGCTTCCGCGTCCGCGCTTTCACGCGCAGAAAGGATTCGCCGGAAGCTTTACGTCTGAAAAGACTCGGCGCTGAGATCGTCACCGTGCCTCTCGAACTCGGCCGTCAGGAGGATCTCGTTGCCGCCTTCAAGGGCGCGGATGGCGCGTTTGTGATGACGCCGCCGATCGCCGCGCCGGAGGAAATCGAGGCGCCTCTCGGCCGGCAATTGGCGGATGCGGCGGTGGAGGCCGGCGTCGGGCATATTGTGTTCAGCACGCTCGAGAATGTCGACAAGATCACCGGTGGGACGAAATATGCCCCGCATTTTACCGACAAGGCCAGCGTTGCAGATTACATTCGCGACCTGCCGGTCTCGCATTCCTTCATCATGCTGGCATTCTTTTACACCAATCTAATTGAATATTATGCGCCTCGCATGGAAGGTGACACCCTGCAGTTGCCGATTTATCTTCCTGAAGATTTCGCCGCACCTTTTGTCGATCCGCTGACCGCGACCGGACCGGTTGTGCTCGAGATCTTCTCACACCCCGAGCGCTACAACGGCAAAACGCTGCCGGTCATCGGCGAGATCATTTCTCCGCGGGAGATGGTCGAAACCTTTCAACGCGTGACCGGCCGCAAGGCCGAGTATCGGAACGCTTTCGACAGGGAGGGCCTGCTCAACTATTTTCCGGAGTTTGCCGCCAACGAATTTTTCGTTCGAGAGCTTCTCGGGATGGTCGAATATGCCGTCGAGTATGGCTATTTCGGCAAGGAGCACGATCTCGAATGGAGCCGGCGCCTGGCTCCCGAGACGCTCAACTGGGAGCAGTTTCTGCGGACGTCGGGGTGGCGCGGCGACAAGCGGTCTTTCGGAGCTTGAAGCCCTTCTCGCGATAACGGCATGCTTCAAAGACTTACGATGGCCGGATGCCCGGCAGCTTGGCGATCTCGGCGGCAAGAAAGTCGACGAGGAGCCGAACCCGGGCAATGGCTGCACGCTCCGGCACAATCAGCAAGCTCACCGGAACCGGAAAAGGCTGATAGTCTCCAAGCACGACCTCGAGCCGGCCATCGTCGAGAAGATCGTGAACCAGCCAGAGATGAGTAGGACCAATGCCGCGCCCGGCGGCCAGGGCTGCGCGCGCCGCAAGCCCGTGGTCAACACGCAACCGCCCGCTGACCGGGATTGTCAGGCTGGCGCCGTCGGGAGCGGAAAGAAGGAGCTGATTGCTGCCTGCGACGTTGGACATCACGACGGTTTCGTAGCGTGACAGATCGGCCGGGCGCTCCGGCCGTCCCCGAGCGGACAGATAAGCCGGAGCGCCGACCAGCAGGCGCTGGCTCTCTCCGACCGCATGAAGTTTCATCGAGCTGTCGGAGAGAGGTCCAAGACGCAGCGCCACGTCAACGCCTTCGCGAACCAGATCGATCCGCTCGTCCGTCAGGTTGAGATCGATGCGGATATCAGGATGCCTGTCCTGGAAGGCAAAAATCATTCGCGTGACATGCATGACGCCAAGCGCTGCCGTACAGGAAAGGCGAACTGCGCCGGCGGGCGCCTGGCGGGCATCTCTGGCTTCTTCAGCAGCCTGCTCGACCAGGCGCAAGATCTGCAGGCAGTTGGTATAATAGCGACTGCCTTCCTCCGTCAGGGTGACGCGACGCGTGGTGCGGCTGAGAAGCGCCACGCCGACAGCCTCCTCCAGTTCATTGAGGTGCCGCGTCACGGTGGATTGGCCGACGCCCAGCTCCCTTGCGACCACCGACAGGTTGGCGCGCTCGGCGACGCGAACAAAGGTACGCATTCTGTCGAAAGACAAGCCTAGCTTATCCATTTTTGAGCACAGTGATTGTCATTCTGTCCATATACGGAATAGTCCCGATGATGCCCAGCCCAGGCTTCAGCAAGGCTCGCCTACACGCCTATTGTCGCGGTGTCTTAACAGATCACCGTGTCGAGCCGCGCGGGATGATCGAAAAACCGCAATTGACCCTGTCTTCGTCAGGCGGTTCGTCGCGGATGGCGCGCAGCAGCATGTCGGCGACGCGGTAACCGATGTCCTGGCGCGGGATGTACACCGTCGTCAGCGACGGCTCGATGAAGGCGGAGAATTCCAGATCGTTGAAGCCGCAGATGCCGACCTCCTCCGGCACGCGGATGCCGCGCGCCTTGCATTCGATAAGGACGCCGAGCGCCAGTTCGTCGCTCTGGGCAAAGACGGCATCGACATCGGGCACGCGTTCGATCAGCCGGGCAAACAGTTCCCTGCCGAGGCCGGTGCGGCTTGTCGCATCGCCGCCGATAATGAGAGCGGGGTCGAAACACCGGGCTTCCCGCATCACCGCCTCATAGCCTTCTATCCGCCGGCGCGAGCGGACATCGGCGCCGCGGCCGAAGAAGGCGATCCTCTTATAGCCTCTCGACAACAGGAAGCGGGTGGGTTCGGCACCTGCCGTATAATGATCGAGGCCGACGACCAGCTTCTGCGGCTCCTGGCTGAGATCGGTGACATGGGCGATGGGACAGGCGGCATTGTCGATCAGCGGCAGAAGATCGCGGTAGGATTCTGCGCCGGCAATGATGACGCCGGCCGGCTTCTGCGTCAGGAAGGATTTCAACAGGCCGGCTTCGCCCTCGGCATGGCGCAGCGTATTGGAATATTGCACGGTGAGATCGGTGTCGCGGAAACGATCCTCGATACCGACCATCAGGCTGGTAAAGCCGTATTGGTGCAAGGCGGGCGTGATGACGGCGACGATGCCGTTGTGGCGGCCGGCCAGCGCCCGGGCGGCGAGATTAGGAATATAGCCCATCTCCTCGACCGCGCGCAGGATCTCCTCGCGCAGATCCTCCGAGACGATTTCGGGATTGCGCAGCGCGCGCGAGATGGTGATCGGGCTGACACCCACCTTCTTCGCCACATCGCTGAGCTTCACAGGCGCGCTGCGCCTCGGCTTCTTCCCCCGCTCCACCGACTTGCTCATCGCCTCCCCGTCTGCCGCTGCGGACTCGGCGATTCTCCGCCATTACTTTCTGCAGAAGAAATAATTTAGAGTCTACTAACATCGTATGATGACGACATATTTCGCGCAGGCAGCGGGATCGTCTGCTGCCAATAAGCCTATTGTTTTCGATGGAAATCCGAGCGGAGGGGATATGCCTGAGAGAACCAGTCGGCATTTGCCGATGCGCGCAGCCGCCTTGAGCGGCGGTGGAAAATGAAGGTAAACCCAAGTGAAACCTTACAAATCGGCAATATAAACATGATCGATATTTAATTTGTAAATCGGTCCGGCGGGATCATATGAATCCCAAGCGCGAATTCTTCCATTCGCCAGGCCGCCGCCCCCGACGACTGCGCGTGTCCCAAAGAGAATTGGCGCCATACGCCATCCGACGCCAGGTCCCATGACATGGAACCACGACGCCATCAAAAGCCAATCTTCTTCCAAAGGGCGACCGCCCAAGGGATTACCGCCATGTCACACACCCTCCGCAAACACCGCACCGCAGCGCTCGTCGGAGCCGCCATCATCGCCGGCGCGGCTTGCCTGCCCTTTGCGATCAACAGCACGACCGCGCTGGCCGCCCCTTCGGATAGCGGCGGCATCCTGGCCGCAGGCGGCTCATTCGCCGCAATCGTCGAGGCCGACAAGCCGGCTGTCGTCACCATCACCACGACGATGAAGGCGAGCGACGTCAGCGCCGATCAGCAATCGCCAATGGACGAACAATTCCGCCAGTTCTTCGAGGATCAGGGCATCCCCCTGCCCCGGCAGGCGCCGCGCGATCGGCCCTCGCAGCATGCGATGGCGCTCGGCTCCGGCTTCATCATCAGCCCCGACGGCGTCATCGTCACCAACAATCATGTCATCGACAATGCTCTCGACATCAAGGTGACGCTCGACGACGGCACCGAACTGCCGGCCAAGCTGATCGGAACCGATCCCAAATCCGATGTCGCCGTGCTGAAGATTACGGCCGGCAAGCCGCTGCAGACCATCGCCTGGGGCGATTCCGACAGGCTAAAGCTCGGCGACCAGATCCTGGCGATCGGCAATCCCTTCGGCATCGGCACCACGGTGACGGCCGGCATCGTCTCGGCGCGCGGCCGCGACCTGCACAGCGGGCCCTATGACGATTTCATCCAGATCGACGCGCCGATCAACCACGGCAACTCAGGCGGCCCGCTCGTGGACCGCGAGGGCAAGGTGGTTGGCATTAACACCGCCATCTATTCGCCGAACGGCGGCAGCGTCGGCGTCGGCTTCGCCATTCCCTCCGACGAGGCCAAGGCGATCGTCGCCAAGCTTGAGAAGAACGGCTCGATCGACCATGGCTATCTCGGCGTGCAGATCCAGCCGGTCACCAAAGACGTCGCCGATGCCGTCGGTCTCGACAAAACAGGCGGGGCGCTGGTGGCCGCCGTGTCCGCCGATACGCCGGCCGCCCAGGCCGGCCTGAAACCCGGCGATATCGTCACCTCGGTCGGCGGCGAGGCCGTCAAGACGCCGAAGGACCTGTCGCGGCTCGTCGCCGATCTTTCGCCCGGCACGCGGGAATCCCTCGGCGTCTGGCGTGACGGCAAGACGATCGATCTCAACGTCACCGTCGGCACCCACGAGGACGGCCAGAAACAGGCGGCGGCCGAAAACCCGGAAACGCAGGGCCAGGCTTCGGGCCAGCCGAGCCTCGGCATCGGCCTTGCCGACCTGACGCCCGACGTGCGCCGGCAGCTCGACCTGCCGCGCTCCGTCAGCGGCGCCGTGGTCGCCAGCGTCAATCCCGACAAATCGGCGGCCGCTGCCGGCATTCAGTCGGGCGACATCATCGTCTCGGTCAACGACCGGCCGGTGCACAATGCCCGCGACGTCAAGGCTGCGATCGCCGAAGCCGGCAAGGCCGGCCGCAAATCGGTGCTGCTGCTCGTCGAACGCGACGGTAGTAAAACCTTTGTCGCCGTACCCTTCGCCGCGGCCTGAGAGGGGCGGCTCGTTGCGTCATCCGAACTGGAGATGGAAGCCCGTGGAGAGGGGCTCTTCCTTGCCTCCGTCCCGGCCCGGCACATGGCTGCAGCCTCCGGGCCATTCCCGCCGCTCCGCATGGTAAATTCCGACATTTTCGGCGAAAACCCGACGAGGCCGGCGGTTTTCCGTGCCGGAAAGCGACACCAAAACAAGCTGTTGCGCCATTGCCTGACAAGCCGGCGTGCGGCAACATGCTGCCGCCGGGCGAATTAACCCTACCGGCTTACCTTAATATCAGCATCCGCTTGAATGCCCCCCGCCCTATGCCATCGTATTTTCACGATTACTAATTGTCCGGAACAGCTCACCGGACCCATAGCCCGCCTTTCCCTGGAGAGACCGGCTTCATGCAGCAAGGGCGCAGCAACATCAAACGGAGGATATGCCATGAGCAATGTCGTGGAATTTCGTGCCAAATGCCCGCATGTCGAAACTGTGTCGGACTGCCGGCAGGCGCTTGAAGCGCATGTGATGAAGATCGTCGCCGAGGCGGTCGGCTGGGGCTTTGCGCCGGCGGAAGCGGCCATGGTGGTCGCCGACATTGCAGATGATTACATTCTGATGCTGTCGCGCCAACTGCGGCATTGAACGGCCGGCGCGGACGACCGCATGCCGCCCCAGCCAAGGGTGGTTTCAGTGGGCCGCGCAGCGCCTGCAGGGGTAGCAGGGGATACAGGAGACGAAAACCCTGCCACGCGGCCCTGCGACCAAAACACCGGCTCGCGCCGGAAGTTCCGAGTGGAGATACTGAAACGGCAGAGTATTTCCTAACTTATTTCTCGATACGGAAATATTCCGTGAGGCACAGTCGCGCAGCCCGAGTAAAAATTTACTACACTATTTGTAGCTGCCGGAGTTTCTGCTTCCGTCTTCGGAAATACAGACAGCAAGTCACCGCCATTTCGGCTGGCGCGGCGGCGCATTGGCCTGGATCTCGTGTAGCGGCGCGTGAGACCCGAGCAGCTTTTTCAGCTTCTTCTCCTCCGCCGGCCCAATGCCAAACTTGCGGCAATGCTCCGCGACATCATGCTCCCGCGGACCGGGAATGCGAACTTGGCGATTGTTCATGCTCTTCATGTCTGTTTCCTCCTGAAAAGGATAACAAACAGACGGCGGTTTGGTTCGTTAGAGAATGCTAAAATTTCGATATGCTGGTTGAGCTTCGGCTGTAGCAATATATCAAACCGGGCGGCTGGCGCTTTGCTGCGTTTACTTGGAAATGTTTCCGCCACATGCTGGATTGCGAGCACCAGGAATGATGATCTTGCTCAACTGATCTTCAACCAATGCCTGAGCGCCGCCACCGCGCCATCGCTGGCATAGGCGACAATCCCGCCGGTCGTCAGTCCGGCAAAAGCGATCAGCCCCGAAATGCCGTAGCCGATCGATTTCATCCGTTTCCACTCCTCAAGCGCCGGCCCGACGGTCTCCTGGTTCTTCTCAACGGTTTCCTTGAGCGTGCCGATCTCGGCGCGGTCTGCGCGTTCCGCTCCGCCTGTGATTGCCACTCTCGTGTCGAGCTAGGCGATCTGCCACCTGGCCTCAATCGCCAACACTGTTTTTCGCACTGGATTGGCCGGCAAACAGCGCCCAGATTCCGAGACTTAGTCCAGCTACTGCAGGAACGCCCATGAGAACTCCAATATAAACTGCGATTGGAAAGTCATGAATTCCGATAAATAATTCCTGCCCAGCGCACTTATCAGCCATGTATCCTATGAAATGTTCACACTTCCCGGCGTCGAGAAACAAAAAGAAAAGCCCGTCAACAACAAGCAGGACACTCAGGCAGATGCCCATGCCGCGAAACTCTTTCACGCCGGGACGCCTGAGAGACAGCTCCGGTTTCGTTTTTTGAACGGACCACAGGAACTTGCCAAGCAGGAAGCACGCACCCGTTCCGAGAAGTTGGGCTATCATCAGAGCAAGTGTCTGGTCGATGGCGGGCCTCACGACTTGGGCAGTGAGTGCTGCCATGAATGCCACCAGCCCCAGTACTGAAACTACTGAAGCCCACGTAACTCCATCGCGTGTTACAACTGCACGGTAAAGACCGTAAGACGCCCAAGCAGTCATGGCTATTGGAATGGGACCGATGGGCCAAGGGAACGAGAGATCAAGCATGCCCTGACTATGCCTGATCAAATGGGTTACTCAACCTCGAAGTCAGTTATACACAAACACAACCCGACCTTCGTCGTAGCAATTGGTAAGGCCGGGCAAAGCGCGTCTAGTTGATCTTCAGCCAATGCCGCAACGCCCCCACCGCTCCGTCGCTCGCATAGGCAATGACCCCGCCGGTCGTCAGGCCGGCGAAGGCAATCAGCCCAGAGATGCCATAGCCGATTGTTTTCATCCGTTTCCACTCTTCGAGCGCCGGGGCAACCGTTTCCTGGTTCTTCTCGACGGTTTCCTTGAGCGTCAGGATCTCGTCGCGGAGCTGCGCATCGGCTCCGCCGCTGATCGCCGCCCTGGTATTGAGATGGGCGATCTGCCTTGCCTGCTCGTCGAGGCGCTTGTGGATCACGGCTCGGCTCTCATGGGCATTGGCTTTTTCCTCGCTCATCTCCTGGCGCAGCAGCGCGACATTTTCCTCGATGCCGGTCAGCCGGCCCTCCACGCGCCCGAGGGCGCGCAGGATATCGTCATTCGATGTCATATCGGCACCCTGTTATGAATTGAATTTCAGCTTTTCGGATTGGGGAATGCCGCTCGCGATGCGGTCGATCATGATGGGTTGCGGGTGAACAAGGGATAGCGGCGAGAGCTCGCCGACAGATGGGGCTGGGCGAACGATGGAGCCCACCGGCAGGATGACGGCGCTGGATCCCATATAGGTGACCACATTGCCCGAAATGCCGGCGATGGTCTGGGTGCTGAGACGAACGACGCCCTCGGGACCGGCGTAAATATGCAGCTGCTGCTCAGGCCTGAAAATGCTCGCATCCGCGACGGTGATCTGGTTATACGTCGTGACGCCATCCGTTCCGGCCTGCACGGCGATTGTCGTACTCGGAAGCTCCAGCATGCCGGGCCAGGCGCCGCCTTTCTCGGTCGATGCCCAGGCTGCGTAGGTATCAATTGCGTCATCGCAGCAGGCCGAAGTCCCGGCGAGAATGTCGTCACGCAGACGCCATTTACCGGAAGCGTCGGTTCCGTCGGAAGGGTAAATGTTGTTTGCGCCGTAAGACTGCCAGGCGGCCCGCATGCCCAAATCATTGACAATGATTGATCCTGTCGCCGGAGAGGTGGCCGAGCCGGCGAACTGATAGGTAAACTGCGTCGGGCTCAATACCGTCACCACGACGTTGCCATTGTATTCCGCCTGAGCTGCACCAGAGATCGTGACTGTCTGCCCTGTCACAAGTCCGCCCGTCGCAGTGGAATGGGTTGCCGTGACCGTCGTTCCCACCGACGTCAGCGTTGCGGACTTGGTGACGGTCGTGCGGCCGAGCGGAGGGAACGCGACGATCTTGACGCCGGCATATTCGGCGCGGATGCGGTTGACCAGCGACCGATAGTTCGTGTTGAACCAGGTGCTGTAGGACGTCGAAGTATCGTTCTGCCCCATCTGGTTGGCGATGACGGTGAAGGGCAGCTTGTTGCCGTTGAACGCCTTGATCTCGCGGACGATATCCCTTCGCCGGGTTGCGATGGACGATCCGGATCCGGTGTATTCGCGGACCGATCCGGCGCCGGGCATGCCGATCAGGCAATGCGGAATTCGTCCGGCGCCACCGTCCTTGTCGAGCCAGCGGCGCAACCAGCCGAGATTGCCGCGGCTGTCGGCGGCAGAGGAATATTCCTGGCGCGCCTCGCCGATGCTGTCGACGAAACCGAGGGCGACCGGCCTTCCGTCCCAATCGCCCTTGGCGACCATGAAATCGGCCCCCCAATATTGCGGCTGCGCCTGCTGGCCATAGTTCACATCGAGTGCAGCCGTGCTGTCGGCGAGCGGCGTGTCCTTGAAGGCAAGCAGCGTGTCGAGATCGCCGGCGCCCCAGACGCGTTCGCCGCGATGCTTCTGGATGCGATAGACCGGCCACACCTTTTCGCCGACCGCGGTGTGATAAAACAGCCAGATTTCGATTTCGCTTTCCGGCGCGACGTCGGCAATGGTCAATTCGTCCGTCCAGGCGCCGTTCGTCTGGTCGGCGACCGTCACCGTGTTCGAGCCGGCGAAGCTGCATTGGTAGAAGATGCCGGCGACGCGGATGAACATGGCATCGGCGATGACCGAATTGCCGGGCGCGCCGATCGTGCCGGTGACGACAGTTTCCTGCGGCGAGTTTCCACCCTCCGTCGAGGCGAAGCCGGAGAGGTGAAAGCGGAAGGTCCGCGTCTTATATTGCGGCGTGCCGACGACGATCTTGCTGCAGACATAATTCGTGCCGGCAGCGGCGGTGACGATGCCGCCCGACGGCATGCGGTTGCGGGTGGCGAAGAACATGTAGCGGTCGGGATCTCCCGCATTGCCGCCCGTCCCGCTCAGCAGCGGATTGGCAAGGGCAAGCGAAATGGCGTTCATCATCGGCGTGTTCCGTATCGGCTGGTGAGGTCGTCGTAAAATTGCACTGTGCGCCCCTGACGGGCATTGGCGCGGTCGAGCGCCTGGCGCTCACGGGCGAGGATGGCGATCAGCGGCTCGCCTTCGCGCACGGGCGCATGCGCTTCCTGCCTTCTCAAATCATCGGGCAGCGGCGGCAGCACAATACCGGCCGCAGCCCTCCCCTTGGCAACCGCCGCCTGGTTCAGGCGCTCAGTGGCGGAGCAGCCAGTCACGATCAGCAGCAGTGACAGCGCAAGCGCGGTTCTTTTCCGAAAGCTCGAGTTCATAGGATCGGATCTCGTTTTCCAACGTGTCTCTGGCGGTCTGCTCGGCGGCCTTGGCCGCCTCCAGCCGCTTGCGATGCTCTTCACCGGCGCGGGCCGCCGCATCGCGCTGGCGCTGCATCTCGGCGGCCCAGGCTTCGGCCGCCGCCTTCTCGGCCAGCACGACGTAACCGGCGCGCGCCTCACGCTCTGCGGAGGGATAGCCGATCGCGACGGCATAGAGGTGATAGAGGAGGAGCCCGGCGGCGATGCCGGCGGCCATCTTCAGCGTATCGAGAAGGCCGAACATCAGTTGCCCTCCAGGCAGAAGGCGCGTTCCTTCTGCCGGCGCCGCGTCAGGCCGGGAAAGGTGATGCCGGCGGCGCGGTTCCATTTCAACAGCGCCTCGCAGCCCTCGGCCGTCCTGCCCTGGTTGATCAGCCGGACCGCGCTCGACCCGCAGGCAGCCTTGACGCCGACATTGTAAGCAAACGAGGTCAGCGCCACGAAACGCGCATCCGGCAGCGGCACGCGCACGCAGCTTTCGATGCCGCGCGCATAGGTCTGAAGCTCCAGCGCCAACAGCGCCTTGCACTGCTCCACCGTCTTATGATCCCCGGGCTTGACCCCGCTGGTGCTGCCATAACAAATCGTCCAAGGCGGCCCCCCGGTCGCCGGATCCGGATAGGCATGCTGCCGCAGCCCCTCGAAGCTGCCGACGAGTGCCACGGCCATGGCAGCCGCAGCACTACCCTTCTGAAGGCGGTTTGCCATTCAGTTCTCCTGAGATTTGCTGTTGAAAGACGATGCGCGCGACGATCGCCGCCGCGGTGAGGAGGCCGGTCATGACCGACATGCCGAGCTGGATGTAGAGGTTGCGAGGCACCCAGGTGCCGGCGATGAAATTGGTGACGGGCTCGAGGACGATGAAGACGAGCGCCAACGCCATAAGGCGGACGCTCCAGGCGCGCCTCAGCACGGCGCGCCAGTTGTGGACGAGCATGGGGTGGGCTCCGGATTGTGAATGTAGAAAAGCACCCGACTATATAAGGCGGGCGACGTATTTCGGTTATTCAGAAGGTGCCGCGTTCAACGAACGCTATCGATTAGTCGGATAGATCCGATCACGAAGCCTGAATATCGGCCGCTCGATGTACTTATACGACAAAGCGGCGAGCAACAGCGTGACAGCGCCAAAGACGCAAAGCTCGACGAGCCCACGAAACCCGAGCTTCACGCCGAAAATGGGCTCAAGCAAGCGCGGCGTCACGACGAAATAGAACGTATAGCTCACGACCTGGTGATAGACATAGGCACCGTAACTACGATTGCCTATGAATACCAGAACAGGATTTTCCATCAACTTTGCTGCGGTTGTTGCCTTGCCAACAGCCCAAAAAAATATGAGCGATGAGGCAATCATGTAAACCGGCACGTCAGCAAGTACTTTGCCGTGGAAACTACTCCGATACGCGAGTGCACCTTCGCTGATCTCTGCCAATGACAGCAGACAGACTGACGCGATGCCAATGATCATTATTGCGGCGAAACAGCGCGACAATGCCGGCGTAATCCGGGTCGTCGATGTGATGATGGCGACTGCTGCACCAGCAGCCAGCGAGTCTAAGTTTCCGAATGTAACGAGGACACTCGCCTGGCCAAGATCGGCATACCAAGCGAATGTGCGCCAGCCGATTGCAACGGCAAATGCCCCCACTAGGGAAAGCTTCCAAGCTTTCGGTTGGAGAAAGATGACGATCGGGGCCCAGAAAACATAGAACTGCTCTTCAACCGCGAGCGACCACCAGGGGGCAGCGGGTCCATAGGTTCCGATGTCGTTTCGCAGCAGCGCATTTGCTAGATTCTGCACGAAGAAGACGTGATAAAGCACGTCTTGCCGCACAGTGTCATTCAGTCCTGTGCAGATGACAAATATGAGCGCCAGATAGTAGATGGGCTGGATGCGGAAGAACCGACGGCCATAGAATCCCTTAAGAAGCCGTATCCCTCCAACCTCAAGCCGTCTTCCCGCTAAGTCGATCAGTATTCTCGTGATCAGAAAGCCACTGATCACGAAGAATATCAAAAGACCGCTTCGTCCCCATTCCAAGACAAGATATGTAAGCGGCGCCCAGTGGGCCACCAAAACCAGGAGCAGTGAAACTGCTCTGAGCCCGTCTAAGCCGCGTATGCGACCCCGCGCCTGCGTGTCTGCCTCTTGATGTGCAAGAGCATCCAATGCCCAATCCCTCCACCTTTCGGCGGAATAGCGCAATCCTGCCGGGATTGAAAGCGCTCCTAAACGTTTACTCGCGTCAGATTGCGATTTGACGGCGCCTGCTGCCCCTCTGGCCGCCTATGTACCGGCTGCCGCGTCGATAAAAGGATACTAGCGGAATCGACCTGAGGATTAGGTTTTTACGCGACTTCCGATTCCACCGCCTCCGTTGGTGATTTGGTCGGAGGTAATTTGACCCGTGCTTTTCAGCGCGATCGGTGTCAGCCCGGTTTTGGGATCGGGTCTCGACAGGGCCTATGCTCCGTTCCGTGGCCGAATCGGCGTTAGGCATTCTGACGCAATCCTTCAAACGACCCGACAACCGCCACGGCCGTGGCGTGAGACGCTGGTGGGGCCGACTCCTTACCGCGGCACGTCTATCAAATTTGAACACGAGCCAAGTCTGACCGCTATTCGCGATATTTGACAACCCTTGCCGGTGAACCGACAGCGATTGCATATTCCGGGATGTCGCTTATCACAACGGCGTTCGCTCCGATCACGGCGCCATTGCCGATTTTGACGTTCATCAGGATCTTCGCTCCGGCGCCTATCCAGACATCGTTACCGATCTCAACTGTACCGATCGCAGCCTTCTGAAGCCTGATTGGCATATCGCGCCTCATGCCGTGGCTGTGATCGATGATCTGGACATCAGAGCCGATCAGGACATCATTGCCGATTGATATCCGGTTCTTCGCCGTGATGATGTTGCGCCGACCTATTACGGTGTTGTTGCCGATGAAGACTCTGGGCTCTGGCATTGTAAGTTGAAAGAATGACTGATCTTGGATGGTGACGTTATCCCCAACCTCAAGGACGGCATGACCGACCAGGCGGAACTCTGCGCTGCGCTTCACCACGAGATTTTCGCCGGCCGCGGTGAAGTAGCGGAAGCGCTTATAAGCAGTGACGAGTCGCTGGATTACGCCGCCTCGATTGCGATATGATGCCTTGTCGACCTGTGCCATTTCTACTCCCGGCGTGATGGCAGCATGTCAAACACAGGTGTGGAGCTTATTCAAGAGCTCCTTCCGCATGGGAAATGGAAGCCATCATTCCAGATCCAGATGCTGCCGATAGAGCCGCCCAATGCCATGCGAATTTGCCGACTTGTATTTGTCCATATCTCCTGCGATCCCACTGCGAAACCGTTTGCTACCTGGATAGTGCCGACATTGGCGCCATCGCTGCCGGCGCCGGCAACAAGCGCACCTTGTGCAGGGTCCGACAGCAGAGCTGCGTTAGTCGTTGCCGACGATGTGAACTCGAAACGCAGCTTCGCTTTGACTTTCACCCCATTTGGCACTGTCAGCGCCAGAAGCGTCGAGGTCGTAGAGATGCCGGCACCGATAGCATCCTTGACCGGCGTAACAAAGGTATATTCGTCACGCGGATACATCACGAACTGGCGGATAAGCGAACTTGCATCCGTCAGCACCACGCCGACGCATTTGACGATAGTATAGCCGGTGAGCAGCGTCGTGCTGACGCCGCCGATCGTCGCCGAGGTCGAGAGAACAACGTCGAAAGACAGGTCGGCGTCCTTGCGCAGAGCATAGGCAAAGTAAGTCGCATTTGCTGCGACGGCGCCGGAATCGAGGCCGCCGGCGCCCGTTCCCGCCGCAAATGTCCCCGTCACCCGTTTGGTGAATGAGGCGGCGCTGGCAACGAAGCTTGCCCCCGACCTGGCGGAACCCGCGGAAAAATCGACATGGGTGGTTGGGCTGCTGGCGTTATTGGAAAGGATCAGCCCAACGACGAAATCGCCGACGGCCGAACTGTCTGCTTTGCTCTGGATCCTGGCGTAGAGCTTGTTGGTTAAGAAAGCGACGCCCGAACAGATGATTTCGACGCTGTAGCCGTCCTTGAGGACAAGTGTGGCCGCGCCGTCGATCGTCTCCAACCCGCTCGGGTCAATCGTCACATCGCCGCCATCGGCGATGACGCAATAGTGCCAGTTTGCGCCGAGTGTGGCCGCTGCGGTCAGGCTGAGCGTGGCGGCCGCGGTGAAGCGGTGGACGGCGTTGTCGTCGGATGCAAGCGCTGTGTAATCGCCTGATTTCGTCGCATAGACCGACGCTTTATCGAAAACGATGTCGACGCCGTTCTGGGTGAAACCCAGCACTCCGCCGCCCTTGAGATAGATCCCGGTCTGCGGGTTCGAGGCGAAGCCGACACCCGGCGCCGAAACCGTGCCGCCTGCCGCCTTGAGCGGCGCGGCCATCGGCGCCGAGCCGTCGCGCGGCAGCGAGTTGGTGATTTCGTTGCCGAGATCGGTCGTCAGTGCGTTCCATGGCGCCGGGTCGATGACCTGGCCGACGGAAGGGGTCGTTCCGGCGGGTTTGGAATAGACGCCGGTTGATGGGTTTCTGGGCATTCATCCTCTCCAAAAGAAAGAGGCCCCGCGGATTGCGAGGCCTTGAATCGATAGTCAGCCTGCCAAACTCATCACCTGGGCCATACCGAAAGCGTTGGCGCTGGGGATGGGGGTAGATTACCAGCCACCACCGCCGTTTCGACCGCTTGCTCTAAGAAGCGCGCGCGTAAGAGCAGCCTTCGCGTCGGCTTTTCGACCCGTTTCGGGACCGGCCTGCGCCGACATACCGCGCCCTTTTAAGGCATCTATACCGAATACTTTCAAAGCCTCTTCAGCTGCGTCATGAAAGGCGCGCTCGGCTCGGTTGCTAAAACCACCTTCCCCCGACCCGAAACCTTCAATTCCAGCGGCCGCAATGTCGCCTATTATAAGCTGCGGAACGGCAGCGGCTGAGCCTGCCTTCCCGAGGAGCTGCAGCGCTTGGGAAATATAGGGGTGCTTGTCATCGAAGGCTCTATCCGCCCCGCGCTGCCTATCCAGTGCGTTGTCATACCGCTCTCCTAGCGTTCGACCCGGCAGGTCCGGAATCCAACTCTCAGGCATCAGCGGGTCCATATACGGTGCCAACACTGCATGTGTCCCAGCGTCCACCTCATCGAGATAGGGACCGGCAATAATAGTACCGCGGCCGATGGCACGCATTGCGTTGTCGACCGAGAGATCGCCGGTAAACCCCGCGTAGGGGTCTTTTCTAAGCTCGGCAACTCTTCTCGGCGGTACAACCGGTGCTCTATTCGTATCTGACATTGTGATCTCCTGTGGATGGTGATTGGGCTCGCCAAAGCTTCCGAACAGCAGTTTGAAAGTCTGCCTCAGTTTAGGACGGCCGGAGCGAACCCGAGCCGCACGCCGGCTTCCCAGGCCTGCAAGGCTTGAATCGCCACAGCGTGCGCCACCGTGGGATGTTCGCGTTGGCAATTGGCCTCAGAAGGCCGAACTTGCAGCTGTTCATCGGAATTTGGTTTGAAGGAAAGGCCACCGTCCGTTCGGCAGAAAAGGCCGACGACGGTAGGAGGAGCCTAAACCGCGCGCGCTAGCGATCTTTGACAGCAAAAGACTCCAGCATTGTCATGGAATATTGCGCTGGCCGCTGAACAGCGACGGCAGGAAACTGGGAGGCTTTGCCGGCGAGGCGGGAGGCACGCCCGTCGACGCCGCAGAACCCTTGGCCGTAACCGCCTGCCGCTCCTCATCCTGCTGCCGGATAGCCAGGCCGCCCATCAGCGCCTGCGCCAGCCGCGCCGCGCCCTGCCACGACGATTGCACCGGGCTCGTATCCATGCCCTGCTGCAGCATGGCGGAGGCCAGCCGCTTGCGTTGGTCGTCGATGTCGCCCTGTGTCTTGCCGGTATCACCGCCGAAAATGGTTGGGATCATTCGACGGCCCTTTCGTAATCGACGCGGTCGAAGCCGTCTGCATGTTCGAACACGGCGTCCGGATGGATCTCGCGCACATCGTCGGACATCAGGCCGAGCTGCATCGGACCGCCCGCCTTGTAGCGGAAGGCGTAGACCGGCAGGCCGTTTTCCAGCGTGCCGACGCGTTTGATGTCTTCCTTCAGCCGCCGGTCGGACTTCGCCCAGCCGCCAAGGAGTGTTCCGCCGAGGCCGAAGAGGCCGCCCATGGCGGCGTTCGATTGGGCGAGCTGCTGGTTGTAGATGCCCATCTTCTGGTTGAAGTTCTCGTTGATCAGCCCGGCCTGGTCGACGGTGGGAAGCTGCGTCGATGGTGTGTTGACGTAGCTCGGCTGGTGGACCTGCGAGCCCGACATCAGCGCCGAGATCTCGTTCAGCGGCTGGTTGCGCTCGGTCAGGATCGAATTCTGCGCGTTCGAATACATGTCGCCGAGATACTGGTCGGAGGCAGCCTGCTTGCGGGTGGAAAAATCGCGCATGGCGTTGTCGTAAGCCGCCGAGCCCATCGAGATGCCCTTGTCGGCCAAGCTCTGCTCGAGGCTCGCCTGGTCGCGGTCCCACTGGTTGTTGAAGCCGGACTGCCAGTGATTATTGACATATTTGTCGACATTGCCGGCGCTGAGATCGACATTGGTGCCGAGGATGCCGGAAATCTTGCCGGTCTGGTCGTTGGCGAGCCTGGCAAGGCCGAGCTGCGTCTGCTGCGTCTGGTCGTAGATCGCCTGGTTCTCGGGCGAATAGGTCTGATAGGCGGAATAGGTCGGCAGCTGGTAGCTCTTGCCGTTCTGATCCTTCATCGTCTGGTAGCCGGTGACCTTGTATTCCAGCGCGCCATCCGGCGTGTACTGGTTGGTGTGGCTCAAGCCGGCATTGGCGATGGCGGTGTCGACGTTGGTGGCCGTCTGTGCCGCCGCGGTCTGGGTCGGATCAGGCGCCTTCGGGGCCTTTGGCGTGGAGACCATAGGGAAAATCCTCTTTGATGATTCCGTAAAGCAGACCGTCGCAATCGCCGAAATAGCCGCGCTGGCGGCCTTCCGGCTCAGCGCCCAACCTGGCGAGCAGCTTCTGGGCGTTGCTGTTGTCGGCGCGGGTGCGGCAGGTGGCGCGGCGGCAGCCGAGCTGGCGGGTGACATAGTCGAACACCGCCCGCATCAGTGTCAGCGACAACCGGTCGGCGGCGAGCGAGATCTCGACATCGTGGCCGGTCCAGACGTTGAAGACGAAGCCGGCGATGATCCGGCCGCGGTCGATGTGGGCGAGCGTGGTATAAGGCGGGTGGAACCCCACCCCGATCCTGGCCCCGACCCAGGCGGCGATCTCGGCGCTGGGTTCTGAGACGATCAAATTGGCGCGCCTCGCTCGTAAAGCACCGAGCCGCCGACGACCGCGGCTTCCGAGACGGAGCCCGACGAACCGGAGATCAGCGCGCGGATCGTCGGCGCCAGCGCTGAACCGGCGCCGCCAGCGGAGGCGAATTTGCGCACCAGCGAAATGCCGGGGAATTTCGCGACACCCCAGACCGCCGTTCCCCATTTCGCCGCCGCATTATTCTCAACCGACGACAGCAGCGCGGTCGGCACCTTGGTCTGGTAGTCGACCGAAATGCCGCCATACATCAGCGTCGAGACGCCGATCTGCGCCGTCACACCGATCAGCTTCGAGAGCTTGGTCGAGAGCCCGTCGCCGAAGCGGCTCCAGGCTCCGACCATCAGCGCGTCGATCGCCGCGCCATTGTCGTTCGCCCCGACCTCCGCCTCGTAAAGCGTGCCGTCCGCCGCGCCGAAGAACAGCCGGTCCTGCCAGGTCGCCCAGCAGGAGGCGGGCATGCCGACGAAGCGGCACCAGGCGCCGGTCTCGGTGTTCATGACATATTGATAGGGGCCGAAGGAGGACGGCAGGTTGACGATCGCCATCTGCCGCGCCGGAAAGCTCGAGAGCTGCCACTCCTCAGAGCTCGTGCCGGCCGCCGCCACCGTCTCGCGCCATGTCGGGCCGATTCTGGCAGTAATCGCGCCGAGGCTGGTGGCGCCGCGATCGAGCTGCACCGCCTTGGTGATCGGCACGATGCCGTCGGTCGTCATGATCGCCAGATCGGCGCCGACCGACAGCAGGCAGCGGTCGCTGCCGAGCGGCCGGCCGAGCTTGAAGGTGCCGATCAGACCCCAGTTCGAAGCACTCGAAGGGTCGGATCCCTGGAAGACGATCACCTCGCCCTCCGAGGAGACCAGCACCAGGCATTGCTGCAGGCCCGTCGCAACCGGGATCGTCCAGACATTGATCGCCACCAGCGTGCCGCCATATTTCATGTTGCCGCCGACCGGCAGAACGGTGGCCGCGCCGCTGACGGCGTCGGTCGCGAGGTACCAGACATTGGTCGAATCCCGCTCGATGAACCACAGGCGCGAGCGATAGGCGGTGACGGCGGCAAGCAGCGAGGCATCCGATATGCCTGTGATCATCGTCGAGGCCACATAGGGCGTGGCGACCGTGCCCTTTTCCAGCTGCGCATTGGTGACCGTTCCCGTCACGGTGACGACAAGCGTGCCGGCCGCCGGCGTGAAAGAGAGCGACACCCGGTTGCCGGCGCCCGTCCCGTTCAGTGTGCCTGAGAAGGCGCCCGAAATCGTGACCGAGCCGGTGCCGAAGAAGCTCAGCGTATAGGCCGTGTTCCGCACGGCGACATTCTGGGTGGCGAGCGCTGCCGTGCCCACCAGGAAATTATTCGTCCAGGAGGTGCCGTTGAAGAGCAGCGGCGTGTCGAGGCCGTTGACGAGGCGCAGGAATTCCTGCCCGGCCGGATTGGTATATTGCTGCACCGACCAATGGGCGCTGGCCAGGCTCGAGACGACAGGCGCGCCGGCGGCACCGCCCGCCGTAACGTCGAAGATCTTGTCGCCGGCGGCAGCAAACAGCCGGTTGGTCACGCCGGAATAGGGAATGACCGTCTGCACGTCGGCGCCGAGACCGGTGGAAAAGGCAAGAAAACCGTAGCGGGCGCGCACCCGGTTTGCCTCGGGAAAGAAATTGTCGAGCTGGAAGGCGGCATCCTCGGGCATATCGGCCATCTCGACATCGGTTCGCCAGCCGCCGATCGGCGCTATCCAGTCCTTGCCTGGCGAAACGCGGCGGGTGCGGCCGTTCGGGGGAACAGGTGTGCGGGTCATGGGGTTTCAACCGTGATTGTGCCGGCCCAATAATTCTCGAGCCCCTCACCCCGCGCCCGCAGCGAGAGATCGACGGGGCTTGCGGCGCGGTCGGCGCCGATGGCGGCTTCCTTGGTTCGTTCGAAGCTGGCGAGTTCCTCGCCATAGTCGAGGCCCTTGGCGCGCTTCCAGCGCCAGATCAGCGACAGTTCGAGAAGCTCTTCGGGAAAACGCGCCGTATCCGTGTCGTTTTCCCAGTTGCCGGCCCCGGTGGCGCCGCCGTTCACCGCCACCCAGAAGCCGGAGATATAGGCATATTCCATCGTCTCGCCGGCAACGTTCGGGAAGATGTCGAGCTTGCCGCCGGCCATGCGCCAGATTTGCGGCACCGGATTGGCATTGAGGATGGTCTGGCGCTGCCAGGTCTGCGGCTCCACCGGGCCGTTCAGCGCCCAGAGGCGGGAGACGTTCCAGATCCTGGCATTGGCGGCGAAGCGGTCCCAGTCGCCGGGCGGCTCGTCCGGCTCCGGGTTGGCGCCGGTCGCCTGGAATTGCCGCCGCACCATCAGCGCCGACCAGTCATGGGCCCGCATCAGGTCGCGGCCGGCGCGGGTGGAGAGGATGCGCAGCTGCATGATCTGCGGATCCGCCGAAGACATGACGGCCGTCGGCGGATCGAGGTCGATCTCCGCGCAGACGTTCTGAATAATGGTCAGGAGCGACATGCGGGGGATCTCCGGTTCAGCGCGGTGGACGTGGGCGTGGCTTGGAAGGTGTGCCGTGTGGCCCCCTCATCCGCCTGCCGGCACCTTCTCCCCGCTGGGGCGAAGGGGTTATGCCGCAAGGTCTCGATTCCCTCTTCTCCCCAGCGAGGGTCCGAAGGACGGGTTGAGACCAGTGGCTCAACCCCGGTCGGTGCCCGTAGGGCGGATGAGGGGGCGGCTTGCGTCAGCGCTTCATCAGGCAGCAGCGCGACCGCGGGACTTGCTGCCGCTTTCGCTTTCGAGCGCCTCGAAGCGGGCGGCCATCTCCTTCATCTGCGCCTGCAGGCGGCCCACCTCGTCCTTCAGCCGCTCGTTTTCGGCGGCGAAGGCGGAAGCGGCGCTGGAGTTTTCGGCAGTGGCGAGATAGGCGCGGGCGGCGGCGGTCAGCTCGTTGGCGCCCATGCCGATCTTCTGCTTGGCGGTGTCGGAAAGCGCTGCCAGCTGCTCGACGGTGTAGATATTGACCGCCTCCAGCTCCTTGATCTGGCTCGGCTTCAGATAGGGCCATTGTGCCAGCGGCGTGCCGGTCAGCTGCTCGCGGGCCGCCGCCCCGTCCTTGAAGCGCTTATAGGCGTCGGCGAAGCGGATTTTGTCGTTGTCGGTGACCTCGCGATAGACTTCGGTGTGCTTGTCGCCGGCGATGAAGATACGGACGAATTCCTTGTCGGCAAAAATCGGCCGGCCTTCTTTCTCGGTCAGAAAGGTCTGTTCGACCGGTTCGAGGCTGAAGGAGGCATAGATTCCGGTGTTGTCGGGCATGTGCTGGTCTCGCTGTTGATGGCGGGGAGATGGGATGGGCGGCGAAGCGCCGCTTGTGATGTCGTGCCGGTGGCTGCCCCTCACCCTAGCCCTCTCCCCGCTTGCGGGGAGAGGGGACGTGCCCTGCGAAAGGTCTGTGGGAACGGAGAGCTCGCAGCCTGCCCCCTTCGCCCCGTTTACGGGGAGAAGGTGCCGGCAGGCGGATGAGGGGCACGCCAGGCATGAGAAGTCGGCGAACGGGCGCCGAAACGCCCGTCGATTGCTTTAGTTCACCTTCGACAGAAACGGCCGCATCAGCGTCGCCTCCAGCACGCCCGTCGCCGTGACGGTGACGCCGGTGCCGTTGGCCGTCGCATTGGCCGAGAGCGTGATGCTCTGAACGACGCCGTTCGGGCTGTAGCTGATGCCCGCAATCGTCGTGCCGCCCGCAATGCCGGTGCCGGCGACGGCCGCGCCGATGAACGGGCCGGAACCGGCATTCAGGCCGGCGAGACCGGTCAGCAGGCTGGAGCCGTTGACGGTGGTTGCCGTAAACGTCTGGTTGGCGGCGGCGAAGTTGACGTTGGCGATCGCCTTGGTGCCGACGGTCGCCGAGGCAGGCGCACTTGCCTGGCCCGCGGTGGTGGTGGTTTCCGCAACGACGAGGGCCGCCGTTGCGCTCGCCACCTGCGACGGCGCCTGGCCGTTGCGCTGCAGCCAGAGGTAATAGGTGCCGGCGGCAAGGGTGATGCCGCCCACCGGACCGCCGGTCAGCGTCGGCGGCTGGGCGGCGCCGGAAAAGACGCCGCAGCGCTGGCCGACGACGGCGGCAGCCGTGGTCAGCAGCGAAGCGGCATAATCCTTGGTCCACTGGAACCACTGGCCGGGCTGAAGGGTCGTCTGCGCAGCCAGCACGAGCTGGCAATAGACCCATTCGGATTCACGGTCGCCGCCGGCGGTAGCGCCGAGGGCGAAGTTCGGCCCGGGAATACCGGAGCCGGAGACGATCGGGCCTTCGACGACGAACGGGTTCGCGCCAAGACGATCGGACTGGATGGTTGCGATCGACATTTGCTTGTTCCTTTCGTTCGATCAGGCGAACAGCACGCCCTGCAGGAAGGCGTTGTTCATGGTGAGGTTGCCGGCAAAGCCCATCAGCTGCACGAAGGCATCCTGATTGGTGTTCATGCGCTCGTCGCCGATCGGGGCCATGTCGCGGTCGCGATGCGGGCGGTAGAACAGGTATTTGGTGTTGAGGAAGAACATCTGATTGAGCGGCGCGCCGCCGCCGAAGCCGCCGTCGAAGATCACGTCGGCGCCCATGTACTGCAGCGACTGGAAGCCGGCCATGCCCTTGTCGGCAGAAGTGATGCGCTGGATTGCCTGCAGCGATTCCCAGTAGAGACGGAAGAAGTTGTTGTCGGCGACGACGAGATCGGGGGCGTCGGAGCCGCGCACGCAGGACATATAGAGCCGGTTCATGTAGCTCTGGATGTTGGCATTGGTGGCCGCCGCACCGCCATCCGCCGAAGCCGAGAATTTCTGGTTGCGCCAGAAACCCCAGGTGGCGCGCGAGATGCCGCCGACGGTGCCCGAGGTCGGCGAGGTCGAGATCAACAGCTGCAGGCCGCCGATCTGCCGGCCGCCATCGGCCGTGCCGTCGGAATAGCAGTCGAGCGCGATGTTGTTCTTCAGCGTCGTTTCGGCATTCTCGATGCGCTGCTCGAGCAGGTCGAGGATCGCATCCTCGCCGGAGTTCTGCAGCTGTTCGAGGCCCGACATGGAGACGGCGACCGCGGCCTGCTTCAGGTCGTATTCGGCGGCGGTGATGACGTCGGAGGGCTGCACGTTCAGGATGTCATAACCGGAATATCTCTTAAAAGTAGAGTTTTCCTGGTATTGCAACTCCTGGACGATGGTGCGGCCGCCGGAGACGGGCTTCTTGCGGCCGCGGCTGTTGAGACGAGTGAGAAGACCGTTGTTCTTCGTCACGTCGTCGGCAACCGTGCCGCTGCGGTTGCGCAGCGTCGTGGTGACGATTTCAGAGAGGTTGGGCGAAATGGGCATCGATCGTTCCTTTGATCAGACTTGGCCTTTGATCAGACCTGGCCGCGCGAAAAACGCATGGCGTCGCGCAGCGAGTCGCGGATGGAGGTGGGCTGGCCCCTTGCCGCATCGCGGGTCGGGCCCGGGGCGGAAGAGCCAGAGATGGATCGCGAGGCGCGGCGGGCTTGATCTGCCGCTGCGGCTCTCTGGGCATGCTGTTCTCGGACGAAGGCCGGCGCAGTCTGGCTGATCAACTGCTGGCGAATGTCCGGTCGCATCCAGCATGCGGCGTCGTAGGCGTCCTGCAGTGTCGATGCCCGCCCTGCATTGATAAGGGCGACCATGTCGTCGAGAACGTCTTCGGCATGCGCATTGGCCGGATCGGAAAGAAAGGCATCGACTTGAGTTTCGGTGTCTCTCTTGCGTAAAACATGTTCGACCGTGGCCTCGACATTGACGGGCCCGGCCTGGCGCTGGAACTCATGCCCTGCCTGCTGGCGCTGCAGGGCCTCCCCGCTCTCGCCATTGACCAGGGCGTGAAGATTGACCCCGGCCACCTTGGCGACGTGGAGGACGGTATTGACGGGATCGCGGATCAGCGCGTTTTCCCAGTCGATCGCCCGGCGCATGACATCGGCATGGGTCATGCCGGCCCGGCGGACGATCGGGGTGAATTCCTCCAGCCCCTTGTAATCCTGCAGCACGCGGAAGCCGCGATCGACCTCCTGCTCCCGCTTGGCGATCGCCGCCTGCACTTCGCTCGGCAGGCTCGTGAAATGCGCCTTGGCCTCCGTCGACCAGCCGGGCGGAACCCGGTTGCCGATGGCGGCCGGCTGGTCGCCGCCCTGCTCCCGGCTCGGTACCTGCGGCGTCTGCTGCGCGGCGGCCTGCTCCTGCCCCTTGGCCAGGAAGCGGCCGTTTTCGCCGTCGCGCGGCCGGGCCGGCATATCGTCCGGTCCCGTGCCTTCGACGGTGTTGATCGCCGCCTTCAGGCTGTCGCGGATGCTGACCGGCTTATCGCCGGACACATCAAAATCGTCGCTGCCGTTACCGGCCTCGTTCCGGTCTTCCATATCCATGTGGGAAAGTTCCTATTTCGGGGATTGATGCCCGTTTAAGCCTTTGTGCATGTCGTTGTCCCGGAACCGCTGCACACTTCCGGGCGACACGCGTCAGGCGTTGTATTCGGCGTAGACCCGCCGCAACTCGTTGCGGATCGCCTTTCGGTCCGCCTTGGGTTTTTCGATCGGCTGCGGCTTCTCATTGCCGATTTCTTCGACGCCGGCGGAGCGGTACTCGGCGCGCAGCTTGGCTTTCGATGTGTAGCGTCGGCCGTCATGCATCGACCGGATGTCGATGCTGTCGCTGACGAAATGCGGCGCCGGCAGGTCGGAGCGCGCCAGGTTTTGCGCCGGCAGGCAGTTGTGCGGCCATGTGTCGAGCTGGTGCCAGCCGCCGCAGACGCGGCAATAGCGTTCTCTCATGCTGTTGCTCCCGGGTAGAGGGACTGCGCGGCGCGCATCTGGTCGATCGCCTGCGCCGCCATCTCGCCGCGCGCCTGTTCGACCGCGGCGCGATGCTCGATCTCGGCCTGCGCCACGCCGAGTTCCGCCTTGCGCTGTTCGGCGCCGGCCTTCACCTCGGCCGTCTTCAGCTTGAGCATCTCGCCGGGCGAAGGCTGCGGCTCGGGCTTCGGCGCACTGGCAGCCTGGGAGAGCTGGCCGCCGACCTGCTCCAGCATGCTTTCGAGCTGGCGGCCGGCCCTAAAGCCGCGGGCGGCAAAGAGCAGCGTCTCGACCATGACCGGCACCAGCATCGGCGACTGCTGCGCCATGGCGCCGGCCTGCTGCATGAAGCCGCCGACCATCTGGACGAATTCCATGCGGCGCTGCTTTTCGGCGTCCTCGTCGGGCTCGATCGTCGAATCCGTTTCGATCTCGATCTGGAAGCCGCGAATGCTGTCATTGCGCAGGAGCTGCACCACCTCGTCGATCGTCGGCTGCCCCATCATCTGCTGCAGCTGCGGCGGCAGTTCCGGGGTCGGCGGTGCGGGCTGGCCCATCTGCTCGGCCCGCATCGCCGTCTGCTGTGCCGCCATCTGCATCTGCTGCATTTGCATCTCGACCTGCTGCTTCTGAGCCATCGTCGGCAGCTTGATGCCGCTCACCAGCATCAGCGTTTCCGGCTGGAATTGATCGCAGATGATTTCGCCGGCAAGGCGGATGATGTCGCGGGCAAAGCGCGCCAGCTCGGCCTGGCGGTCGCGGATGCGGATCGAGCCCCACTGGCTCTTGATCCGCTGCGCCGTCGCCGTCTCGGACGCCTGGGTGTCACCGCGCACGATGTCGGAGATGCCGGTGATCTGGTAGACGTCCTCGATCAGCTGCTTGCGCGCCGCCATGCAGGCGACGATCACCTTCTGCACCTCGTCGATCGGCAATGTCACGACCGCCTTCGAGCCGCCCTTGTCGGTGAAAGCCGCCCATTCCGGGATCGGCACCATCACCATGTCGTTTTCAGGCCGCATCGCCTTCTCGATCGCCGGCGAGATCGCGCCGTCGCCGGAGGGATAGAACACCTTGAGGCGCAGCTGATCGGTCAGCTTGTTGATGCGCTTGGTCAGGAGATCGATCTCGTCGCATTGCTGCTGGTAATAGACATAATCGGGAACCGGGATCAGCGAGCTGGTCGACACCGTGCCATAGGCCGGGCGCGGGCAAGGCCAGAAATGCGTCAGATCGAGCGGCGGCTCGGACACTTCCAATGCGACAGGCGAACCGTCGGCGATCCAGACAGTATAGTTCTCGCTCTTGCACCAGATTTCCCAGACATGGGTCTTGCCTTCGTTCTCGGCGCGCTCGGCCTGGCTCGTGCCCTTGCCGCCTGCTGCCGCCTGCGCCGCCCCGGAAGCCATCGCCTCACGGCCGAAGCGCTTTTCCATCTCCTCCTCGGTCATCGGCACGCGCCGCGCCACCCAGGTGACGTCCTTCCAGCGGCGCGCCGGCGAGTGCAGGAAATCCGACCAGTGGACATAATCGATGCAGACGCGCTCGTCGGCGATCGCCTCCATGGACGGGCCGCCCATCTCGCCGAGCAGGCCGTCCGCCGGCGGGTCGGAGGGCGCCACACCCATGTCGAGCGGCTCGAAATCGGCCTCGTAGCGCAGCCACACCGTGCCGCGGGCGCAGAGCAGGAAATCGTCGCGCACCGCCCGCATGATCGAATCGAGGTCGGCCTCGTCGCCCGTATAGGCGAGATTGCGCTCGACGATCTCGGAGGCGATGCGGGCCACCGGCTCGGCATCCTTGAAGCGGCGCTCGACGACCGGCTGCGGCACGCGGGCATAGACGGCCGGCTGCAGCACCGCGGTGTTTGCCCAGAGCATCGGAAACCGGCGCTTTGCCGCGCTCGTCTGGTCTGACTGCTGGTCGAGATAGATCTTCTCGATCTTGACGCAGCGGTCGTGCCAGGACTTGAAATAGCGCTGCGCGCGTTCGAGCTCCTGCTGCCAATGGGCGCCAACCTTTGCCGGATCCCAGCGCTCGTCGCCCTCAAAAGCCGTTATCTCGTCTTCCATCAAACACGCTCGCTGGATCTGGGGGTGGCATCGGCAAATTCGTTGAAGGTCATCGTCTGGAAGGTCGGCAGCCGCTTGGGCTCAGGCCTCAGCGGTTCGGGCGCCAGGCCGGTGAAGATGATGGCGAGACCGCCGAAAGCATCCGCCCCATGCGAGGCCCAGTTGTGCAGCGGCTCGTCGCGGAAGACGCCGAGATCCTCGTCCCAGTCCTTGCGGTAGTTGCGCAGGCATTTGATGCCGTCGGCGCAGCCGGCCTGATCGAACTCGACCTTTGCGAGGATGCGCCGTGTGCCGTTGATGCGGTCATGGACATAGGCGCGCTCGACCTTTCGCACCGTGCCGAGGCCGCGCGCCCTCACCTCTTTCAGCATGATTTCGATGCGGGTCATGCCGCCGCGCGTCCATTCCCGCACCTTGATGTCGTGCGGCATGTTGTGGACGCCATAGACATAGCCATTGTCGGCCGCGCGCCGCTCGAGCTCGTCGAGCATGCCGTCCATGCCGGTGCCGGTATGCTCGAAATAACCGATCATGCGAACCCGGCCGGGCAGCACCTGGAACAGCCAGACGCTGTTGGCATCGTCCATGCCGATGTCGGAGATGGTGTGGACGGGATAGCCGTCGACATGCGGGAAAAAACCGATGCGCTCTTCGGCGTCGGCGATCGCCATCTGATCGGCATAATAGGCGCCTTCGACGCTCGCTTCGAAAGCTTCGGCCGGCGTCGAGGGATATTCGCGCTTCATGTCGCCGAGCTGGATCTCGGCCTTCTTGACGTACCAGGCCTTCTGGCCCTCTGTCAGATGGATGCCCTGCTCGGCAAGCTCGCGGAAATATTTGGCGAAGGCGTCGCTGATGATGACGCCCCCGGGCGCGATCGCATAGTGCGGCTCCTTCCACCAGGGGAAGAAATGGAACTTGAAGTCGAGCTCGGTCAGCTCCAGCGCCTGGCGATGCTTGACCTGCGCATCCTCGCAAAGCGAATAGAAATGCCCTTCCTGGCCTTCCGCCGTGCTTTCGACGAAGACCAGCTGGCCGGCCTGCACCGTATTCAAAGCGCCGGTGCGGACCTCCCGCGCCTTGTCGGGATATTTGGCGCAGAGCTTTCCATATTCCGAAATGTGAAGATACTGCAGTGTCCCTGAACGTAGCGAAGTGCCGACGCGGATGCTCGAATTGTTGGCGAGCAGCAGTTCGGTCTGGTTGGTCCTGACGACAGGCACGGCGTTGCGGATGCCTTCGGGCAGATTGTCATAGGGGTATTTGATCTTGTCCCGGAAGATCGTCTGCACGTCGCCGAGCGTATGGGCGATGGTGCCCGCCCTGATGTCCCGATTGAAGACGCAGGCATCGAGCATGAAGATCTGGATGAAAGTAGTCAGCCCCAGCTGCCGGGCCTTCAAGAGCACGTTGAGATAATGCATCTCCTCGAAGAAGGTCATCTGCATCAGGTTCATTTCGAACCGGACGCGTTTGCCCGCCTTGTCGGTGATCCAGTAGAGATTGTTCAGCCGCCAGCGCCAGTCGGAGAACCGGTCAACCGCCGTTTGGAAGTCCGCGCGTCTTGCCATTGATATCTTCCAGCAGTTGCGAGACTTCGCCGGTCACGCCCTGTTCGGGCTCGATCTTGGCGCCGTATTTCTTCGGCCGCAGCTTCTCGGCGACCCATTGACGGGTGGCGATGCGCAGCTGCGAGCGGCGGATCGCCTCGCCATTTTCCTGCCAGCCGGTGGTTTCGCCGGCGGCATTCTTCTTTTCGATCCAGTCATTGCTGCTGTCGTCGGCAATCTCGACCAGCTCATCGACAAAGCCGTCGGCGAGGATCTCGCGCGCCAGCGCGTAGCGCGCCCGAAACGCCGCCTTGTCCTCGTCCGCCAGCCAGGAGAGCACGGTGGATTTCGCCGGCATCGCCTCGTCGCGACAGATCGATCGCAGGCTTTCCCGGTCGGCAATGCGATCGCAGATCTTCTCGGCCAGCGCCTGGCTGAACTTGCTCGGTCTGCCCATGGGTCCGCGTCTGAACGCTCAGAACAGTGCGACGATATTCGACGCCGTCGTCCCGGTCAGCGCCACGATCGCGGCATGCACGGGAAGGATCGTCCCGGCCGGCACGCTCTTGAAAATGACCGGATCCACGTCGCGGCGCGGCGCGATCGCCACATCGCCGGCCGTGCCGATATAAAGCGCACGCGCGCCGACAATCGCACTGTCATTCGGCGTGACCACCGCTGCCCGCGAGGCCGGAGCAATCGAGGCGTCCATTGCAGTTCTCCTTGTGAGGGGTCTTCGATGTGGGTGGCAGCACGCTGCACGAGCAAGTTTGGCAAACCGGCCTCTCGCCGACCCCGTCCCGCCAGGCGCGAGGGAAACGGAGTAAGATCTCGCGCCATTTGTAATCACGCCGGCGCAATCAAGTGCGGGTTTGGCGCGACTTTGGCAAAGCGCCCTTACCACCCTCCGTCATCCCAGGCCTTGAGCCTGGGATCCATGCCGGGTCCCCATCGAACTGGTGTGGATCCCAGGGTCAAGCCCTGGGATGACGGAGCAAGGAGTGGACTCTCGGCAAACCTGCGCGGGAAGCCTACGAAGGGCGCATACGATCAAAGAACGGTATCGACGTAATCGCCGACATCACCTCTGGATTCAGTCTTCGCAGCTTGGATTTACGGTATTGGTAAATGATCGGCCGGGGGGTGATCAAGCTAAAGATTGCGGGTGTCGCACAAGTGTAAAATCGAGCCTGCTCGACCAAGCGGACGCCCCGAATACCACGCCGCTCCGGCTGCGGATTGGCAAAACGCCACCCCACCCTCCGTCATCCCAGGCCTTGAGTCTGGGAGCCATGCCGGGTCCCCATCGATCTGGTGTGGATCCCAGGGTCAAGCCCTGGGATGACGGAGCAAGGGGTGGACTCTGCGGCAAACCTGCTCTGCAAAGATGGCGGGAAAGCCTTCTAAGGGCGCATACGATCAAAGAGCGGTATCGACGTAATCGCCGACATCATCTCTGCATTCAATTTTCGAGCTTGGATTTACGGTATTGGTAAATGATCGGCCGGGGGGTGATCAAGCGCTGATTGTCGATCTCGCGCTAGTGTAAAATCCAGCCCTTCTCGACCAGGTGGACGCCAGAATTTCACCCGCTGCTCCGCTCGCGGATTTGCTCAAACACCAGCCCCACCCTCCGTCATCCCAGGCCTTGAGCCTGGGATCCATGCCCGCTCCTGTTGACCAACGTTTGTCCCAGGACAGCAAGCAATACCATCCACGGTCATCGAGGATTATATTAGCAGCAGGCCGTCGATAACACGGGTGGAGGAGCCTGTGAAAACCGCGAGACTTTTTCTGTGCTTCGTCACTTTTCTTGGCGTCACCGCGCCTGAGAACCCGGCTGATGCCGAGGAATTGGTGCGGTTCGAAAGCGTGCCGGTTAAGCTGAGCCCGTTTCGAATCCGCAAAGCCCGGGAACTGGGGGAAATCCTCCCGCAGCCGCAAGGCACGCCGCTGCTCGGATATTTGTCTCGGCCTCCGGGCGATGGTCCCTTCCCGGCAATCGTCGTCATGCATGGATGCGATCACTTGCGTTCGAGCGTCAGGGAGCTTTGGCCGAAGCGGCTGGTCTCATGGGGCTATGCCGTGCTTGTTGTCGACAGCTTCACCACCCGCAACGTCAAGGATCCCTGTCGAAGCCATGTCCCCGATCGCGCCTTCGACGCCTATGGCGCCTTGAATTTCCTGTCGCAATCAGGCTTCGTCGATGTGGAGCGCGTCGCCTTGATGGGCTTTTCGGCCGGCGGCACCACAACGCTGGATGCAACAAAAACCGGAGGATTCGAGCAACTCGTCGAACGCAAGTTCCGGGCGGCGATTGCCTATTATCCCGCCTGTGACGCAGACCGCGGCGATGCGACGGTGCCGAGCCTGATTTTGATTGGCGAACGGGATAATTGGAGCCGGCCCGAACGATGCCAGAAGAGGCTCGCCCGTCTGAGCGGCGATGGCCCGCCGATCGAGCTCAACATCTACAAGGGCACGTATCACGGTTTCGACGCCCCGGAATTCGTGATGGGAAAGCGGGTCTTGGGCCATATCGAAAAATACGATCGCGACGCCGCAGGAAAATCCATCCGCGCGGTGTACACGTTTCTTCGCAAGCATCTGGGAAAGTAGAACTCTTGGCGTATTCGGGCAGATCAGGGCCGATTGCTCGAGGTCATCTCCCGTCTCCGCCGTGACTGGCAACCACGCCCACCCCACCCTCCGTCATCCCAAGCTTGAGCCCACTGCTGTCCGGTTTAAATTTTCCATTTTTAAATCCTTATAAAACAAATGGTTATTGGGAAATTGGCATCGACTTTATAGTGCGTGATGCAGGCAAAACTCGAATTTTTTGCACAATTTCCGCCTCGGAACTTTCTCTGACGCGGATGCCAAGTCTCGCCATCATTCGTCTTGTCGCGAAAATAACGAGTCAAAACAGTAAAGCGGCACATCTACTGCGAGTCTCAGAATCCTCTGCAACCGTTTTTGCTAAACCGGACAGCAGTGGCTTGAGCCCGGGATCCATGCCCTGCGGCGGTGGAGACGTGCTTGGATCCTCGGGTCAAGCACTGGGTCAAGCCCGAGGAGGACGGAGCGTGGGGCGACCTTTGCGGCAAATTCAGTGACGCCTGAGCGAAAACACGCCCTCGCCGAGGTCAGCCCGAATCTTCCCGACGGTTCTAGGTCATGTCCGCATCCCGGCCGTGTCTGGCACCCACGCCACCCCACCCTCCGTCATCCCAGGCCTTGAGCCTGGGATCCATTCCCAGCGACGGTGGAGACGTGCTTGCGTCCTCAGGTCAAGCCCGAGGAAGACGGAGTGCGAGGCGATCACTGCGGTTCAAACCTGAAGAGGCTGGGGCGATTTCGCAAGGGCGTTTCAGCGATGCCCGCGGCACGGCCTGAAAGCGCCTAGACGCCGCTCGGCCGCCCGGAACTTGTCGCCTGGCTCGCCGAAGACAGGAACGCCTCCTCTTCGCTCGGCACCTTCCCTTGCGGCGTCAGATCGTCGACGGCCTTGGGCAGATCGCGGCGCAGTCGGCCGAGAATCTCCTCATGCGACAGGCCAGTATTCCTGGCGATCTCGTTCAAGACATCCGGGCCGAGCGCTTCGGCAAGTTCGCCGTCATTGATGTCGGCATTCTGGCCGGGGCGCACCCAGGATTCCATCTTGTCGCCGTGGCCGTTCTGCTGAAACGTCTTCAGGAGATCGCCGAGACCACCGCTGACGATGCCGCCGGAGGTGAGCCCGCCGAGAAGGCCGCCCAAGCCGCCGGAGCCGCCAAGCTTGCCGAGCATACCTCCAAGCCCGCCCGACTGCTGGCCTCCGGGCCCTGGTTGCTGCGGGTTCTGGAGACCGCGCAGGAGCTCGCCGATCTTGTCCCTGTTCTGGTAGCCGGCAACGGCAAGCACGGCGAGAAGCGCCTTCAATTGACCGCTCATCATGATGAATCCTCCATCGTTGTTCGAAGCAGTTCAGCTTTTCATGCAAGACCGCAGGCGCCCTCAAACAGCGTCGGCAGCCACCAAACCGTCCACCTGGCCGCATTCATTGCGGAGGTGCGGCCGTGCATCTGGCGCTCAGGCGCCGGTCAGATTTCCGGGCAGCCGCGCCGGTTGGCGAAGACCATCCGTTCCGGCCCGCGGCGCGTCATTCCCTGGACGACGATGCTGCGCGGCGACATGCGGACGATCTGGGCGCGGCGAAGGCCTTCGCTGCGGGCAATGTCGAGCGCGTCATCGGGATCGCAGCCGCGCGGCCGGCGGCGGTCGTAGCGGTCGTAACGGTCGCGGTCGCGGTCCCGGTCGTAAACGCCAACCCCGCCGGGGCCGAGGCGCAATTCCAAATCCTGCGCGGCGGCAATGGTCGGCGCGATCGTCAAGCCGCTCATGGCGGCCAGGCCGATCAGTATGAACTGCAGAGACTTGTGCATGGATTCCTCCCATGGTCTTTTGCTTATCGCCATACCAACATCGCCGCCGGGATTTTGTTCCGTCGGCAGGAGAAGCCGGGGCGGTAAGCGAAAGTTTGCGAATGCCCGGATCGCGCGGCTCAGTTCTCCGGCTGAACATGCTGCTCCAGCCAGGCGACGGCGAAGCTGCAGATCGACGCCGCATCGACCAGAACCGACGGCGCTTCGCCAATCGGGCCTTGCGCACCCTGCCCGCCGGCAAGGAATTCGGTGACGATCCGGGCGAAATAATCGCTTTCGAGCCCGTCCAGGACCGGCTCGCTGGTGTCGAATTCCTCCAGCATGCGCCAAACCACGCCCGCCGGCGTGGCGAAGGGCGCCTCATATCGGCGCAGGCGCTTGCCCGGAATTCGTGTGAGATGCTCGGCATGGTGGAGAAGGGTCATCGTGTCGAGCGGGGCGCCGACCATGAGGACCTTGCCGCCCGCCTCCACCAGTTTGGCGAGCGGAGACGCCTCCCCGTAGCCGTAGTCGAGCGGATGGTCGGCGGTCAGCCACTCGGCCCTGGCGCCGATTGCCGCGACCGAGGCGCCCGGATTGCCGCAGCGTCGCGCCCCCGGCGTCGTGCGCAGGAATTCGGGGAAGACGCCATTGTCGCGGATGGCCCTGGAGAGAGCCGGATCGAAGGGCGCGATATGGGCGCGCCATTCCTCGGGAACGCGTCCATCACAGTCGAGCAATTCGTCATAGGCGCCGTTCCAGTCGGTATAGGCGACGATCGTGCCCGAAGGCCCCACCGCATCGCGCAACGCATCGATCAGCACGTCGGGACCGCTGAGCAGCCGCCCGACCGTGCTGATTGCGGCATGCACCATGACCATGTCGCCCGCGCGCAGGCCGAGCTCTTGGAGATCCTTGCCGAGCGAAAGGCGTGTGTGAAAATGCGGGACGGTCATCAGCCAAGGATCATGGCGCCGCCTGCGGGAGTCAATACTTCCCAGGAAAGGCGACGATCCTCGGTGCAACTGCGGCCGATCTCCAGGGTTCACGCGACGTCCGTCAATCGCGGAGGATCGACCGCCGATAAGGGAGAACGCTCTTCGATGATCGCGTTCAGCATCCGCAACACCACGGCCGGGGCCACGTGATGCGGCATATGGCCGACGCCTTCAAGGCGTTTCACAAGAAGGCCGGGATATCTTTGCCGAAGCCAAGCGATGTGCCGGTTCGGATCGACGATGAGGTCTTGCGAGCCGAAGAGCACATGGATAGGAAGCTGCTCGGGCTCGCCTGCCAGCAGAGCCATGTCCCGGTTGAAAACCCGCAGCTCGTCGGCCATCGTCTCAATAGCGCTTGCCCGAATCATATGGCCGGCAGGCAACAGGTTCAGATGGGCGGGAAGAGCATTGGGGAATGAGGATGACCGAAGCCCGTGCCGGAGAAAGAAGGATGCCCAGCGGGGCATGATGTGGCGGCGGATCGGCGGCCCGATCAAGGGGGCAACCGCGGCGCGCAGCAGGATCAAGGGCTTCGGAGGAAGCGGACTGCAGCAAGGCGAGATCAACAGGAGTGCTTTTATGAGCTCAGGTCGGCGGGCAGCCAGATGAAGGGCCGAGGCACTGCCGATCGAATGGGCGACGATCGTTACGGGCCCGACCGCTGCGGTCTCGAGAAAGCGCTCAAGCCAGAAAGACTGCCCGAGCGGACCCCGTTGCGGTGGCGGCAGCGGGGAACTCAAGCCGTAGCCGGGACGATCGACGGCAATCAGCCGGTGTTTGCTGTTTTCGAGAGGAAGCAGCACCTCTTGCGCCAGACTGCCACAGCCATGCAGAACAACAACCGGGCTTCCGTCTGGTGGACCGCTTTCAAGGAAATGAACCTGTTGGTTATCGATGACGTCGATCGTCCCGAGTCTGGGCTGGATGGGGTGCTTCTTCAACATGCGAAGCAAACCCGACAGGCCGGCAAAAGTTCCGGCGGCGAGAGCGCAAGCGACTGATAATGTATGATTTACGCCGTCGCCGGGACATCACCGCAGGGCTCGGGACACTGTGCGCGGCGATGGAACCGGTTTCATCCGCGCTGGTTAGTTTGGCGTATAGGAGGGAACCGCGATGGATCGCCTTATCCATATCGCAGCTGGTGGTATTCGGCTCCTGCTGCACGGACATGCCCAAGCGGCAGCTCTATGCGTCCGGAAAACCAAGAACGGACGTGAGGTCCTGTTGTTGAGCAACCGGAGCGGCGTCAGGTGGGGCATTCCGAAAGGCAATATCGACATCGGCGAGACGAGCTCAAAAGCGGCAGCGCGCGAGAGCTACGAAGAGGCAGGGGTGCGAGGTCACAAGCGATGAGGTCCTGGGTACGTTCACCTACCGCAAACCCGGCCGCAGCTTGCCGTATCATGTCACGGTTCACGCTTTGGAAGTTTCCGAGATCGACGACGATTTCCCCGAGAGCGCGGAACGGCGGCGCAAATGGGTGTCTCTGGCGGAGGCCGCCCGCCACGTCCATGAGCCGGGGCTGAGGGATGTGCTTCACCGCCTCCGGTCGCACCCGAGGAAACAGTATCTTGCTTAATCCGGGCGCCTGCCGAGAGAAGCGCATTTGTGAGAGCTGCCGATCGACTTGCCAGCTTAAAGCCCGATCGCGCTTCTGCACGCTAGCGTCTTGAGTATCGCCTCGCCTCGTCCTTTAAGATTCCTCTCCTTCATCCACGCTCCCGTTCTCTTTGGTGGCGTCACCACCCAAGATCCGTTTGCCGGCTTCGCTGACTCCAACCGCAAGCCCTCTCGCCGCCCCCGAAGCAACCAGTTCGGCGGCGATCAGCGGGTGCTTACGCAGCAGTTTCCCGATCATTTTTGCTGTAGCGGCCGCTTTGGCCTGCTCCAGCACTCCGTCGTCGGCACGATCGCGCATCAAGGCTTCCAGCCGGCGCTTCTTCTTCCGGGGCGGCGCGGTCGCTAGTGAACGGCGACGCCCTTCCGAGGGTTTTGATCTGCGAGTTTCTTGGATTTTTTCGGCAGCATATCGCCGGCTGCATCGCGCACGACATCGATTGCTGCGTCCGATGCACGTTGGAATGCTTCTCCGATCAAGCCCAGCGTGTTGGCGCCTTTGCGCCCGGCAGTCTTTGCAGTATCCGCGATCTCCTCGCGCTCTTCGACAAGGACAGCCGCCGCCGCGCCCGCACCAGCAACCAGGGCGCTGGCGAGAACATCACGTCCCGCCTTGTTGGCGAGCATGCCCTTGAGAATGGAATTCTTTCGGATTGTCTTCGGGATCTTGTATCCGCCAATCTTCTTCGGGATTTTCATTTTGGCCATGACGGGCTCCTTTCGAGCGGGGGAAACGTCGGTAACTCCCCTCAAGTTCCTGCCTGAGATGAAGTCGCAATCGAAATTCCGTCGCTTCGGCTGAAACGCACGCAAATAGCTTTTGACATTTCGCTGCATAGAATATATCCATTTGGCTATATAGCTATATGGTGATGTATGGACGACAGGCTCGACGCGATTTTCTCGGCACTCTCCGATCCCACAAGGCGAGCCATTCTCGCGCGGCTTGCGACGGGCAAGGCGACGGTGGCCGAACTCGCTGATCCCTTCGAGTTGTCTCAGCCTGCCATATCAAAACATCTCAAGGTCCTGGAACAAGCCGGATTGATCCGCTCCGGCCGTGAAGCGAATTCGCGTCCCCGCGTCCTCGAACCGGCAGCGTTGAAGACGATTGCCGATTGGATGGGCGATTACAGACGCTTCTGGGATCAGAGCTTCGATCGCCTCGATGACTATCTGTCCAAGGTACAAGGATACGAAAATGACTAATCCGGAAACAGCCACCGACAACAGCCGCGACCTGGTTCTTGTGCGAAGGTTTAATGCCCCATGCAATCTCGTTTTCAGGGCATGGACCGACCCGGAAGCCCTGGTGCAATGGTGTGGTCCTCACGGTTTCAAGGCGGTGGGCGACAGACTTGAAGCCTGGCCCGGCGGCAGACACCGCGCCTGCCTGATTGCACCGGATGGAGAAGAGCATTGGGTCGGCGGAAAATACCTGGAGGTCGAGCCGCCGCACAGGCTTGTCTTCACCCATGCCTGGGAGCGCGGAACCGGGCAAACCAGTCCCGAAACACTCGTCACCATCACCTTCAGGGAAAGCAACGGAGGCACGGAAATGACCTTTCGCCAAAGTGGGTTCGAAAGCGCATCCTCCCTTGCGGGTCATGAAACCGGCTGGTCGGAAAGTTTCGAGCGATTGAGCTCTTTTGTCGGGACTGAATCCGAAGGGCGGAACCATGCGTAAGGCGGCGATGAAGCTCTATTATTGCGAGACTCTCAATCCCCGCAAGGCCTGCGCCGCCGCTCGATTTCTGCAGGCCGACGTCGAATTCGTCAGGGTTGACCTCGCAGGCGGAGAACAGCGCAGCGCAGAATTCCTGGCGCTTAACCCGAACGGGAAAGTCCCGGTGCTGCAGGATGATGCCGGAACCTTATGGGAAGCCAACGCCATCATGTGCAGGCTGTCTGACACAGTCGCATCGGATTTCTGGCCGCATGACCACCGGCAGATCGACGTGCTGCGCTGGTTGAGCTGGGATGCCAGTCATTTCACCCTGCACGGGGCAACGCTGTGGTTTGAAACCCTGATCAAGCCGTTGTTCGGCGGGAAGCCTGACTCAGCCTTGATCGACGATGCGAAGGCGAGTTTTCGGCTGCATGGTCGCGTGCTCGACGATCATTTGGCCACCAATAGCGTCGCCGTCGGCAAGACGCTGACCGTTGCGGATTTCGCACTGGCCGCTGCACTTCCTTATGCAGCCGCTGCCGATATTCCGCTTGCCGAGTTCCGGCATATTCAAAGGTGGTACGAACGGCTTGAAGAACTGGATGCCTGGCGAAACCCTTTCCCAGCCTGAGAGGCCATAGGCGCAGGGCCTTTTACGAGCCTGAAGGCGTTAGGTGTCTCGACCTCTTCTCCATCGGAAGGCTTCGTGCGAATATTGCCGCTACGCTGAGCACACCACGCCGCAACGGGCCGCGGTTGCTGCGAAACGTTCCGGGCATTGCCAAACAGTGGGTCCATTCTTCGTGAGCGCTACAAGGTACTTGCTGATCTTGCCGCTGATGGCGGCTATCGCCTACATGGCGGTCGTGGCCCTGGTCTTCTTTTCCCAGCGGTCGCTGCTTTATCCCGGCGCCGGTGCCGCACCTCTTCCGCAGCCCGCGAGCTGGGGCGAGACGGTCCACGTCAAGACGCCCGACGGCGAGATGCTTCATGGACTGTACAGCCAGGGCGACAGCGACAAGCCCAGCGTGCTGCTCTTTTTCGGAAACGGTGACCGCGTCGACAATTACGCGTTTCTCGCGCAGGCACTGGCCGCGCGGAAGATCGGACTGCTGGCGATTTCCTATCGCGGCTATCCCGGGTCGACCGGCTCACCCAGCGAACAGGGGCTGCTGACAGACGGCATCGCCGCCTTCGACTGGCTTTCGGCACAGGCCGGAAGCGGCATCGTTGTGCTCGGCCGGTCACTCGGCACCGGCGTTGCCGTCAATACGGCCGCGAACAGGCCGGCTGCGGGGGTCATTCTTGTGTCTCCGTACCTGTCGGTTCTGTCGGTTGCGCAGACGCGTTATCGGTTCCTCCCGGTCGGGGCTCTTCTCAAGGATCCCTTCCGCTCGGACCTCAACATTGGCAAAGTCAGACAACCGAAGTTGTTCCTGCACGGCCGGCTCGATGACAGCATCCCGCTTTCTTCAGGCGAGGCGCTGTACCGCCTCGCACCCGAGCCCAAGCAGATGGTGATCTATGACGGTGCGGGTCACAACGACATCTTCAACGATAACATGGTCGGTGACGTCATCCGTTTCGTGGAAGCGCTGAAAGCAAACCAGCCTTGAACCCCTCACCGACGGCGCAAGATGCGGGGGCGAAGATCATCCCAGTTTGCCGGCTTCGGCTTCGAACCCATAGGCGCGTTGAACCAGCCCGACACGGATTTCATAACGCTCATACCAGTCTGCCCGGCCCCGGCGTTGCGCTTCAACGTGATCGACGACCGCTTTCCATGCCCGGATGCTTTCCTCGTCCCGCCAATAAGAGTTGATGATGCCGAATCCGTCGGCACGGCGGGCGCTTTCGAAACCCAGAAATCCGGGCTGCTGCTGCGCCAGTTCCACCATCGCAGCGCCGACGTCACCATAGCCGTCTTCGACCTCCGTTCGTTGCGATGAGAAGCAGACGACGTAATAGGGCGGTGCAGGTAAGGTCGCGATAGACATGCCAACCTCTCGTTGCGGACAGACAGAGATCTTTGCAACCATCCGCCGGGCGGTCAATCCCGCAACGTTCATACGGGCGCTGATCCTGGAATCCATGGCCACAGCCGAGGAGGCCGTTGTTCGGTGGGAAGCCTGACCACCGAGTTCCGGCATATTCGAAGGTGGTACGGACGGCTTGAAGAACTGGATGCGTGGCGAAACCCTTTCCCAGCCTAAAGGCGCGTGAATCATCGGGAGCGGCCAACGAGCAGCGGCCATTCGCCATCAACCCTGCGCCGGCTCCCACAGCTCGACTGGATTGCCCTCGGGATCGTGAATGCGGGCAAAGCGGCCTACCTCCGAGTTCCACTCATCCCGAGTTTCCACCGCGATCCCACTTGCCGTTAGGCTGGCCATAAGCCCATCGAGATCATCAACGCGGAAATTGACCATCCATTGTTGTTCCGCGCGACCGAAATAATCGGTGTCCTTCGAAAACGGACCAAAAATCGTCATCCCGGCCTCCTGCTGCCATACCGATTTGTGCAGGTCGTCAATACCGAGATGCTTTTGATACCATTCCGCCAGGCCAGCCGGGTTCGCCGCCCTAAAGAACACACCGCCGATTCCAACGGCCTTTGGCATAGAATTCACCTCACCTTGCAACAGCACAATGCAATCGCTCGGGCGCGCGTGCAACCTGTCAATTAGGACGGGCATTGAGTTTGCAGTATCGCCAATGCGATCATCACGGCCGGGGCGCTTACAACCGCGAGCACTGCGAGAGCATGATGCCGATAAGCGTGAGCGGCTTCTGACGACATCATGCTCTTACTCTTTTATTCAGAACAGGATCGAGGTTTCAGGCCGACCCCGGCCTAAACACCCGACTCTGTGATCCGAAGAGAACGGAAATGCCTTCAACGGAAGCCGCCGCTGGCGGCCAGCCGTTCGCCGGTCAGCCAGCGGGCATCGTCGGACGCGAGGAAGACGGCGACGCCGGCGATATCGTCCGGCTGGCCGATGCGGGCAAGCGGCGTCTGGGCGACGACGGTCTGCTCGAGATCCGAGCCGATGACGCCGGCCGTGTGCGTGCCCTCGGTCTCGACCATGCCCGGCAGGATGGCGTTGACGCGGATCTTGCGCGGGCCGAGTTCCTTGGCGAGCACGCTGTTGATGCCCTCGACGGCGCCCTTGGTGCCGGTATAGACGGCGGAAGCGGGCGGCGCCATGCTGGTGACGACCGAGGAGATGTTGATGACGCTGCCGCCCTCACCGAGGTGCTTGACCGCCGCCTGGGTGGTCAGGAGAACGCCGAGCACGTTGACGTCGAAGATGCGGCGATAATGTTCCTCGGTCACTTCCTCGATCGAGGCGAATTCGTAGACGCCGGAATTGTTGACCAAGACGTCGAGCTTGCCGAATTCCCTGACGGCGGCATCGACCACGCCCTGGGCCTGTTCGGCCTTGGAAACATCGCCCTGAACCGCAATCGCCTTGCCGCCGGCCGCGCCGATCGCTTCGACCACCGCATCGGCTCCCGCCTTGCTCGAGGCGTAATTCACCACGACTTTCGCCCCTTCGGCCGCCAGCGCCTTGGCGATGGCGGCGCCGATCCCCTTGGAGGCGCCCGTAACCACTGCGACTTTACCCGTGAGCTTCGCCATATTCGATTCCTTCTGATCTGGACTGCCGCCGGGAGTGGCGGCTTGTTCCATAGTTCAGAAATTCGGAACTGTTGATCTTGATGTCAAGGGGCGCTATATGAAATTCATGAGACCGCTCTTTCACCCAGCCCTGGAGGACATACGGCCGGAGGCGATCCTCTATGCGCTGTCCGATCCCGAGCGCGTCGCCATCTTTGCAAAACTTGCCACCGCCGGCTGCGGCGGCACCTGCTCGGCGCTTGCCGACCTCGGCGACCGCATCATCCCAAAATCGTCGCTGTCGAACCATTTCAAAGTGCTGCGTGACTCCGGCCTGATCCGCAGCGAGCGCCAGGGGGTGGAGATGCGCAACCAGACCCGCTGCGCCGAACTCGACCAACGCTTCCCGGGGCTGATCAGGTCCATTCTGGTGGCTTACGGGCAGTTTCCCGGGCAGTTGGAGACGATGTCGGGGGAACAAAGCCGCGACAGGCAATGAGCCGAAGCGGTATTGGCCGAGGCTTTACGCCTGACCGATGAGACGGAGATCCGCCCCTGCCCTTAAACGCCCGGCAAACGTCATGGTTCGCCGGGCGAATTGAACACAAGATGCCTCAAGCCACGCTCGCGGGCGGCAGGAGTGCGTGAAGAAGGCGGCCGGTTTGGCGGCGCCTCCTGTTTCGTCAGGCCGGACGTCTGATCATTCTTGCAATAGCGATCAGGATGCAGGCGCCGATGAAGCCCGCGATCAGATAACCCAGCCATCCGCCAAGGGCGACGCCGAAGAGCGACAGGATAAAGTTGGCGACGATGGCGCCGACAATACCGAGAAGAACGTTCATCAGCACGCCCATGTTGCTCTTCATGAACATCTCGGCGAGCCAGCCGGCGATGCCGCCGATGATGATTGCGGCAATCCAGCCGATACCTTCATTTTCCATAGGATTTCCCCATTGTGAATAATTGAGCGCCGGCTGTCCCGCAGATCGAGCGACGATGGCCAAGCGACAAGACTATAACCTTCAGCGAGGCGAGTTGGTTCCGTAAGCCCCCGCCCCCAAGGCGGTGCGTGCCGACGCCGTGGCTTCTCGGACGCAATTCAAGCGTCTCCCGGATAAGTTCAACCCTCCCCATGACGCTCGATCGCCTCGGCGAGGCCGATCCATTGCGGACGGTTGTTCCACCAGTGGACATGATCCGGGGCGGGAAAGGTCGGATCGGCGAATGTGCCGCCGGCGATGATGACGGAGCCGGGAAAATAATCTCCGGATTTCGAGAATCCACCGCCGCCGCAGATCCGACAGAAGGCTTTCATCACATCGGGCGTGCTTTCGCCTTGCGGAAACCAGGTCGAATAGTCGCCGGAGACGATCCGGACATCCCCCTCGCGGAACCAGACATTGTGTGACAGCGCGCTGCCGGATGCACGCTGACAACGGGTGCAGGTGCAGATGTGGTTGTGCAAGGGGTCGCCATCGACCTCCAGGGAAAGGGCGCCGCAGGGACACTTGGCTTGAAAGATGGGCATGTCGATCCTCGGGCTGACAAACACTTGTCGACCTCACGGCTGCGGGGTCGACAGGTTGCAGCATAAATTTCCGCCTTGCCGAAAGCGAGACGGCCGGGACAAAGATCACTCGGTGAATAGAGCCCGGTGACACGCCGCGGTGCCGCGCCACAGCTCACCCCACCCTTCGTTATGGCTTGACCCGAGGACCCATGCCGGTCTCATCGATTGCGGCCTTGGATCCCAGGCTCAAGGCCGCTCAAGGCCTGGGATGACGGAGACGGGGGCGGTTGGTGCCATGCCTGCTGCCGGCGTGGCGGATGGATGCGGGATTGCATGAAGGCGGCTGAGGCGACATCGCGTCAGATCACGCGAATTCTCTGCTGCCTCCCCTCGGGCCTTCATGCAAAGCGCATTGCTGATCGCGCACGCGCCTTCGCCGCGACTTCGGCGCGGTCGCGAGGCGGCTGCGAAGTCTCCAGCGAATGCAGCAGCTCGTGGGCGCATTTCGCGATCGAATTGACCGCATGCTCGAACGCGGCCTCATTGCGTTTCGAAGGCTTGTTGGTTCCGCTCAGCTTGCGCACGAACTGCAATGCGGCATCATGGATCTCCTCATCCGTCGCCGGCGGATCGAAATTGAAGAGAGGCTTGATATTTCGGCACATGACTTGCTCCCGGTCGTCTCCCTCCCATTCGGGAGGATTGCTTCCCCTAAACTAGTCGCGCGAGCGGAAATGACAAACAGTCTGGTCGTCAGCAACTCACTCGACAAACACGCGGCAGCCGAAGTATGGCAGCAACAGCACCCCCACCCTCGGTCATCATCCCAGGCCTTGAGCCTGGGATCCACGGCCGCAATCGACGACGACGACGGAGGGTGGGTGGAAGTCCGGCGCCCTCAGCGCCGGTCTCGTCAGAGGCGGGCTTCGAGGATCAGGTTGAAGGGCGTTTGCATGGCCTTGCGGAAGCGGGTGAAGCCCGCCTTGCGGAAGACGTCCTTGAGCCTTGCCTCGCCGGCCTGGGCGCCGAGCACGATGTGACCGCCGTCGGAAATCGCATGGGCGCAGCAGATCGTCGTCGAAGCGGCGTAATAGAGCCGGCCGACAGGCGAGATGTTGTCCTCCACCCGGTCGTTGGCGAAGGGCTCGACCAGCATCACCGTGCCGTCCTTGGCAAGGGCCTTGGCCGCATGCGTGGCGGCTGCCACCGGATTGCCCATGTCGTGCAGGCAGTCGAAGAAGCAGATGAGGTCATAGCCCGTCCCCGGATAGGTCTCCGCCCGTGCGGTCGAAAAGCTCGCGCGATTGGAAACGCCCGCCTCGCCCGCCACCCTGCGTGCCTCGTCGACCGACTTTTCGTGCGTGTCGAAGCCGTGAAATTTCGACGTCGGGAAGGCCTGCGCCATCAGCACCGTCGAATGGCCGTGGCCGCAGCCGACATCGGCGACCAGCGCGCCTGCCTTCAGCTTCTCCACCACGCCGTCGAGCGCCGGCAGCCATTCCGGCACCAGGCTGGCGCGGTAGGCGTTGCGGTAGAAGGAAGCGACGCCGCAGAAGAGCCGGCCATCATGGTCACCCCAAGGGATGCCGGCGCCGGTGCGGAAGGCCTCGACCGCCTTTTCCTCGTCGGCCCACATGGAAGCCGGCGTTGCCCAGGCATTCGGGATGAAGACGGGGCTGTCCTCGTTCGCCAGCACGAAAGCCTGTTCCGGCGTCAACTCATAGGTGCCGCTGACGGCATGATAGGTGACATAGCCGCCGGTCACCTGCGAATTCAGCCATTCGCGCACATATCGTTCGGCGCAGCGGGCGCGGGTGGCGATCTCGCGAGAGGTGAGCGGACCGCGATCGGCCATTGCCTTGTAGAGACCGAGGCGGTGGCCGAGGCTGACCATGACCCCGCCATAGCCGGCGGAAAGATCGCTGACGACGCGGCCGACCAGCGTGTCGAGCTTGGCACTGTCGATGGTCCTGCTTTGCATTGTATCCATGATGTTTCTCCCTGTCTGCAAACCTCCGTTTGAGGTCCAGGGAAGGATCGCAGACCGGGAGCATGAGCGGCAGAGCGGTGCCGGCCATGATCGGGCCATTTGCGCCACGCCAGCAAGCTGTCGCGTCCGCAGTGGCCCCCGCTGCGCTCCGGGGTTATCATTGCTGCCAAGGGGGAACCGATGATGACGGGAACGCAGCAGGAGGCGGAGCGGGCGCCGGGGCCGCAGCCGCTCCATGTCAGCCTGGTGGCGCTGCCGGAGGCGGCAGTCTCGACGCTGAGCGGCATCTTTGATGTGATGAACGCCTTTTCCATCGTCCCGCCGGAGGACGGCATTACGAAGACGCCTCCTTTCCACGTCGAGATCGTCGGCGAAAGGGCCGGCCCGCTGACGCTCGCCAGCCGCGTGCCGCTGGTGGTGCAACGGCCGGTCGCAGACATCGAACGGACCGACATCGTCATCGTGCCGTCGGTCGTGCTCGGGCCGGAAGGCTGGGTGAAGCGCCGCTATCCTGAACTGGTGGAATGGTGCCGGAGCATGCACGTGAAGGGGGCGCTGATCTGCTCGGCCTGTTCGGGCATCTTCCTGCTTGCCGAGACCGGCGTCTTCGATGGCGCCGCTGCCACCGTCCATTTCGGCTATAGCAAGACGTTCCGCGACGCCTATCCTGAGGTCACGATCCATCCGGAGCAGGTGCTGGTGGTCGCCGGCCAGCGGGACGAGTTGATTACATCAGGCGCCTCGATGACATGGCACGATCTCGTGCTCTACCTGATCGCCCGCCATGCCGGGGCGACGGCGGCGCAGACGGTGGCGCGCTATTTTGCGCTGCAATGGCACCAGGACGGGCTGGCTCCCTACATGGTGTTCGAGGGGCGGCGCGACCACGGCGACCAGGCGATCCAGACTGCACAGGACTGGCTTGCCGCGCATTTTTCGGTCGCCAATCCGCTGGAGGAGATGGTCAGGCAGGCGGGGCTGACGGAACGGACCTTCAAGCGGCGGTTCACCCGGGCGACCGGCATGAGCCCGATCGCCTATGTCCAACGGCTGCGGATCGAGGAGGCGAAGCGGCGGCTGGAGCGAACCGAAGCTTCCGTCGACGAGATAAGCTGGCAGGTCGGCTACGAGGAGCCCGCCTTCTTTCGACGCTTGTTCAGGAGGATAACCGGCTTGGCTCCGGGGAATTATCGTCGCCGGTTCCAGGTGCCGGCGTATGCCAAGCGGCCGTCATCGCAGCAGCACGGCTGATGCGGCCCTTCCGTCGCTTCCCAGCGCCTCCGCTCCACGATCAGGCGTCTTGGCGTGGCCGGGAGAGTTCTGCGATCAAATAGTCCGCCACCATTCGAACCGAGGGGAGCTGCCCGCGCCGATGCGGCATCAGCAGGGTTGTCGTCACGCCGCCTCCCGTCCACTCGGGTAAAATGCGAACAAGTGCGCCAGATGCAATGAGTTGTGCACAGAAGCTGCTCGGAAGGCAGGTCACGCCGAGTCCGGCCTTGGCTGCTTCCAGGAGCGAGATCGTCTCATTGGCCACGTAGCGCGGCATCGGTGTGATCTTGGCGACGGTGCCATCGCCATTGCGAAGCGTCCAAACCGATTCCGAGGGCGATGCCATCAGCCCATCGAGCTCACTCGCTTCCTCGGGGCGCGAACACACGCCTTTCTCCCTGATATAATCCGGCGAGGCGACGAGCCAGGTGGGGTCGTCATCGATCCGGCGTTGCACGAGGTCGTTGTCGGGCAGCGGGGAGAAATGGTTGCGGATCGCGATGTCGAAACCTTCCTGCACGATATCAACGAACCTGTCGGAAACGTCGAGCGTAATGCGCATTTTCGGATAGCTCGCTGCCAGACGCGGAAGCAGCGCCGCCAAACGAAATTGGGCAATTGGCAGCGATGCGGTGATCCGAACAGTTCCGCTTGGTTCCGCAAGACGGCCCTTAATGACATGCTCGGCTGCCTCCGCCTCGATCAGCATGGCGGCGGCATGACGATACAAATCCCGGCCAATCTCGGTCACGGCGAAGCTGCGCGAGGTCCGCTGGATCAGGCGGACGCCGATCTTCCGCTCCAGCTCGGAAAGCCGCTTGCTGAGCGTGGACTTGGGAAGGCGCAGCGCGCGACCGGCTGCAGCGAAACCGCCGTGATCCACGACCTGTACGAAAACGAGAAGGTCGTTGAGATTAAACATTCACCTATCCGTCGTTCCGATTTGCAGACGATGGGTCTACAAATAGCCTACTACTCCGTGATCGTCCAATATTGCATCTTTCGCCAAATCGCCCACAGGGGCGGTATTGCAACCGGAACGTGGAAGGATGACTCATACATGGCCAATATCTCGGTTCTCGGCTTGGGAGCGATGGGGCAGGCGCTGGCCGCCCGATTTCTGCAGCAAGGGCACTCGGTCACCCTCTGGAATCGCACGGCCGGCAAGGCTGGCTTTCTGGTCGCCAAAGGAGCACGCGAAATCAGCAGCGCGGCAGACGCCATCGCCTCGAGCGACGTCGCCGTGATTTGCCTATTGGACTACACCGCGTCGAACTCTGTGCTCGACAGTGCGGCCTCGGTGCTTGCCGGGCGTGCGGTGGTCAATCTCACCAATGGCACGCCGGCTCAGGCACGCGCCACCGCCGAGCGGCTCGAAAGCCTCGGCACCGCCTATCTCGACGGCGGCATCATGGCGACGCCTCCAATGATCGGAGGCGAACATGCACTTATCCTCTACAGCGGTTCGAATGCGACTTTCGAGGCGCATGTCGGCACGCTTGAGGCGCTTGGCGCCGCCACCTATCTCGGTGCGGATGCCGGACTGGCGTCGCTCCACGATCTCGCCCTTCTCAGCGGCATGTATGGGCTTTTTGCCGGCTTCTTTCACGCCACCGCCCTTGTCGGTTCCGAAGGCATCGGCGCGAGCGCATTTCTGAAGCTGCTCGGCCCCTGGATGACCGCAATGATGGGTGAGCTTCCCGGCTATGCGGAGAAGATCGATACCGGCCGTCACGGCGTCAATGTCGCGTCGAATCTGGCGATGCAAACCGCAGCGCTCGAAAACATCCTCACTGCCACCCGCGAGCAGGGTGTCGCCACCGATCTGCTCGACCCGATGCTGGACCTGTTCCGCAAACGGGACGGTGCTGGACATGGCAACGAGGATATTTCAGGCGTGTTAGAGCTGATCCGGAGCAGGAACAGCGCTGTGAGCTGAAGGGCTCACGGACCATGTCCCCCAAATAGAAAAGCCTGCCGCGGGAGGAGGTGCGGCAGGCTTTCCTAAAAGAACCGAACAGCGACTGGGAGGAGGAGTGCCGCTGTTCCAACAGACGTCCCTTCGGGAGGAGGAGTGGCCGTCTGAATGACGAAGCGTTGCGGGAGGAGGAGCATCGCTTCGATAAAAATAATCATACTCGCACCAGCGCCGTCCGCCAGCGTCTATGTTGCACTGCAGCTATGCACTCGCTGCAACGACCCGCGGGACAGGTGGGCATTCCTGCCCCTGATTTGTCGGCTGCACTGCGCTCCTATGGAATTTTCAGCGCCTCAAAGGCCTCGGATAAATCTGCGCGGACGAATTAACCTGGGAATCCCATTGTGCGGCGCAGCAATCGTCCCCACATCGAAAGCTCAGGCCGATTGGCGGCCATAGGAGACGACAGTGCTCGACAAGCCCCCACAAAATCACAGCTTGGTCGAAATCGGGAGGTTTGGCTCCAATCCGGGGTCATTGAAGGCGTGGCTGTATCTGCCTTCGATCATGGCTCCCGGCACCCCGCTTGTCGTGGCGCTGCATGGCTGCACACAGACGGCAGAGGGCTATGCCGCCGGTTCCGGCTGGTCCGAGCTCGCCGAGCGGCGCGGATTTGCGGTGCTTTATCCCGAGCAACAGCGGTCGAACAATGCCAATCTCTGCTTCAACTGGTTCGAGCCCGGCGACATCAGCCGGGATGCGGGCGAGGCATCGTCCATCCGGCAGATGATCGGCCATCTCGTCCAGTCGCAGGGCATCGATCCCAAGCGTATCTTTATCACCGGCCTGTCGGCAGGCGGTGCGATGGCGAACGTCATGCTGTCGACCTACCCTGAGATATTTGCAGGCGGCGCCATCATCGGCGGGCTGCCCTATGGCGTGGCAGGCACCGTGGCAGAGGCTTTCGAGCGCATGCAAGGCCGCAACCCGCCGACTGTCTCCAGGCTGCAATCGGCCCTCAAGCGCGCATCGAACCACCGCGGGCCCTGGCCCAAGATTTCGATCTGGCACGGCACGCATGACCAGACGGTCCGAGCCAGGAATGCCGATCAGATCGCCCAGCAATGGAGCGGCGTGCATTCCCTTGCCGTCGAGCCGACGCGGAACGAGTTTTTACACGGCCATAGCCGCAGAGTCTGGCTCGACGCGAAAGGCAGGGAGGCCGTCGAGATCTATCTCGTCAAGGGCATGGGCCACGGCGTTCCCCTGGCGACGAGCGGCGATCGCGCCATCGGCAGAGCCGGCCCGCATATGCTCGAGGCAGGGATTTCCTCGACCGTTCGTACAGCCCATGCATGGAAGCTGGCGACGGAAGCAGACGTCGAGGAGGCTGAAGCAGCCGGAAATTTCGTCCGTCGGGAAGAGCCCGACGCCGCTCCATCGACGACAGGAAGAGCATCGCGCTACGCCAGGTCGCGCGCGAATGCCGCCAGCGCCGCCCCCGACGGCAAGATCGCCAAGGTCATAAACGACGCGCTTCGAGCGGCGGGGCTGATGCGATAGCCAGACAATCGCGGCAAGGGAAATGATCACCTTGATCACAAGGCGGGAAACTTCGACAGGGGTATACTATTCTTCGATCAGACGCTTCTCTCCCGGTGGGAGCCCGTGCTCGATCAACCTGTCGAGGTAGTCGCAATAAGGACTAACTTCATAGAATGGGTAGGCCCCCTCTCGGACGTATTCCGCGTTCAGGTTTGGAAACTTCTTCAAAGCATCAGAGATCCACATCCTCACCTCATCGGTATTGCCCGCCCTGAGGGCGAGCAACGCTGACCCAATGAATGGATAATAGGTTGTGCGTTCGAAGGACGCGCCTTCCCGTAGATGCATCCGGGCCGTTGACAGGTCATCGGGCTCGCCTCTCAGCATCAAGCCAATACCGAGCAGTGTCTTGAACGCAAACATAGACGGATCGTGAGGGCTGAGATCGATCGCATTTTGTGCGGCTCTAATCGTTGTATCGGCGTCCCTGAGCCGCACGGCTGCCATTCCATGTGCGAAGTGAAGAAACGCGTAGTTTTGATTCAATGCAAGGCCCTGTTCGGCGACAGGCATGGCCTCGGCCGCTCGCCCACCCACCGTAAGAAGGAGGGACATCACCGCGTATGCGATATCGCTCCGCCTGTCGATTTCCAGGGCCTTCGTGGCGAAGGATAGTCCTTGCTCGATGGCGACCGGCACATCTGCGGCGCGCCCCCAAAGGACGAGTGCGTATCGGTGACGAGCTAAATAGGCGTAGGGAAGTGCGAAATTCGGATCGTGTTCGAGCGCTTGTCGAAGGAACTTCTCGGCAGTGGCTTGCGAGCCTGCTTCGAAGGAAAGCAATTCAGCGAAGCCGCGGTGACAAAGTTCCCAAGCAGTAAGGTTGTCCGTCGATTTGGCGAGGGCGAGGCTCCGTTCGTGCGCTCCCAGCTCTGGTTCGATGCCCGCGATAATCCGGCGCGTTATCTCGTCCTGCACATCAAAAAAATCGGCGATCGGACGATCCCAGCGCTCGGCCCAGATGTGTGCTCCGGACAGCGCGTCGATTAGCTGTACAGTGATCCTCAGCCTTTCACCGGACCGCCGAACCGATCCTTCCACGACATAGCGCACACCAAGTTCCCGGGCGATCTTGCGTACGTCCTTGGCTGTTCCCTTGTAGGCGAAAGTCGAGTTGCGAGCGATCACGAACAACCATCGAAAGCGACTTAGTTCCGTAATGACGTCTTCGACCAGACCGTCGACAAAGAAGTCCTGATCGGGGGTGACAGAAAAATTCTGGAATGGGAGAACCGCGATCGAAGCACGTACCTGTCCAGAGAGCCGAACCGGGCTGGGCGCCGTGCCATCCAGCTCGACCTGCCACACGTCAATTGGTTCGGGGATGTTCTTAACGGACTGTGGCCCGAGCCACGTCATCCCAGCGTCTATCTTGCTTTGCACATGATCGTAGATTGCACGAGATATGCAGATGCCTCCGGCGGGTGCGATGGTTTCCAAACGCGCAGTGATGTTGACGCAGTCGCCGAGGATGTCGTCGCCATCGATCACCACATCTCCCAGATGAATACCGATGCGGAAACGCAGACGTCGGTCTTCCCTTTGAGGAGACTCGCGCGAGATCAAATTGCGCTGCATGAGAAGAGCCGCTCTTACCGCCAACACCGGCGATGGGAAATCGACCAGGAGCCCGTCGCCCATGGTTTTGACGATGCGGCCACCGCCCTCCATAATTGCCGGGTCAATCACGGAGGTTCGCGCGTCGCGCAGCCGCGAAATGGTGCCCTCCTCGTCCGCCGCCATGAGACGAGAATAGCCGACCAAATCGGCAGCCATTATTGTGGTAAGACGACGTTCCACGCTTGCCCCTCCCCCAGGAAAATACACTACCGCCTGATAAGCAAATGCGAAAGCGCTCCGGAGCCGGGCGAATCAGGCTAGGAAAGAAAAATCCAGAGCGAATGCGCTGATGCTGCACCCGAGGGATCCGCTTCTCTCTTCGGCTTTCCGATGCCGAGCGGGAACGCCCGGTCGCAACAGCGTGTGCGATGCGCAAAGGGCTACAGAGCGGATGGTCCCCCCTAACCGCCGGCTTCAACCTGCTCGTTGTCAGGATGCGAACAGCTCCGCCAAGCGATGCGACGGCTGGAGACGCCACACGGGCGAACGCTATCCGCCCTTCTTGTAGCTCACCCTGTAGATCACGCCGTTTGTATCCTCCGAGACGAGCAGTGAGCCGTCGGGAGTTATCGCCAGCCCGGCGATGCGGCCAAATTCAGTCTTCCGGTCCTCGCTCAGGAAGCCAGTAAGGAAGTCCTCCGTGCCAGTCGGCTCGCCTTTGTCGAAGTTGACCCGCACGACCTTATATCCGGCCGGATCGGCCCGGTTCGCTGAACCGCGTAGCGTGACGAAGGCATCGTTGCGATAGTCCTCCGGAAACTGCTGCGCATCGTAGAAGCGAATGTTGATCACCGACGCATGCGCATCAAAAGTCAGCGCTGGCGCGGCGGTCTTGGTTTTGCAGAAATCATCCTTGGGCGCACCCTCGGGCATGGTGAAACTCGCCCAGTCGGGCTGTCTGTCGCCGTAGCAGAACGGCCAGCCGTAGTGCGAGCCTTGCTCTATCTTGTTCAGTTCCTCGCCCGGCAGCTCGTCGCCGAGGTGGTCGACACCGTGGTCGACGCCCCACATGACCCCGGTCTCCGGATGCCAATCGAAGCCGAGCATGTTTCTCAGCCCCTTCGCAAAGACCGTGCGTTTCTTGTCTGTTATGTCGAGCCGAAGGTTGGCAGCCTTTTCGTCGCTGCTTTCGAAGCACGCGTCGCAGGAACTGCCGACGTTGATGTGCAGCGCTCCGTCGGGCGCGAAGGCGAGCGTCCGCCGCCCGTGCTGGCCGCCGTCGGGCAGGTCGTCGATGATCTTCTCCATTTTGCCGATCGTCCCGTCCTCGTTCAGCTCGGCCGCCATAACGGCATGGACCGTGGAAAGGAAGATACGACCGTCCCGGATTGCAATGCCATGGATGCCGTCAAGATCAGAGGCCATCTTGCGAGGCTTCGGATCGCCTTCCTTGACGGCGATCACATCCTTTTGCTCGGGGCGCGTCACGTAGACGGTGCCGTCTTCGGCGACCGCCATCATGCGGGCATTGTCGAGGTCACGGGCAAAGATGCTGACCTCGAATCCTTCCGGAACCTTGAGCCGATTGACGACATCCTCGCTGAATGGCTGATGCTTCGGCCTGAAAACATTCGTCTCGACCTTGTGGAGCACGCCTTCTTGCTGCGCCCAGGCGGATGCTGAAACAAGCGCAACACTCAACAGCATAGCTGCTTTTCTGGTCATATCTGCTCTCCCAATCTCCGGCGCTTCCGGACCTGTCGAGTGCCTACAGCGGTCCGGCCTCGCGCTCAGCCACACCCACGCGATGCCGGTAGACCATCTCCCAGCCTTTCCAGCGTTGATGGCGAACTGGCTGACGCGGACTCCAGAACCGCGCACGCCGATTTGGAGGCGGACAACCATCGAGTAATGCAGCAGTCGCTGCTATTGTGCTTTCTCCACTTGTCCGCGTGCGGTGGCGCTGTTCTAGTTTGGCGCGGCAGCCGCGGTTTCACCCGGCGGCAAGATCCGGAACATGAAGGTTGAAACCTTCTCTCCCGGCTTGAAAGGTCCAGGGACCTGATGGCTGACCGGTTTCAGGCTTTGAAGGAAGACTGCAATTGATGTCACGTCTTCTTCAGTGAGCTGCGCGAATGCATGCCACGGCATGATTGGCGCCAGGAGGCGGCCATCCGGCCGCTGCCCGGTCTGAAGCGCCGTCACAATCTGTTCCCTGGTCCAGCTGCCGATCCCGGTCTCCTTGTCAGGCGTAATGTTGCGGCCGACGAAAACACCCTGCCCCGGGATCTCAAAACCGACATCCGATCCACCCAGAAATCGCGAGCTGTCCGGGTTTCCGAAAAAATATCCCGGTGTGTGGCAATCGTTGCAGCCGCCGATCGTGACGAGATATTCGCCGCGCGCCGTCTGCGTATCGTCGGCAGCTGCCACGCTCGCGTGCAGCCCCAATGCAAAGGCGGCCAAAAAAGCCAACTGAACGCTCAATCGAAACATCATCCCCTCCATGGCACAGAAGCTCGCAACGGCCATCGAACTGAATATCACGATGAACATGTTCCATATATTAGCCATATTGAATTAACGAAGATTGCGACTGGTTATTGCTCATCCTCGGGGCGAATGGCGGCAACAGGTTCAGGATCGGACATTGACCCCTCATTGTACGACCCCGCCCTTGCGCAGCCCCTCCATGACGAGCTCGAAATCGGCGGGGTTCTTGAAGGGCAAGACTTTGCGACGGTATTCCAAGGAGTAGTCGGGATTGACGCGCAGCACCTCTTGCCACCTCGCGCGAGCCTCTTCGAAACGGCCGAGATGTCCGTAACAGGCGGCCAGAAGCGCGCGCGAGACATCGGTGACGGGGTTGCGGCTCACGCGCTGCAGCAACGGCTCGACGGCCTCTTCGTACCTTCGCAGTTGAAACAGGGCCAAGGCCTGAAAATGGAGAACGACATCCGGAAAGTACGGGTTCAGGACCCTCGCCCGATCGAAATAGGCGAGTGCCTCCCCGGATCTGCCTGAATAGATGAGTGCCTCGCCGAGGCTGACCTGCCCTTCGGCGAAGTTCGGATTGAGGACTATCGCGCGCTTTGCCTCGCTGATGGCTCTATCGTGCTGTCGCGAGTAAAGCTTGACCACGCTCAGTGCCCAGTGCGCAAGGGGATCGCTATCGTCGCGCGCTACCGCCAACGTCGCGGCCTCTTCGGCTTGCTCGATAGAGCGCTGCGGCGACTCGCTCCACCGGTTCAGGTAGTCCAGCCCGTGGGTAAGGGCGAGGAAGGCGTGCGCTGAGGCGAAGTTCGGGTCCAATTCGACGGCACGTTGCAAAAGCTCGCGGGCGTCGCTGTTGGTTTGCTTGGTCAGCCGGTGCCACAGCTCCCGGCCGCGCAAGAAGCAGTCATACGCCTCGGGGTGCCGGGTCTGTCCCGGCGCCAGTTTTTTCCGATCGCCCTCTGTCAGGTTGACCGCCAGCGCGTCGACGATCTGCTGCGTGACATCGTCCTGAACCGCGAATATGTCGGTGAGCTCGCGATCGAACCTCTCCGCCCATAGGTGCCCGCCGGTGGTCGCGTCGATGAGCTGCGCGGTGATGCGTACCCTGTTTCCCGATTTGCGGACGCTGCCCTCAAGGACATGCCGCACGCCGAGCTTCGTGCCCACCTCCTGCACCTCGACGTTCTTGCCCTTGAAAGTGAACGACGAATTGCGGGCGATGACGAAGAGCTGCGACAGCTTCGATAGCGCCGTGATGATGTCTTCCGAGATGCCGTCGGCGAAGTAGTCCTGTTCGGCGTCACCGCTCATGTTGGCGAAGGGCAGGACGGCGATCGACAGCTTCGGCGACGCTGCCGTCGCCGGCCGGCTCGCCGCGGTTTCCGAGGTCGCGGCTGCCTTGGTCCCGGCGCCGCCGACTTGCAGCGAATAGACCCGGATCGGCTCGGCGATGTTCTTGAGTTGCGTGTTGCCAAGATCGCTGACCGAGAGGTCGAGCCTCGCCTTGACCTGGCGATAGGCATCCTCGGACAGGCAGATCGCGCCCGCCGCGGCGACGCCCTCCAATCGCGAGGCGATGTTGACGCCGTCGCCCATCAGATCGCCGTCGCTTTCCTCGACGACGTCGCCCAAATGGATACCGATCCGGAACTCGATGCGACGGTCCTGCGGCACGCCGTCATTGCGCTCCACCATGCCGTTCTGCACCTCAATGGCGCAGCGGACGGCGTCCACTACGCTGCGGAACTCGACCAGCGCACCATCGCCGGTGCGCTTCACCACCCGGCCATGGTGCACGGCGATCGTCGGATCGATGAGATCGCTGCGCAGTGCCCGCAACCTCGCCAGGATGCGGTCCTCGTCGGCGCCGGCAAGTCGGCTGTACCCGACCACATCAGCGGCCAGGATTGCAGCCAGCTTTCGGGTCTCGCTCATGGCGCCGTCTCCTCGCTTCCACGATAGCAGGGAGACAGAAGGCAAGAAAGAACTTTGAGCCGCTGCTCAGAGCGATCTTGGGTGAGATCGAGTTGGCCAAGTAGCCCTACGCAATGACTGCCCTGTCAGGCTCCCGGCCGTTCGACGCGGCCGTTCCGGATGGGCCATCGCTTTGAAACCTGGCCATGGAAAAAGCAAAGACCACATGAGGGCCTCGGAGATTCCGCCTAGTCCATCTTCTTCGCAGCGCGCTCGGCGGCTTTGCCGACAAGGCCGCGATCACCGGTCTCGTGAGTGGCAGTCATCGTCATATGTGTGACCTTCCAGCCCTCGGCTGATTTCACCAGCCCGTAGCGATAGTGGCCGGAGAGAACCCAGAGATCCTTGCCTAAACTATGCGTCGCCTGGAAATCGGCCTCGGCCGTCGCCGTGTCGCCTGATGCCTCCACAATCGCGTGGTTGGTGACGAGATGCAGCGTCCTGTCGAAGCCCGGCAGGAAGTTCGACCACTGCGCGACCACTTCATCGGCTGACTGTGTGACAGCTTCGCCGCCCCAGAGGCTGGTATAGTCGAGCGTCACCTTCTCGGCGAAGGCGCCGCGCACCCGCGGCCATTGATGGCGGTCGGCGCCGGCGGCGATGTCGGTGATGGCATCGATGATGGCGAGGCGGTCTTCAGGCTTCATGCTTTCTGCCTTCGCGATGGAGGGTGCCACCATCATCATGACGGCAACGAGACTTGCAACGATCATTTTCATGGGCCCGCTCCTCAATTCGACTGTCGGCCGAGAACTCTTTCGATGTGCTCGGCCACCGCGTCGGCCGCGGCGTCGACATGCGGCTGGCGGTCATAGAAATCGAATTGGGTGACGCCTTCGAACCAGCGTGTCGTCGCATCGACCTTCAGCAGGCCAAGGAAGGCATGCGCGCCCTCGGGCACGGCCGCTGCCTCGGAATGGACGAGCAGGACCGGCTTGTCGACGCGCGAGCCGGTGGCGACAGAGTCATACGTGAGCCAGGGCTCCCAGGAGCCGAGATTGAACTTGTTGTCATATTGGGGAACGAGACCGCGATCGGCTTCGGTGTAATAGGGGATCCGGTACATGAGCGAGGATTCATCGGTGGCGCTGGCCGCAAGGATGACCCGTGGGCTTCCCTTCTCTTCAGCGCGCTCGGCGCTGCGCGAAACAGCGATCAGCTTGGCGACGCCCTCGGCACCGCCATAGACCTCTTCGACGATCGCTTTGTTGTGCAGCCATGGCGCGACGAGCGATAGGGACCTGAATTTCGGATTGCCGCTGACGGTCATCGGCCATATAGCCGGCCGAGGCGCATATGCCGAGGCCGTTGATCGCGTCCGGATCGACCTCCGACAGCGTCGACAAGAAATCGGCGGCGGCGATGATGTCTGCAGTCTTCATCGCCGGGTCTTCCTTGAAACGGATGGTGCCGCTCGATTCACCCCAGCCGCGATAGTCGAACGCCAGCGCCACGAAGCCTCGCTCGGCCATTTCCTTGGCATAAAGGCCCGACATCTGCTCCTTGATCGAGGTCCAGGCGCCGGCGACGATGACACCGGGCCGCCGCGTATCGGCAGCCGTGTCCGATGGCACGTAGAGTGTGCCGACGATTGTTTCACCATTGCTTGGAAATGTGACCTTTCGGCTGGCTACTTCCGCTGCGCTCACCGTCGTTGCCGCCACAGTGGCAAGGATTGCCGCAAGTGCAAACTGTTTCATCTGAACTCTCCGCTGGTTGAACAAGGCGAGAGTGCCAGGATCGCCGGCGCGGTGCAGGCGCGAAAATTGCTCGACTTACGGCCTATGTTGCTATTGCGACCGGAACTGTGCGGGCGTGATGCCCACCCGCTTGCGGAAATGCTGGCCGAAGCGCGAGACATCGGCATAGCCGACGCGGAAGGCGACCTCGGCGACCGTTGCCGACGTGGTCTTGAACAGAAGCCGTGCCCGGTCGAGGCGCTCGTCTATGACATACTGGATCGGCGATCTGCCCGTCGCGGCCTTGAACGCGCGCGCGAAGTGATACCGGCTCATGGCCGCCTCCGAGGCGAGTTGGTCAAGCGAGATATCGTCGGTCAGATGCTCCTGGACATAGGCAATCACCTTCCTCAGCCGGCGATCATCGAGGCTGGCGCAGAGTTCGGCATGCGGCGCCAGCAATCGGGCCAAATGGGCGGCCAAGGCCAGATCCATCGTCTGCCGATAGAGCGAAGACGAATCCTCCCCGCGATCCGCGGCAAGCCGGACGAGCTGCGCTAGAAGGGGTTCCAGGCCTCCGACGTGCGGTCTGAACGCCGTGCGCGTATCCAGCCCGACATCATCGAGCATATGCTTGTCGAAGGACACCGTCAGGTAGGAATGGGCGTCCTCGAATTCGCATATGCCGGCTGCGCCCCCGGGCAGGATCCAGCCCTCATCGGCGGAAAGCGGAATATGGTGACGGCGGTCCGAGCCGAGGGCCAGGCGATGCTCGTCCTGCGCGACTAAAAACAGGCCGATCGTCAGATCCGACAGTGCGAAAGCGCCGCCGCCGGCAGGAACATCGTGCCTGCTTGCCGTCACTCCCCAGTCGCGCCGCGCTGCATTGCTCATGGAAAGAAGCTGGTGAGGCGCGGCGGAAAATCAACCTGCATGTGCGCTCATCGACGATGGCCCCCTTAAGCAAAAGCAACAATCGCCCAAAGACGCGCAAGAATTGCGCATGTCGAAGCGCCCGCATTCCGGCACCCTCGCCGCGAAACCATGTGGGAAAGGGAGCATCAATGTCACTCAGAGCCATCGCCGGCGGCGCCGTTTTAACATCCTTCATCCTGATGGGCGGGATCGCCCGGGCGGCAAGCCCCGAAGAGAACCGCAAGATGATTTCCAACTATTACGCCGCCTATGCCTCGGGCGACATGGACAAGGTCGCATCCTTTTTTGCCGACGACATTTTATGGCACATCCCCGGCCATCATCCGCTCGCCGGCACCAAGCGCGGCAAGCAGGAAGTGGCCGCCTTCTTTCAGCAGCTCGGGAATGGCAATTTCCGGGCAGAGCTGATCGCGCTGATAGCGGACGAGAACTGGGTCATCGATATGCATCGCGGCTGGTCGAACCGTGACGGCCTTGCCAATGTCGATACGGTCTGGGTACTTGCGTTCAAGATCGAGAACGGCAAGATCAAAGAAGCCCGCAACTTTTCTTTCGATCAGGCCGCCGCGGACAGCTTCTTCTGGCAAGCATATCGGCTCAAACCGCTGCCCGACCGTCTGAAGACTGAGTGAGCATCAGACAGTATGGCTCGGGGCCATCGCTCACGGACTGACAGGCTGCCGTTGGAGGAATGAGATTCGCTTCAACCGCAGCGCATGCTTTTCCAGCAGATGCCATGAAAGCCAGCCGAGCAACAATGTTATCGGCAGGGAAAGGCCGAACACTGTCCACCACGTGCTGTACTGACCGAGGGCATGGTTCACCACCTGCTCCACTGGCCAGCCGTAGAGATAGGTCCCGTAGGAAACATCGCCCAATCGGTCGAGAGTCGGCAGCTGTATGCTCGGCGAGATCGCGATGTAGACAAGCGGATAGGCAAACAACATCGGCCCGTAAGAATAGGCGGGCAAGAAGACGAGGCAGAGCACGCCGAGCGCCGCGAAGATCGACGCCAGGACAAGGTTCGGCTGCCACTTTTCCATCACGAACCAGAGAAGCGAACCGCAGAAGAAGTAGGGCGCGATAAAAGTGAAATCCGTTATCAACTGCGTGTCCGGCCACGGATGCTCGAAGAAAAGCTGCCAGGTCACGCCCACGGCAAGGGCAAACGCCATGAACGGCGCTCGCAGAAGACCGATGGCCATCAACGCCGCAAGGATCAGGTAGCAGAAGATTTCCTGGCTGATCGACCAAAGAGAGCCGTTGGTGAAGGTGGCAAGCCAGGAGATTGCAGGATCATAGAACTGCACATTCGGCAGTTTCATGCCATAGCTCGGATTGAGCACCGAGAGCACGGTCGTCTCCAGGGGATTCGACCAGCGCAAGTAACGCCTGATGCCCAGCGGGCTGAACAACGGGCCCAGAACATACACGCTGAGCAGGATGCAGACGACAAGCGCCGGATAGATCCTCAGCGCCCGTCGCCAGAGAAAACCGCCGACGCTGCCGAACTGCGCGCTCTGCGTGACGAGGAAACCGCTCGTGATGAAAAATGCATAGACCCCGAATATGCCAAGGATCTTGTCGTCGCCGAGCAACCGCACAAAGGGCTCGTTGGCCTCGGTCTTTTCCGAGATGAGAAAGGCATGCGAGAAGATGACGGTGGAGGCTGCGATGAGCCTGATGATGTTGACGTTTGGGTAAAATGGCCTTGTGACCCCGCGCCCGGGCATGCGATTCCCCGCTTTGACAATTCCGCAGAGCATTAAGGTGGGCTTTGAATGTTGTCACGAGCCGTTGTGCAACAGTGCGCGATAATCTCTGGTCCACCGGTGGCGGCTCGCCCCCGGCCTGGTTGAGGGTCGCCCCACCGCGTTGGTGTTTGAGCAGGGCGCTGTCCTGCGCACCCCTGCTTATTTCATTGTTCTCAACTGGGCCGGGGATTCGCTGCTTGCGATCCGTGACTTCCGTTACGCGCGCTATGCGTTGGAAGCGGCGGACGTTAAGCCGATAGGCGCGGCTTTCGTCAGAGACGCTTGCGTCCGACAGTCGGGGGCCGACCAATATGGGTCCGAATTTCCGATCGGCGTCATCTCGGCGGGCTGCTGCCCTCTTCTTCTCGTGCAAGGATGCGGTCGCAGCACGCTATCAAACCACAGCCGCATTGAGCCGGGTTGAGCCGTTTTGAGGAAGTTGGCGGCGAATTTGTCGTTGCCGGTGGACGCGTTAATCCCGCCTGCCTTCTTCTGCGATCGCGGCTCGCGTTCAGGCAGCGCGGCTTGTACTTTTTTCAATTCCAAATTTCAGAATACGCGCGTATATTGCAGACGGGGTTGCAGTATCGGTGTCTTGAGGGGTTGGAGACATGGGCTGGAATACGTCATCGGCATTCACGCCCGTCGCGCTTGCTTTGCGCGGCCCGGCAACGCGCAAGATCGTTCGGACGCTGGGCGACGCAGCGCATCTCCTGCTCAAAGACTGGCCTTCCGACGATGGCGAGGAATATGTCGCCGCCGTAAAAGCCTGCGTCGACGCGATTACCGGGAAAATTGCCCCGGAGCGATTCCGGGAGGCCCTTTTGCGTGCGGCCAATGAGGCGGGTATCACAGTTCTAGCGGTCGTCCAGCAGCCACCAACGTCCGTGCGGCGACCGAGCATGTCCTCGCAGCGTGAGGTAAGTCCTCTGCCGAACAGCCGCTCGGCTGTCAGCCTAGCGTTGCCCTTGCGAGATCACGTCGCGGGCTCGCAAAGCGTGAGCTATGATCGCCAAAGCTCGTTTGCCTCCGACACCGGCTCCCCCGCCGCGGAGACGATCGTCGAACCATAGGGCTCCCGTGACGATGCGGGGGATATAATTTCCGCTTGCGCCTCGCGCCCTGCCGCGGCCAATCCAGCGCTAGCGACTAGATTTAAACGCGGGTAAATGTTTTCAACATCTCCCGCGTATTGAGCCCAGTTGGTCAATGAGATCCGTGTCTACCTCACGTAGCGCATTGGAAAGTTCGGGCTACGGCATCATCGCCAAGCATCGCGACCGCCCCTACCCGCAGTGGCCGCGCGGGCGCTGGCTGAAAATAAAATGCGTCCAGAGCGAGAGCTTCATGATCGCCGGCTATGCCGGCCATGGTCCGCGCGCCCAGATTATCGAAATTACCGACGAGCAATGGCATACCGGCATGGACGTCTATCTGATGAACGTCCTCAGTTCAGGCGGCTCGTGACCTCCGACATGACAGATCCGGCGCGATCATCAACAGATCCACCGCTTGCCGGCAACGGAAGAGCGCCGCGTAAATGTGCCGATGCCACGGCGCGAGGCAGCAAGTCGCTGGTCATAGAGCAAGTCCAAAACGTTTTGGCTTGACTCCCAAAACGTTTTGGACAATCGTTTCCACTTCGGGAGGAAGAGCTTGGCCAATCTTAAACAACTCGCGCAATCCTTGGGGCTTTCGATCACCACTGTGTCGCGAGCTCTCGACGGTTATGCCGATGTGTCGGCCGTCACGCGCGAGCGAGTTCGCGAGGCTGCCGACAAGGTCGGCTACCGGCCGAATGCTTCGGCCCGCCGCCTCCGCAAGCAGCGCGCCGAACTGGTTGCCGTCACGCTGCCGAGCGATCCTGGTCATATCGGCCCTCCGCATTTCCTCGATATGTTGTCGGGCTGCGCCGAACATCTTGCTGCTGCCGGCCTCAATCTGGTGATTGCGCCGGTACCGCGCGGCGAGAGCGAACTCGACATCTGCCGCCGCTTCGTCGATGGCCGCCGCGTCGATGCCATGCTTCTCGTTCGCACCAAGCGGAAGGACGAGCGCGTCGAATTCCTGCAGTCGCGCGGCATCCCCTTCGTCACCAACGGCCGCACAGAAAGCCTGATGCCCCATCCCTATATCGATGGCGACGGTTTTGCCGGCTTCCGGGACGCGACGTTGCGCTTCCATGCCGCCGGCCACCGCCGCATCGCCCATATCGCCGGCCCGCAGGAATATTACTTCGCACATGACCGCTGCCGCGGCTGGCGGGCGGCGATGGAGGAATGCGGCCTTGCGACCGATCTTTGCGCCGAGGGCGCGCCGCTGGAACAGGGCGGTTATCTCGCAGCACTCGAACTTCTGCGCCAACCGTCGCGTCCGACCGCACTCGTCTGCGCCACCGACGAAATGGCGATCGGGGCACTCCGCGCACTGCGCGAGGTCGATGGCGGCAACCAGATCAGCATTGTCGGCCACGACGACCTGCCGATGGGCGCCTTCACCAGCCCGCCGCTCTCGACCATGCGCATGACTGGCGAACACCTCGGCGCGAGCTTCGCCTCGCTGCTGCTGCGCGCCATTGGCGGCGAACCCGCCGAAGAACTCCAGGAGCTTCACGCGATCGAATTCGTCGATCGCGACAGCCATCGCCGTCCGCTTAGAGCGGCATAGATAGCAGTGCATCTCAAACAAAGAACAATGAAGGAGGAGAAGATGAAACATATCATGTCATTTGGAATTCTGGCTTCCACCGTGCTGGCCTTCGCCTCGCCGGTGCTCGCCCAGACGGTTTTCGTGTCCACCCAGCTTCGCCCGATCGAGGAGGCGACCGTCGTGCGCGAGGAACTCCTGAAGGACGTCGGCCCGGTCGATTACGTAGTCGAAGAGCCGCCGCAGTTTGCCGTCCGCATGGAAGCCGAGCGCCAGGCCGGCAAGCGCACCGTCAGCCTCGTCGGCGCGCTGCATGGCGAGCTTTCGCCGCTCGCCGACAAGGACACGCTCGAACCGCTCGACGACCTCGCCAAGAAGCTGGCGGCGAGTGGTATGCCGCAGTCGCTGCTCGATCTCGGCAAGCTCGGCAAGCCGACCCAGCAGTACATTCCGTGGATGCAGGCGACCTATGTGATGGCTGCCAAGAAGGAAGCCCTGCAATACCTGCCGGCCGGCGCTGACGTAAACGCATTGAATTATGATCAGTTGATCGAGTGGGGCAAGAATATGCAGGAGGCGACCGGCCAGCCGCAGATCGGCTTTCCGGCCGGTCCGAAAGGGCTGATGGCGCGTTACTTCCAGGGCTATTTCTATCCGTCATTCACCGGAGGTGTCGTGCGCACCTTCCAGAGTGCCGACGCGGCTGCCGGCTGGGAGAAGCTGAAGGCGCTGTGGGCCTATGTGACACCGAACTCCACCAGCTACGACTTCATGCAGGAGCCTCTGGCTGCCGGCGAAGTCATGGTCGCCTGGGATCATATCGCCCGCCTGAAGAATGCCATTTCCGCCGCACCGGATGATTATGTCGTCTTCCCCGCCCCCGCCGGTCCCAAGGGTCGCGGTTACATGCCGGTGGTTGCCGGTCTCGCCATTCCGAAAGGCGCGCCCGACAAGGCCGGTGCAGAAAAAATCATCGAACACCTGTCCATGCCGGACACGCAGCTCCTGACCGCCTCCAAGGTTGGCTTCTTCCCGACCCTGAACGTCAAGCTGCCGCCGGATCTCGATGCGGGCGTCGCCTTGCTGGCTGGTGCGGTCGCGGCCACCCAGGCTTCCAAGGACGCTGTCATCTCGCTGCTCCCGGTCGGCCTCGGTGACAAGGGCGGCGAGTTCAACAAGGTCTACATGGACAGTTTTCAGCGCATCGTGCTGCAGAACGAGCCCGTTGCAGACGTGCTGAAGGCCCAGGGCGCCACGATGGCCAAGCTGATGGCCGACACGAAGGCTGCCTGCTGGGCGCCCGATGCCAAGAGCGATGGGCCCTGCCCGGTTCAATAAATCCACGTAGCAAGCGTCCGGACAAACTGCCCGGACGCCCTTTCACCTCTCTGCTCGTCAAGGCCGGAGCCGATGACCAACAGCCGACCCTGGATCCCTTATCTGCTGATCCTACCATCCGTCGCCTTCCTGGCACTGCTCTTCGTCGTGCCGCTGATACAGACGATCTGGCTGGCGGTTTCGGACAATGGCGCGCCATCGCTCGCAAATGCCGAGCGGATGGTAACGGACATCAATTTCACCCGCTCGGTGAAGAACACCTTCCTGCTGACGATCGCGGTCGTACCGGTACAGATCGCCATCGCGCTTGCCATGGGTACGATGGTCGCCAAGGTCGGCCGCGGACGCGAGACGATCCTGTGGATCTGGACGATCCCGCTCGGCATTTCCGACCTCGCCGCTGGTCTCGTCTGGTTGTCGATCCTGCAGAATACCGGCTATCTGAATTCGCTGCTCTTCGGTCTCGGCATCATCAGCAGGCAGGCAAGCTGGCTCTCCTACCAGACGCCGGTCGCGCTCTTCATCGCGATTGCGGTTGCTGAAATCTGGCGCGGCACGGCAATCGTCATGGTCATCATCGTCGCCGGTCTCAACCAGGTGCCGAAGGAATTCAAGGAAGCCGCCGAAATCTTCGGGGCTGGCCCGTGGACGCGCTTCTGGCGCATCACCCTGCCGCTGATCCGCCCCGCCCTGCAATCGGCGCTGATCCTGCGCACCGTGCTCGCCTTCGAGGTCTTCGCGGTGGTCTATGCGCTCGGCGGACGCAACTTCCCGGTTCTCGTCGGCGAGGCCTATAACTGGCAGAACCAGAACCAGAATTACAGCGTCGCCGCCGCCTACGCGGTACTGATCATGATCATCTCGCTTGCCGCCACGCTCATCTATCTGAAAGCCTTGAAGGTCGATCCGGAGCGCCTGCCATGACCGCGGTTACCGTCAACACGAGCGCCGACACCCGCAACGCCGCCAGCTTCGTCTCCTCGCGGCGCTGGCTGCTGTGGAGCGGCATCGCAGCACTTTGCGCCTGGGTGCTGGTGCCGATCTATCTGGTCGCGCTCGGCGCACTCGGCGGCCGCCAGGGTGTTTATGTCTGGCCCAAGACGGGATTGCCGACGGGTCTGTCGCTGGATCCCTTCATTCTCTTCCTGAAGACCGAAGGCGTCGTCCAATCCTTTCTCAACTCGCTGGGGGCAGCCGGCATCACGGTGGCGCTTTCCATCCTGCTCGGCGCGCCGGCCGGTTACGCGCTCGCCCGCTACGAATTCCGCGGAAAGGACAGCTACCGCCTCCTGGTGTTGCTGACCCGCGCCTTTCCGCTGGCAATCCTGGCATTGCCGCTGACGGTCTCCTTCATCCGGCTCGGCCTCTACGACACAATCGTCGGCGTCGGCCTCATCCATACGGTCCTGGCGCTTCCGTTCGCGGCACTCGTCACGCAGGGCATTTTCCTCGGCGTGCCCAGAGAGTTGGAAGAAGCCGCCTGGGTGTTCGGCTGCACCCGCATCCAGGCCTTCTTCAAGGTGGTCGCGCCCCTGGCTTTGCCCGGCATCGTCGCGACAGCGGTCTTTGCCTTCGTCATCTCGTGGAACGAGGTCTTTGCCGCGTCGGTGCTGACGGTGCGCAACCGCACGCTGACCGCCTACCTGCTGACGGTGCTCTCGGAAAGCCCGATGCACTACCGCTTTGCCGGGGGCCTGATGCTCATCCTTCCCTCGGTTGTCTTCATCTTCGCGGTCAGGCGTTACCTCTTCGCGATCTGGGGCATTTCCTCCAAATAACGGGACCATCGACATGGCCAATATTGTCATCGACCGCATCCGCAAGAGTTTCGGAGCCTTCCAGGCGCTGAAAGAGGTCTCGCTGACGATCAACGACGGCGAATTCGTCTCGCTGCTCGGCCCGTCCGGCTGCGGCAAGACCACGCTGCTGCGGATCATCGCCGGCCTCGAGACCGCAACATCGGGCGATGTCCGCATCGGCGACAAGTCGGTGATCGGCTTGCCTCCCAAGGATCGTGGCCTTGCGATGGTCTTCCAGAACTACGCCGTCTTTCCGCATATGACTGTTTACGAGAACGTCGCCTTTGGGCTGCGGATGCAGAAGGCCGACGATGAACACGTGAAGACGCAGGTCGAAAAGGCCGCCGGCCTTTTGCATATCGAACAATATCTCGACCGCTACCCGAACAAGCTTTCCGGCGGCCAGCGCCAGCGCGTCGCGGTCGCTCGCGCCCTTGCCGTCGAACCGAAGGTTCTATTGATGGACGAGCCGCTTTCGAACCTCGACGCGCTGCTCCGTCTCGAAATGCGCACTGAGCTCAAGACCGTGCTGCAATCGGCAGGCACCACGACGATCTATGTCACCCACGACCAGACGGAAGCGATGGGCCTTTCCGACCGCATCGCCGTCATGCATGGCGGCGTGGTCGAGCAGGTCGGCCATCCTGTCGAGATCTACAACCACCCGGCAACACGTTTCGTCGGCGGCTTCATCGGCAATCCGCCGATGAACTTCATCAAGGTGCCGGTTGAGAACGGCCAGGTGGCGGTAGGCGACGAACGGCTCGTGGCGCCGCAGGAATCCGGCGATCAAATCGTCCTCGGCCTGCGCGGCGAGGCCGTCGAACTCGCGCCGCTGCCGCAGGGTCTCGAAATGCGGGTTCGCGTGGCCGAGCCGATGGGCTCGCATCTGCTGTTGACTGGGTCGATCCATGACCAGCCGGTCCGCGTCATCCTGCCGGCTTCGGAGACCGTGAAGAGCGGCGAGACCATCGGTCTGAAGCTCGACCAGAAGCGCATCACCTGGCTTTCGCCCGAAAGCGGCAAGTCCTTTCCGGCCGTCTTGGCCTGAGAATACTGGAGCATCGAAATGAACATGCATATCGACCAGGCGAAACGCATCCTCGCCCAGAACGATCGCGGCGGTTATACCGTACCGACCGACCGGCTTTATCCCTTTCAATGGAACTGGGATTCGGCGTTCGTCGCCATGGGATTCGCGCTCTACGATACCGATCGCGCCTATCGCGAGCTGGAACGGCTGGTCGAGGGCCAGTGGGCGGACGGGATGATCCCGCATATCGTCTTCCACGCGCCAAGCGAAACCTATTTCCCTGGACCGGATGTCTGGCACACGAAACACGCGATCCCGACCTCCGGCATAACCCAGCCGCCGGTCTTCGCGATCGCATTGCGCAAGCTGCATGAAGCCGCCGGCAAGGGGGCCGAAGCCCGTACCCTGCCGCTCTACGAAGCGGCGCTGAAATGGCACCGCTGGTGGTATTCCGCCCGCGATCCCGATGGCACCGGGCTCGTCGCGCTCCTGCATCCCTGGGAAAGCGGCAGCGACAATTCTCCCGCCTGGGACATCGCGCTCGCTCGTGTACCCACGACCACAGATACCCTTGTCGTGCGCAAGGATACCGGCCATGTCAATGCCGACATGCGTCCGCGCGACGAGGATTACCGCCGCTTCATTCATCTGGTCGATACCTATGCCGCCTGCGGCTGGGATCCGGCGAAACAATGGGAGAAGGCGTCCTTCAAGGTCGCCGAGATCCAGACGACCGCCATTCTGCTCAAGGCCGGCGAAGATCTGGAACACCTTGCCAGCCTTTTCGATCGGACCGAGGAGGCGATCGAGATCGCTGCCTTCAACGACCGCACCCGCAAGGCGCTAATGGCCCAGTGGCGGCCGGAGCTTGCCCGCTTCGTCTCTCGAGACCTGATCTCTGGCGAAGATGTCGAAGCCGCCACGCAAGCCGGCTTCATCCCCCTCCTCTCGCTGGACCTCGACAAGCAGGTTGCCGACGCCTTGGTCTCGGAAATGAAAGCCTGGTCCAAGGATCTCAAGGTCGCCTTCCCGACGACCAAACCCGGCATCGCCAGCTGGGAGCCGAAGCGCTACTGGCGCGGCCCCGCCTGGGCGATCATCAACTGGCTGCTGATCGACGGACTGAAGCGCAATGGCCACACGGCTGTCGCCGAAGAGCTGCGGAAATCCACCCTCGCCGCGATCGAGACGGAAGGTTTCGCCGAATATTTCGACCCGGTCACCGGCCAAGGCTGCGGCGGCCTCGGCTTTTCCTGGACGGCTGCGGCCTATCTGTGGCTTGAGCGACACGTCAGCGTCGCCTAAGCCCTGACTTGCAATCCGGACGGTCGGCATATAAATTATCCCAATGCTTGATCGTTCATCCCAGCCTCCGACGCAGATTCCTACGGACGCACTCAGCGAAATTCTTCGGGATTTTCGCCTGAGTGGAGTCAACTACGGCCGCTGCGAGCTGCGTCATCCATGGAGCATCGCCTTTGCGCAGCAACAGCTGCTTCGCTTTCATTTCGTCAGTGAGGGGCCGTGCTGGATCCATACCGAAGCTCAAGGGTGGCAGGAGTTGCAAGGCGGCGATCTGGTGTTGTTGCCACAAGGTGTCGAACACCGACTGGCCAGCAAGCCCGATGTTGTCGGGGACTCGCTCAAGAGCTGCCAGGTCACCAAGCTGGGCGGCAATGTCTGCGACGTGGTGCAGGAAGGAACAGGAGCGACGAGCACCTTGTTCTGCGGTTCCATGGCTTTGGGGGCGAATGCCCTCAACCCGTTGATCGCTCTGATGCCACCGATCATCAAGGGTTGTGACGTTGCCGGCAATGATCCGATCGTCGGCCCCCTCCTCGCCGCCATGACGGCAGAGGCGTCGCAGCCCCAGCTAGGCAGCGCCACGGTCTTGTCACGCATGGCTGATGTCCTCGTCGCGCGGCTTATTCGCTGCTGGGTCAATTGCAGCGGCGCCTCCACCAGCGGCTGGCTCGCCGCGATCCGTGATCCTCATATCGGTCGTGCGCTGGCAGCCATGCACCGAGATCCCGGCCATGACTGGACGCTCGAGACCCTTGCCGGCGTGGCAGGTCAATCGCGCTCGATCTTCGCGGAACGCTTCAGCGCCATCTTGGGGGAAGGCGCGGCACGCTATCTCGCCCGACTGCGCATGCAGCTTGCACGAGAGCTGCTCGGTCAAAACATGTCGGTTGCCGCGGTCGCTTCGCAACTGGGCTATGAATCCGAAGCTTCTTTCGCTCGCGCCTTCAAGCGCATCACCAGCGTCTCTCCTGGCGTTGTGCGCCGCACCATTTCCGGACGAACGGATATGGAATTCGGACTTTAGGACACATATCATCCTGAAAGACTGCGTTATTAAGACCTCCAACACTTGGAGGTACTTCAATGACGGACACAACATCACAGCTTGACGGCCCCGCGATCGGCGTCGATTCTGCCGTTCCGAGTCCATGGAGCCCAACAACCTGGTTTGCCGTTATTTCAATGGCAGCCACAAGCTTTGCGCTCGTCTCAGCTGAATTTCTGCCGGCAGGTCTGTTGACGCCAATGGCGCGCGACCTTGGCGTCAGCGAGGGAACCGCCGGTCAGGTTGTCACCGCCACCGCGTCTGTTGGCGCGGTGACGGCCTTGTTGAGCAATGTTCTCATCGGCAAACTGAACCGGAAGACTGTCCTGGTTGGCCTAAGTGCCTTGGCGATCGGCTCCAATCTCCTGGCCGCGCTCGCGACGGATTTTTGGCTATTGTTGTTGGGCCGGGCCGGGCTTGGCGTCGCGCTCAGTGGTTTCTGGGCGCTTTCGGTTGCCATCGTGGCGAGATTGGTTGGCACCAATGCGACAGGTCGGGGTATGGCTATCGTCACCCTCGGTGTCTCTCTTGCCACCATAGCTGCACCATCCATCGGTGCCTTGATCAGCGATTGGATCGGCTGGCGTGCCGCCACGGCCATGACCGCAGGGCTTGCAGCGATTGCGATGCTGCTGCAGATACTCAGCTTGCCGACGCTGCCCGCAAGCACAAGCAATAGTCTTTCCGACGTCTTCCGGCTGACGAAACGGCGCACTGTTCAACTCGGAATGCTTGCCATCCTCTTGCTGATGACGGGACATTTTGCCGGTTCGGTCTATGTGCGACCCTTCCTCGAACAAGTGACGCTCCTTGGCACCGGCCCGATTGCCCTGGCGCTCCTCGGGTTTGGCATCGCCTCTGTGATCGGCAATGTCGCCGGCGGTCGATTGGCAGACGCCAATATCCACACGGCGCTCGCTGTCACCGGCGTATTGATGGCGTTTTCGGCGCTTGCTCTCGTACTCTGGGGTGCACAGAGCGGCATCGCGTTTGCCCTGGTGACACTTTGGGGCTTCGCTTTCGGGATGGCTCCGGTGGTACTGCCCACCAACCTGTCCCGGGGCGCAGCAGACGCCTTGGAGGCTGCCGGCAGCCTGATGGTCGTTTCGTTCCAGGTCGCCATCAGCATAGGTGCGCTGTTCGGCGGCTATGTGGTCGATCACTTCGGTGCCTCAGCGCCATTGGCATTTACAGCCGTCTTGGCGGCATCGACTATCGTACTGGCCTTGCTTCAGCCCCGCAGCTGACTCTTGGAGCTCCGGCCAGGGTGAGCAGATCATCGCTATCACGTGACTAGGGGCCCTCGGCAAAGGGCCCCGCATTGCCACGATCTATCGGATCGAACTGAAGCTCAACCGGACCTCGCAACATCGGGCGAGCCTCAAGCGACGAACCGGCCTGGATCGCGCCAAGCGGCTCGAAGCCGTAGCGCCGACGAGCACCTGGTTCCAGTTCAGCACATGGCTCCAGTTCATCGTCGACGGGCGAAAGCAGCTCTTTCTTTCAAGCTGAGGTAGTCCGGACAACGCGGAGTAGAGGTACTGTGCCTTGGCCGTTGGACCACAGCCCCAAGCGGTCATCAACAACATTTGAACGTCTGTCAGAATTGCAAAAAGTGTGCATAATAGACAAATGAGAACAATCAGTTGTTGATACTGGTCGCGAAAAGGTTGGGAGCCCTCCTCTTCAACTGAGCAGACCATCAGGAAATGCAGGGAGAATTCGACTACAATCCAGGGAGGAAGAACAATGAACAAAAAGGCAGTATCGCGTCGAGAGTTGCTGAGAGCATCTACCCTCGTTGGAGCAACCGCAGTTGGGGCTCTTGCCGCCCCGGCGGTGCTGGCCCAGGCACCCACCGTCATTAAAATGCAAACATCCTGGCCCGCGTCGGACATCTGGATGGATTTTGCCCGCCTGTACGTCGAACGGGTCGAGCGAATGTCCGGCGGACGCCTGAAGTTCGAGCTAATGCCTGCCGGTACGGTCGTCGGCGCGTTTCAGGTGCTCGACGGCGTCAACGATGGCGTGATCGACGCAGCCCACACCGTTCCCGTCTATTGGTACGGAAAGCACAAGGCAGCTTCCCTCTTCGGTACCGGGCCGGTATTTGGCGGCAGCGCAACCACCATGCTCGGATGGTTCCATCAAGGTGGCGGCAAGGATCTCTACCGCGAACTCACCCAGGACATCATGGGGCTGAACGTTTACGGCTTCTATGGCTTCCCGATGCCCGCGCAGCCGTTCGGCTGGTTCAAGAACCCGGTCGCGACCGTGAACGACATCAACGGCCTCAAATACCGTACGGTCGGGCTCGCCGCCGATCTCATGCAGAACATGGGCATGAGCGTCGCTCAACTTCCGGGCGGCGAGATCGTGCCGGCAATGGAGCGAGGTGTCATCGACGCTTTCGAGTTCAACAATCCCTCCTCTGACATACGGTTTGGTTCGCAGGATGTCGCCAAGAACTACATCCTGTCGTCCTATCATCAAGCGAGCGAATCTTTCGAGTTTCTCTTCAACAAGGATGTGTTTGACGACCTTCCCGAAGATCTGCAGGCGATCCTGGAATATGGCGTGGAGGCAGCAAGCACGGCGATAACAGCGTCCGCGATGGACAACTATTCAAGCGACCTTCAAAAACTCCAGGCCGAACATGGTGTGACCGTGCACCGCACTCCAAAGGAAATTCTGGATGCGCAATTGAAGGCCTGGGATGCGATCATCCCGACGCTTGAAGCGGATGCGTTCATGAAGAAGGTGCTCGACAGTCAGCGGCAGTGGGTGGAGAGGGTCGTGTACTACGAATTGATGAACTCCGCCGATCTCGCACTCGCCTATGAGCACTATTTCCCCGGAAAATTGAACCTCGGAAAATAGATGGTGAAGGCCCGGTATTTCCGGGCCTCGTCCCTCATCGAGGTCAGGGAGGCGCTTGCATGCTCCGTTACATTGCATTCGCCGACGAATTGTCGGCGTGGTTCGGCAAGGTGTTCGCGTGGGGGATACTGATCATGGCCTTCGGCGTCGGCTATGAGGTTGTTGCACGCTACCTCTTTCGCGCGCCGACCCCCTGGGCCTTCGATCTGAGCTACATGCTCTATGGAACGATCTTCATGATGGCGGGAGCCTATACGCTCTCGCGTGATGGCCATGTGCGCGGCGACTTCATCTACCGGCTCTGGAAACCGCGCACGCAGGCCAGGCTGGAACTGGTGTTGTACTTCATCTTTTTCTTTCCCGGTATAACCGCGCTTGTGTTCTCGGGCTGGAAATATGCCGCACGCAGCTGGCGCTACCTGGAGGTCAGTTCCAACAGTCCCGCCGGCGTGCCGATCTTCCAGTTCAAGGCTGTGATCGTCGCCGCCGGCATTCTCCTGTTCCTGCAGGGCGTGGCTCAGGTCTTCCGCTGCATTCTCTGCATAAGGACGGGCGAATGGCCGAAGCAGGCCGAAGATGTCGAAGAACTGGAAAAGGTACTACTGGAAACAAAAAGCCTGGACGTGCTCAAGACCGAGGACGAGGGTTTCCTTCCATCGCGGGAACTTGACGCTGGACGTGAACCACGGGATCGGGACACATGACGGATGCACATATCGCCGTCGGGATGCTCCTCATCCTGATCCTCGCCATCTTCCTCGGCTTCCCGGTGGCGTTCACCTTGATGGCGCTGGGTGTCGGCTTCGGATACTATGCCTATTTCGATGCCGGCCGCATGTGGCGCGGCTATGACCGCGCGCTCGAATCCGGCGGCGATACGTTTACACTGGCGCAGACCTGGATCGGCGGTTTCTTCAACAACCGGATCTTCGATCTGTTCGTCAACCAGACCTACTCGGTCATCCAGAACGACGTGCTGACGGCTATCCCGCTGTTCCTGTTCATGGGCTACATCGTTGAGCGAGCCAACATCGTCGATCGGCTGTTCTCGACGCTATTCAGCGTCACGCGCCGGGTGCCCGGCTCGATGGCCGTCGCCGCCCTGGCCACCTGCACACTCTTTGCCACGGCAACCGGCATCGTCGGGGCCGTGGTGACGTTGATGGGACTGCTCGCCCTACCAGCGATGCTGAAAGCAAAGTATGACGTGCGCTACGCGACGGGCGTGATCTGCGCGGGCGGCACGCTCGGGATCCTGATCCCGCCTTCCATCCTGCTGATCGTCTATGCGGCTACTTCCGGGATCTCGGTTGTCCGAATGTATGCGGCGGCGCTCCTGCCCGGCCTCGCCCTGGCGGGGTTTTATCTCATCTATGTCGTGGTGCGAGCAATCCTGCAGCCGCAACTGGCACCGCGGCCAACGAAAGAAGTAGTGGGCGAGCACACGCCGGTCCAACTCGCCTGGATGATGCTTACATCCTTCGCGCCGCTCGCCTTTCTGATTCTTGCGGTGCTGGGTGCCATTCTCTTTGGCCTGGCGACGCCGTCGGAAGCCGCCGCAATCGGCGCATTGGGGGGACTGGCGCTTGCTGCGGCCTATCGGGCGCTGACCTGGCAGCGACTGAAGGAGTCGGTGTATCTGACGGCACGAACGACCGCGATGGTCTGCTGGTTGTTCGTCGGTTCAGCGACCTTCGCATCGGTATTCGCCTATCTCGGCGGTCAACAGTTCATCAGTGACTTCGTGACCGGCCTGGACATGTCGCCGTTGATGTTCCTGATCCTGGCCCAGATCATCATCTTCCTTCTCGGCTGGCCTCTGGAATGGACTGAAATCATCGTCATCTTCATCCCGATCTTCATTCCGCTGCTGCCGCATTTCGGGATCGATCCGCTGTTCTTCGGTATCCTCGTGGCAATCAACCTGCAGACGGCCTTCCTGTCACCGCCCATGGCGATGTCGGCATACTACTTGAAGGGCGTCTCGCCTGCGCATGTCAAACTGACCGACATCTTCCGCGGCATGATGCCGTATATGTTGATCGTCATTCTCTGCATGGTGGTCATCTATCTGTTCCCGAGCATCGTCTACATGCTGCCGAATCTACTCTATGGAGGACAGAGATGACGCAGCGTCTGGCCCATTCCGAAGGGATAGACCGATGAACAGAAGCCGGTTTTTTGGAATATTTGCATTCGTGACGCTTGTCGCGTTCTGCGCGGTCATCCTGGCGTTTGTTCCACGGTTCGATTTGGCCGCTGCACTGCTGATCGGGATTGTCCCTGCGGGGTACGACATCTGGGATCAGCTGTTTCGGCGACGCCCGTCGAAAGCGTCTGGATAGACTGCAATCGTTCAACCGCCGCCCTTTCGTGACGGTAATCCACTGCAAAAAGCCCGTTCGTCCATCGACCTACGGGCTCTTGGCTTGGAAATTGATCACCCGTGGCCTCTCCCTGTGAAAGCGAGAGGCACCGTCGTTACGCGAACTCCGGTTAACTCGCATCGAGAAGGTGTCGGGGCGCGACGTCCGCGATGAGCCCAGCAGTTCGCTGCAGCCCCCGCTGGCTCGGCCGCCTTTTCAAGATGTCGGCGGCCTGCGTCGTTTAATAGCTTATGACCTTGTCGCACTCTGCAATCAATTGCACCAACTTGTTGGGGTTGCCCGGTGTAGCACCCCGCAACACGATGTCATCGGGAGCAATGTTGCGGACCTTGGCCGACATCCCCGAATAGTAGATCTCGGTTGTGGTGGCGGCATTGATCGCCTCGAAGTGATCGGAAAGCCTTCCGCTGCCGAGTCCTTCCACGCTTGCTGCACTCTTTGCGGTGAGGAGATGCACACCATCGCCGGCGACAAACAGAACCAGTTGCTGGCTCTCCTCGATGACAGCTCTAGCGACGAAGAATGCAAGAGCAGCCTTTGTCGGGTCGCTCGGCCCTACGGTCACATGCACGAGTATCTTTGCCATCATCACCCTCCCTGGAAATGGGCGAAATCCACCATATCACCCCGATTCAAGTTTCCGGAGATGATTTCGTCGACCTCCGCCTTCGTGGCCTCATCCGCTGTCACATCTCCGGCAGGCCGGCCTTTCGGAAGCCGTCGACAAAGTGGTCTCGTACAGCTGCATCACGCAGCGGCTGGGAGCTAAGCCAATGGGCGATGGTGAAATGAGGGTGGGCGATGAGAAACAATTCTGCTTCTCGCCGCGCTTCCTCGCTGTGGCCCAACTGCGCAAGCGCAGCAGCCAGGAATTTGCGTGAGTTGGTACGATAGGTTTCTTTCCTGCGGAGCGTAGCGGTTGCCGCCTCATAATCACGGGCGGCATATTGCGCCTGCCCAAGATGACAAAGATACCAGCAGGTTGGATGGGGATTGAGCCGCAGCGCTTTTTCGATCTGCGCCAGTCCATCGGCAACCCTGCCGTCCAGCACGGACATGTCCGACATGGCGGCCCAGGTGTCGGCGTGGTTGGGGTCCAGCTCCAGGGCCTTGGCGAAGGCGGCATCCGATTCCTCCCATCGCCGCTCATAAGCCAAAATCGTACCGAGAACGTAACGGCAGCCGGCATCGTTGGGATCCAGGTCTACCGCCTTCTGCGCTGATGTCACCGCCATCTGACGGTTAGGATCTTCGGGCTCGCCGAAATGAGTCCAGGCAAGCCAACGGTTATAGGCGAGCAGACCGAGCGCCTCGGCATATGATGGATCAAGCTTAACCGCGCGTTGGAGCAGCATATAGGCCTCACGCTCGGTTTGCGGCGACTCTTCCGTCAGGAGGCGGGCGCGCACACACAGATCGTAGGCCTCAAAGTTCTTCGGCCGATTGCGCGGCGCGGGGATGGTCAGCCGGCCGACGAGGGCTTCGACGATCTTGGCGTTGACTTCATCTTGTAATTCGAAAACATCTTCCACCGTCCTGTCAAACCGGTCGGCCCACAGGTGCTGGCCTCCAAGCGCATCGACCAATTGGGCATTGATGCGGACACGGCCCATTGCGCGTCTGGCGCTCCCCTCCAGGACGTAGCGGACGCCGAGTTCCTGGGCGACCAGCCGTACGTCGACCGGCTTGCCCTTGTAGCCGTACACGGAATTGCGGGCGATGACGAACAGGCCAGCCGTACGGGAAAGGTCGGTGATCAGGTCTTCGGTCAAGCCGTCGACGAAAGACGCGTCCGCTTCATCCCCACTCATATTCGTGAACGGCAGGACAGCGAGCGAGGGACATTCGGGCAGCGGCAATATGCTCTGCAGCGCATCCGGCCAATGCCACACGTGAACCGGGCGAGTCAGGTTCTTCAGGTAGCGTTCGCCTGCATCAAAGAACCGGTCGTCGATTTTGCCGACGATCTCGCCGTGAACGCTGCCTGAAATGCAGATACCTCCCGGTGCGGCCTGCGTCTCGAGGCGCGCCGCGACATTGACGCCGTCGCCGAGGATGTCTGAACCATCGTCGATGACATCTCCCAGATTGACGCCGATACGCAAAAGCAGGCGCCGGTCTCCGGAAGCCTCGACAGCAGTGGTGGTCTGTTGCATTTCCAACGCTGCAGCGACCGCGTCCACCGCGCTGGCGAATTCGATCAGGAATCCGTCGCCCATGATCTTGAAGATGCGACCGTTATGGCGCATCACAGCCGGCTCGATGACGCCAGAACGGAGTTCCCTGAGGTTATCAAGCGTTGCCGCTTCATCAGCCTCCATCAGGCGTGAATATCCCACCACATCGGCAACGACGATGGCGGCAAGGCGACGCTGAAGAAATCGATCCGTCATGTGAGGACAAGCCCAACGACCGGGGGTCCATAAGTTATTGCTCAATTACGGGTCAGTCAACAAGTGGCAAGAGGTGATGTCCAGGCGATCTCCACCTCCAATCCTCCGCGACGTGACCGGTGAACTGGGACTTACGCGCAACGACACGATCATGTACATCGTGCGAGAGTGGATGGAGAACACCTATCTGCCGGTGCATAGTCTTGATCAAGACGGCGACGTAGATGGCACGGCTTGAGCGGTCCGGGTTCAGTCAGTCCGTGAGGGAATAAAATGCCTGCTGAAGCTCGTTTTTGGGTCCTGCCGTTCTGCCTTGTCGGAGGCGTGTGTGCTTGGAGCTGGTATTGGTATATCAGGTCTTTCATTTTCTATTATAGAAATGGCTTCGATTTCAGCGAAGATTTCGGCCCTAAAATTTCGGAATTCCCGGACGACGAACGCTTTACGGCGAAACCTAAAGAGAAGTTCTTGGTAGCGTGGCCTGTTTTCGTAATTGTTACCACTGCCAATTTGATCCCAATTACTTTGGCTTTGCTGGGAATTATCAAGCCTAGCCACAATTGAGAGCCTAAGTGGCGCTGGACGAATTATTCTAGTTCATTAACGCTTGCATTATCAGCTGCATCGCGCAGCCCCTTATATGACGGGTGGCGCAGCTTGCCGTCATGCGTCAAGCCTCCGTATTGGATCTCGGCGACCAGCTTAGGCTTTATCCAGATCAGGTTCTTGCGCCCACCGGAATATTTGACGGCCGGTTTGGTCGCCTTGATCTTGTCCATCGTTGCGCGAAGCCTCATTGCCTCGTCTGCCTTAAAGCCCGTTCCTACAGATCCGACGTAAACCAGCTCTCCACCCTTTCGAGCAGCCAGCAGAAGCGCTCCGATATTCCCGAACGCCGCGCTTGAGCGCTGATAGCCGACGATTGCGAAACCATCGCTCTGAATGCATTTAATCTTCAGCCACTCGCCGCCACGGCCGCTGCGATAGGTGCTGTTGCGGTCCTTCGCGATGATGCCCTCAAGTCCATGCTCGCAGGCGGTGAGCAGGAGCACGTCTCCATCCGCCTCGATTTCCTCTGACAACCGAATGGCATCCTCGCCGCCGGCAGGCACCAGCCCCTCGAGGAGGTGGCGCCGGGCGGTGAGTTCCGTTCCGGTCAGATCACGGCCGTCAAAATAGAGGACGTCGAACGCCATCATGACCGCTTCCCGCGACACCCTATTCCCGCCGCGGCCGCCGAGCGATTGCTGAAGCCGACCGAAGTCGGAGCGGCCCTGCTCGTCGAACACGACGGCTTCGCCATCTAATATCGCCGTCGCGACAGGAAGGCGCTTTGCAGCCGCCAGGATTGCGGGAAAGCGGGCCGTCCAGTCGTGCCCACCCCGCGTCACGATCCGCACTCCAGACGGTTCGATGTGCACCGCCAGACGGTAACCATCCCATTTCACCTCGAAAGCCCACTGCCTGCCTTTCGGCGGCTTCGGCTTGAGGAGAGCGAGGCAGGGATCGATGCGCGCCGGCATTGGATCGAGAGTAAGTTGAGGCTGGGCCGGATCACGCTTCTTCCGCGGCCGGCTGCGGATCGGCGCTTCGGCTTCACCGAGCAGCGGCTTGGAAGACTTGCTGGGCGGCTTTGTCATGCCACCATCCCATCAGCAATGCCTTAAAAAGCAATTGCCTAATACGTGTTATTGACTTCGACTAAGACGACAAGCGGCGGCGGCGATCGACCTTTTCTGTCAATCGGAGCGAGTTCGTGGATTCCAGAAAGCTGCCGCTTAGCACAACAGAGCGATGCCAGCTTCGCGCTAGGGGCGCTGTTCCGAGCCCGACAGTCCCTGCGGCGAGGCAGGTTTTCCGCTTATGCGGCTTATGCCGAACTTGGCCTTGGCAGCCTGCCCCGCGCGCTGGAAGAAACGGATTTCTGTGGCGACGGTTTCGCGGAACGGATCGGTTTTGTTGAAGTAGTCGCGGTCCAGACCGAGCTTTGCACCGTGTGCATCGCCCTCGTAATAGGTGCCAAACAAATGGTCCCAGATCGGGAAATAATTGGCGAAATTCTTGTCGTGATGTTCCCGCACTCGGGAGTGATGGATGAAGTGGTCGCGTGGTGACTGGATCACGTATTTGCCAAACCAGCCATGCCAGGGGATGGCACTGTGCTTGACCAGACCAATGGCGCCAAAGGCGATGGTCACGATGGCGAATTCGGCCGTTGGCAGGCCGATAAGCAGCGCCGGAACGACCATAATGGCCACATTTATGGCCTTCTCCAGCGGATGCTCCCGCGACGAAGTCAGCGCGTTGAACTCTTCGGCTGCGTGGTGAAATTCGTGCAGCCGCCATAATACGGGCAGCCGGTGCATCAACCGATGCTGCCAGTAGCTCAAGAAGTCTGTCAGTACTAGGAACAAGAGAACATGTGCCCAGCCCGGCAGCGTCCGGGCAAGGTCCAGGTGGGGGGCATCCTGAGCCGCGCTGGTAATGGCATAGGACAGACCAAATGATGCGAGCGCCGCGAAGAGCGTAATCATTCCCGTCGCCTGAAGGACGAAATAGACGATGTCGGTGATTGTGGATTTGCTGCGTTCGAAGAAAACCCGACGGAACCCGGAATTGCCGAACCCCACATAGGTGAGTTCCACCGCGAAAACCGTCAGAACCAAGCCAATGGAAATGGCGAAACTGAGCGCCATTGCCTTACCATTCAGATAGTAAGTGTTGTAAAAAAAGCTTCCAAGCTTGTGTACGCAGTATTCAACCAGCCACATGGCTTACTCCAAACACGAACCCGTACAGCTTAGTCTTGACGATGCGCTTGTTGCCAGATTGCTCAAAGGACGATCGGGGCGTCCTTTTGATGTATTACCGGCGGTGGAAGTGCAGTCCCAGGAGGCATGCAGGAGGGTCGAGGAGCACTGCGAAAAATTACAACTGGCCGAAAGGTTCACAAAAAGTACTATCAGGACGAGAGCAATTAGGTAGGCACGTTTCGATGCGCGGCGGCATCGGGTCGAGAAGTAGCTGAGAGTGGGCGGGGTCGCGCTTCTTTCGGCCGGCTGCGGAGCGGTGCTTCGGCTTCGCTGAGCAGCGGCTTGGCAGGCTTGCAAGGCGGCTTGGTCATGCCGGCAGTTCATCAGCAACAGCTTAAAAAGCAATTGACCCAGATGGATTATCGCGGGCCTCGACGCGGGGCAGGAAGTATTCGAGAAGCTGCACAGCCGATCGCGGGATACCCTGTGCTGACCTAAAGAGACCGGATCGTCTCGACGAGACGCTGCAAATCTGTTGGCTTCCCGAGATTCAAAGCGTCGGCGAAGAGGAAGCTCGAGGCTAACCGCGCTTTGTCGTACGCCGTAGTGAGGACATAAGGCACTCCGAGCGTCCTTAGATGGAGTGCTACCGGTGTGACGCTCTCACCGCCGAGATTGAAGTCTAATACCGCTGCATCAGGCCGTTCACCGTCGATCAGTTCCACCGCCTGCGAAACTGTTGCGGCTGGGCCAAGCACCCGAAATCCTCCTGCCTCAAGTGCGTCTTGGAGTTGATGTGCAATAAAAAATTCGTCCTCGACGACCAGCACTGTTGAAGCTGACCAAGAATATCAGCCTCGATCGACTGCCAAGCCGGTTCCGTTGCCAGCGCTGCGATCGGGCAGACTATGTGTCGCTCAAGGAAAGGGCCGGGCATGTTTTCCGCCAGGATCAGAGGCGATCGGCTCGGGCGTACCAAGGGGCATGCCCGTCGCCAATCGCCTCTGCCCTGACAAAAACCTGCTCCGGCAGAACGCTTCAATCTAACCAGGAAAGGCTCTAACTCTCCAGATGCGGCCGGTCTCCTCGCCGCCTATTTTCGCAGGATTTTCTCCATCGCCCTGCCCTTGGCGAGTTCGTCGATCAGTTTGTCAGGTAGCGGATTTCCCGCATGGTCGTTTCCTGGATCTCTTCCACGCGGACGCCGCAGATCACGCCTGTGATCTGCGATCGGGAGGGGTTCATCTGCGGTGCTTGCGCAAAGAAATCCTCGAAGTTGGTGTTCCTCGCCAACTGATCGTCCAGGCTCTCTCGGCTATAGCCCGTCAGCCAGCAGATGATTTCGTCGACCTCCGCCTTCGTGCGTCCCTTCTTCTCCGCCTTGGCGACATAGTGGGGATAGACGCTCGCGACGCTAACCGAATAGATGCGATGCTTCGTCATGCGTTCTCCGAGCCGATGGCCGACAATGAGCAACCCTCCTGCGGCGGGGCGCAGGGAAGCTTGGCTCATGGACGCAAACTCTACAGCGCCGCCGGCCATGACCGCAATTGGCGCAATCCAGCCGAAGCCACTGGTCTGCTGTCGCCCCAGAGCGGCCATGCTTCGATTACGCGCGGACGTGGACAATGAACTTGGGACAGCCGGACGGTTCGTACGATCGCTTCGCCTGGCCTACGGAAGTTCGATCTCGCCGTCCACCACGTGGTTGAGGCCGGTGCCTTCCGCCGTTAGCGTCATGCGGACCTTCAACGTCTTGCCGCCGACTTGCCCCTTGCGCACCGTCTCCTCGATCTTGCGCTGCGACGTGACGCCGACTTCCTTCAGGAACTTGCGGATCGACATGTTGAAGGCGTCTTCGCTCATGGCGGAACTCCTCTATGTGCGGAAGGGATTGTAATGGAAGGTAAATCGTCAAGGAAGCAGCAATGACGCCCCAGGCCCCAGAATCTGACGCGAAAAATTTCGGCGACAGATGACCGCTCCTGGCCCAAAGCGGGCATTCGGGAGTGGTTCACTCTTGTCTGCGATGGGGTGGTTAGCGACCGGTCAGCTTCAGGGTCTGAACGGGCAAAAGGCGACGTTGCGTGTGCCAGCCAAGCCGCGATGCGCCAGGTTCCCGAGAGTAACGATGGAGGGCTAGTGCGTCACCGTTGGTCAAGATCGACATGGCTCTTGTAGACGGCACCTTCCCGATATCTCATCGGAAGTTCGGCCGCAGGCAGATCGTGCGCCTCGAACGGTTTCCCGCTGGACCAGGGGAGCGCGTTCAACGCCACGCCGAACCCTGTGCTGAAAAGCAACGGCGCGAGCTTCGCAAGGGGCTTCTTCCACGCGATTGCAAGAACACCGAGCGGCAACTTCACGACTATGAATAGGATGAGGACGAGCGGGGCGACGAAGAGGGTCAGCACCATCGGAATCGCCGTTTCCAACATGGGATCGCCGCCGTATCGCAAGCGGAGCGGTGGGTTCCGTGCGGCCGCAAACCGAATCAGTTCTTCCATGAAGCGAACGTAGTCGGCGGACCGATCGACGCCCGTTTCTCCGAGCCAATCGAGCGAGGAGATTTCCCTTGACACGAAGAGCGTCCTTAGGCGCGCGCTGTAGACTGGAAAGCCAGTGGTGCCGACCCCACTCGTGACGTGGAGGTGCAGGAATCGAAGCGACGTCCACGGGACGAGGCTGACGGACCGCCCTCGCGTCACCGAGAGGCCCCGGTCCTCGATGACGTAGGCCATCTCGACCTTTTGCGGGGTATCGCGATACCTCGGGATCTTCGCAGTGAAGCGGTAGTTGGGAAGGTCGTCTGTCTGCAATCGAGCCCCCCACTACGGTCCGCTAGTCGAAATGCTGCCTATCCCGCGATAGGATTCGATATCTGATTTACACGCAACTTGTTCTGCTGGGAATGACCGCTTGCGGCGGATCAGAGATCAGCCGCTATCTTCGCCTTGCTCGGGAGCAGACCGACTTAAACGCTTCAAGCACGTCCGAAATTGGCGCATTGCGGTCAGTGCAATTCAGTTTGGGTAAACTGTCGATCTGCATTCATGTTTTCACCTGCCTTCTCAATTGCTCCGGATCATCTTCTTGAGCCACTTGTCCCAATCGTCGTTGCTCATTATTGACAGGGTCTTCGCGGCGTCCCCCGGTACCTATTCTCATGGCAAACGTCGCAGGTAAGCATTGGAGCTGTTGCATGGCAATCTACAAGGGCGCGCTGGCATTGCTGGGAAAGTCGGAAACCGACGCAGCGGTCGTGGACTACTTGAAGTCGCTGGGTGCGACGCTCCCGCTCAAGCGGCCGCCACGCGGCGAGAAGGAAACGAACGTCGAGGTCCCCGGTCAACAGATTGAACTGCTCTTTACTCTCGGAAGCGAGTTGCCGAACGGGACGCGCTTTGCGGAAGGGGAGTTGGTTCTGCGTACATTCTTCGTTCTTCCGGAGCAAGCAGGAAGACCGATCGATGGAACGCCTTTCGATCTCGATATGACCATGACCCGGGAGCAGGCGCGGGCAAAGTTCGGGGAGCCGGAATGGAGCAGCCGTGGTAGTTTGAAAAACGATCGCTGGGTGCTTGGAGACAAGCGGATGCTTCTAAGCTTCACCTCGGACGAACGGCGCATCCGACAAGTGTCGGTGTCGCAATTGTTCGAGTGAACGGGTGTCCGAACACATCCCTCATTGCAAGTCCGAGGTTCTGAGCGGGGGCGTTGGACATTACACTTTCTTGCCTGAAGGTTTTGAAGGAGGCGGGCCGCTGCCCCAGAGCTTTTCGCTGATCTGAAAGAATTATCTAGAACCGCGATCCACGACATCGTTGCGATAAGGGCAGCAGAATTTTGCGAGCACACGACAGGATGTCCACTGATGGCGCTTTCCGGTCGAGGAAATCTCCCTCGTGAAGACCGTTTCGGGCCGACAGGAGACAGAAAGCCGCACAACACCGCCGTGCTCCAATGCCGCGAGATGAAATGCGTTGACCGCTTCTCGGCTAGGGGCTGCAAAGGCCAGATGGTGCCCTGAGCCACCGGAGATCGCGGCACCAGCGCGAAGCTTAATGGCGAACTTGTCTCCGGAGTTTGGTGGTCGGTAGCCGATAGCCTGATCATCACTGCCGGGCGTTAAATCTTCCCAGACTCTGGAATACCCCAGTCAGGCCCCTGCGCCTGAAGCAATGTCCGCTTATGGCGCATTGTCGTCGGCAGCATTGGCAGTCCTTCGGTGGTGTTTCTGACCTCATTTCTGCTAAAGCTGGGGAGGAAATCGCCCGCGATGTCACCAACTGCCGAAGTGTGAAGGGCGCAATGGGCTGATAGGCTGTTGTCTTGAAGGAGGAGCGCTGGGATGAGCACCGACCGGGATACTGTGCGGTCCTATGATGCGGTCGCGGCGGAGTACGCTGCCGAGGCCGCGGTGATGCCCGAATGGGTCGCGACAGAGATCGATGTGTTCGTGACCGAGCTGGGTGGCTCGGGCAGGGTGCTGGAGATCGGAAGCGGCGGCGGGCGAGATGCACTTGAGCTTGAGAAGCGGGGCATCAGCGTCCGGCGCACCGACATTTCGAAGGGTTTCGTCGAACTGCTGCGCGAAAGTGGCTTCAAGGCCGACCTGTTGGACCCGCTGACCGATAACCTGGCCGACCCGCAGCGTCCCGGCATGCCGTATGACGGGATCTGGGCCTGTGCCTGCCTCATTCATGTCGCGCGCGAGGACTTCGGCACGGTGCTGGGACGACTTGCCGAGGCGACCCGGACCGGTGGCCGACTGCACGTCTCGGTTCGGGAGGGCGAAGGCGAGGATGTGTCCACACACGGCAGTGCTGCAGCACCCCGGCGCTACGTCGAGACGTACTGGCGCGAGCCTGCCCTGCGGTCAGCACTCACAGACGCCGGCTGGATTGTCAGCGATGTAATTCCGTACGTCGGAAAACCCCATGATCGGTGGCTGAGCGTTCGGGCGAATCGGGCCTGAGGCAAACAGAACTTCTGGGAATGGCCGGTTGTGGCGCGACCATGAACTCGAGGTAATCACCGGACTGTCGGCTTCCCGGCGAAGGCAAGATCGCCACTGTGGCGACATGCGGACGCATTGCTGACCTTGCGTTCCAGGCGAAGGAATGGCCACCCCTCGTCGGACCTCGGCACCCTCTTCACGTGTTGTTGATCGCGATCTCGCATCGGCTGGTTGCACCGCACACTTTTTGCTGTTCTTTTCGCACCTGCGAACAACTCGCTTCTGTAACCCGCCGGACGAGAGACATTCCTCCCAGTCCGACGTCCGGCCAGAAAGAGGATCCGAACATGGGTGATCTCCTGAAAGGTATCTCCAGTTTTCGCGGCGCGGTTTTTCCCAACCAGTCGGCGCTTTATCGCAAGCTGGCGCGGGAAGGCCAGCAACCACAGGCTCTGATGATATCCTGCGCCGACAGCCGGGTGATGCCCGAAACCATCACGCAGGCCGGTCCCGGCGATCTCTTCGTCTGCCGCAATGCCGGCAATATCGTTCCGCCTTTCTCGACGCTCAATGGCGGCGTCTCCTCCGCCATCGAATATGCGATCCTGGCGCTCGGCGTCAGCGACATCGTCGTCTGCGGTCATTCGGATTGCGGCGCAATGAAGGGCCTGTGCCATCCGGAGCTGCTCGAACCGATGCCCAATGTCGCAGCCTGGCTGCGCCACAGCCACGCCGCCCATTCGATCGTCTGCCGGGCCTATCCGGACGACCTTTCCGAAAGTGATCGCGTGCGCGCAGTGGCGATGGAAAACGTCGTCGTTCAGCTCGATCACCTGAAGACGCATCCTTCCGTGGCCGCGAAACTCGCCACCAGCGAGATCACCCTGCATGGCTGGTTCTTCGACATCGAGACCGGCGAAGTCCAGGTCTATGACGGGGCGAAAGCGACCTTCACCGTGCCGCAGGAGGGAGAGCCGCTGCCGGTTGCGGTGACCGGCCGCGATCGGCCGCATGTCATGGCGCAAATCGCAGCAATGCTTGCCGCGGAGTAGCGCCATGACAGCAATCAGCTCCGCCTTTTCGCGCGACCTCGCCTCGTCGCTGGTCGTCTTTCTCGTCGCCATCCCACTGTGCCTCGGGATCGCCATCGCCTCCGGCGTGCCGGCGTCGATGGGCCTGATCTCCGGCATCATCGGCGGCATCGTCGTCGGCGTCCTGTCGGGGTCGCCGCTGCAGGTCTCCGGGCCTGCCGCCGGACTTGCCGTCATCGTCTTCGGCTTCGTCGAGGAATACGGCGTCGCCATGCTCGCCCCCGTCCTGATCGCCGTCGGCTTCCTGCAGATCGCCGGCGGGTTCCTGCGGGTCGGCTCCTGGTTCCGGGCAATCTCGCCGGCCGTCGTTCACGGCATGCTCGCCGGCATCGGGATCCTGATCATTTTGGGGCAGATTCATGTGCTGATGGATGCCAAGCCCGCTGCCGGCGGGATGGAGAACGTCGCGGCGATGGAGGACAGTCTCGCCCGTCTTTGGGGAACTGGCCTGACGAGCCAGGCAACCGCTTTGAAGGTCGGCCTCATATCCCTGCTTGCAATGGTGTGCTGGGAGAAGTGCCGGCCGAAATCGCTGGCGCTGGTTCCGGGAGCGCTGGTCGGTGTCGCGGCGGCGACGGTTCTTGCCGCCGCGTTGCAATTGCCGATCGCCCGCGTCGAGGTGCCCACCTCGCTCGTCGACAGCATCACACTGCCGACCGCGGAAAACTTCGCCCGGTTGCTGGAGCCCGGCGTCATTCTCATGGCGGTAATGATTGCCGTCATCGCGAGTGCCGAAACCCTTCTCTCGGCCGCCGCCGTCGACAGGATGCATGACGGCGTGCGCACCCGGTTCAACAAGGAGCTGTTTGCCCAGGGCGTCGGCAACGGGCTCTGCGGCCTGCTCGGCGGATTGCCGATCACCGGCGTCATCGTCCGTTCCTCGGCCAACATTCAGGCCGGCGCACGCACGCGGGCCTCCGCCATCTTCCACGGGATCTGGATACTGGGCCTGGTGGCGCTGGCGCCAAGCCTGTTGACCCTGGTTCCCTTGTCGGCCCTCGCCGCGGTTCTGCTCGTCACCGGATGGCGGTTGATCAGCCTGCGCCATGTCAGACACCTGTTCGAGCATCATGGGTTGGTTCCGGTCGGCATCTGGGCGGTGACCGTCGCCATGGTCGTCCTGCAGGACCTGCTGGTCGGCGTGGCGCTCGGCCTGGCGCTGTCGATCATCGAGATCGTGCCCTACCTGAGGCGCAAACTCGCGATCAGACACGCCGAGATAGACGAGGAAATCCATGTCCAGCTCGGCGGTGCAGCCACCTGCAAGGACGTGCCCGTTCTGCTCAACACGCTCGAGCAGCTGCCCGAGGGCCGCAAGGTCAAGATTGTCGGCGAGGACCTCCATTACATGGATCACACCAGCGCCGAAACCATCAGCGAATGGCTACGACGCGAGGCAAGGGCCGGTCGTGCCATTGAAATCCATCCGCCGCCGGCGGCACGCCACCCCCGCCTGACACCGCTGTTTCAGCGCTTTGCGACCGAAGTCGCCTGATAAAATCTGGGGAGGGCAAACGCCCCTCCCCAATTCACTTCCTGTCCATGAGGCTTCAAACCGACCGCGGCCACCGCCCCAGCGGTCTATCTCACCGGCCAGACAAAAAGCAGCGCGGGCACGCTGACCAGGATGATCAATGCCGACAGCGGCAGGCCGAGACGCGGGTAATCGGAGAACTTGTAGCCGCCGGGTCCAAAGACCAGCGTGTTGCATTGATGGCCGACCGGGGTCAGGAAGTCGCAGCCGGCGCCAATTGCGACCGCCATCAGAAAGGCTTCCGGTCTGAAGCCGAGACTGGTTGCAAAACTCGCGGCGATCGGCGCCATGACGAGAACGGTGGCGGCGTTGTTGAGGAAGGGTGTAACAGCCATGGCGCTGACCAGGATCAGGCCGAGTGCCCCCCATGCCGGCAGATTCATTGCCACCGCACCCAGCCAGCCGGCGATCAGGTCGCTGCCGCCGGAAGTGCGCAAGGAATCCGAGACGGGAATAAGGGCGGCGAGCATAACCAGGATCGGCCCGTCGACCGCTTTATAGATATCCGTCAGCGGAATGGCGCGGAAGACGACCATGCCCAGCGCCGCTGCGAAGAAAGCCACCGGAACCGGCGCGAGGCCGACGGCGGTCGTTGCCATGGCGAGGGCCAAGATCAGCAGCGGAATGAAGGCACGGCGGCGGGTGCCGAGCATCACCTCGCGCTGGGCGAGCGGCAACAGGCCAAAATCCTGCAGAAGTGCGGCCAGGCTTGCCCGGCTGCCCTGCAGGAGGAGAACGTCGCCGACGCCGAGGGTCATGCTGCCCAACCGTTCCTTGAGACGTTCCCCGCGCCGGCTGATCGCCAGAATGTTGACCCCGCGCGTGTAGGAAAGCGCCAGCTCCTTGGCCGAAAGACCGGCGAGAGACGAGTCCTGGCTGACGATCGCCTCGAGCGAAATAATATGCGTGTCCGGCTGACCCTCTTTCGTCAGCGGCTTGCCGGACAGCTTCAATTTGCCTTGTGATACGATGCGGTCCATTGCCGCCGATGGACCTTCCAGCATCACAATATCGTCGGAGCGGAGGGTCAGATCGGGAAAGGGCGCCATCCTGGTGCCGCCGCGCAGGACGGCCGTGGCGATGACCTCGCCATCGCCGAGCTTCACGAGATCGCTCAATGCCCGCTCAAGCAGCGGCGACTGGCCGGTGATTGCGACTTCGCTGGTGTAATTCTTGATCTCCACCACATCTTCGATGGCGTGGTCCTGCTTGGTGCGGCTCGGCACCAGCCAGTGGAAGAACAACAGAAAGGTAATGCCGACGACCGTCAGGATGGCGCCTGTCGGCGTGAAGTCGAACATGGTGAAGGATTCTCCCGTCATCTCGTGGCGAAGCCGCGATACGACGATGTTCGGCGAGGTGCCGACCTGCGTCATCAGTCCGCCGAGCAGGGCAGCGAAGGACATCGGCATCAGGTATTTCGAGGGAGAAGCGCCGGATTTCCTGGCGAACTGAAAGGCGACAGGCATCATGATGGCGAGCGCGCCGATATTCTTGATGAAGGCGGACAGCAAGGCCACGGCGATCATCAGGAGCGCGAGCTGGGTATGAAGCGTGTTCAGGTTCGGGAAAAACCGCTTGATCGCGGCATCGACGATGCCCGAGCGGGCAACGCCGGCGCTGACGATCAGGGCGCTGCCGACGATGATGACAATGTCATCCGAAAAGCCGGAAAAGGCCTTTTCCGGCGGGACGATCCCCGTCACGACCGCCAGAACGAGCGCGCAACAGGCGACGACATCATAGCGGAAGCGATCCCAGATAAAGACCGCCATCATGAGCCCGATGACAGAAAATGCGATGATCTGCTGTGTCGTCATGCGGACCTGGAAAGAGGCTGGGATGTTTGCCGACAACCGAGCGGAAGACGATATTCCTGAACGTCGTTTGCTTGCGCAAGTTCCCTGCCGTCCTGATCAACCTCCTGACCAGCATGTGCGTGAGCGGATAAGCTGGACACGCCGGCGGGCCGCCACCACCAGACATTGCAACATGTTGACGGCCGGCGGACTGATGCGAGTGTCACCCGATTGGTCGCGGCCGCTGCCACTCCGTGGAATTCGGCCCTTTGCGGGATCGCCATATCATCGCGCCGAATAAAGGGTATAGTACTCCAGTCGGCGATTTTACAGGGCGATGCCGACTGGGCGATCCGACGTGCTCTTGCCTTGGGTGAGGCCACAAGAATGTCTCTAAACCTCTTAAATCTTCCGGAACTCTCCGAGCGGCAGATAGAGATGCTCGCGAAGGTAATTGCCGACTGGTGCGACGCGAACTCCGTCGACGCAGGCGGGGATTGCGCGCAAGCCGCATACGCTGCCGCCGTTGATCTTTTAAGTGCAAACACAAACCTGTCAGCGGGCCAGTTGCGACAGGCGCTCGACGTCAGAATGGCTGAAAAAAAGCGCGAGGAACCTTCATCGTAGACCCTGGTTGGGGTGAAGCGGCGCCTTTGGGTTGGCCGCTGGCGATGGAGCCTGTGTCTTGTGGAAGAGTGTCGTTATTCTACGTCTGCGAAAGCCGACCACCGTCAGATCGGCAAAACAGGCGTTCGACCTCCTATCGGCCCGTTGGCCAGTCTCTGACGGAAAGGCTTACATCGCGGCTCTTGAAGCCTGTGAAGGCGCCGAGGACGGACATGTTTCAGACGAAAGCGCCCGGGAGTTGTTCCTGTTGGCTTTGAAGGAAGCCGCAATCCCCTACTCGACCGATATAGAATGAGGCGAACGAACACGGGACTATAAATTGGTCGCATGCCAAAGCCGGCAGGCATTGCGGCGCTGACAGTAAGAACGCAGTAGCCGGGGTTGACCGACACGCTTATCTTCATTTGTCGCAATGACATCCGCACCCTCCCCATCGCGGAACGATACTTGTTGGCTCCACTTCAAAGGCACGGCCGGCCTCGACGCGCAGGTTGCCCGAGAGGCGGCAGCCATTAGGCACCGCTCCGCAGTTCCTTCGCTCCAACGCGAGCGCGGGTGTGGCCGCAGCACGACTGTTCACGTTCTATTTCAAGAGAAGAAGGCCGCTTGCATAGCGGCAGGCATCAAAGCCGTACTTTTGATATCCACAGGGCAAGATTGAATATTTCTACTGGGATGTTAGCTTTCGCACATGACTCAACAAGTTGGGAGATGAAAGATCCAACGCGGAGCGCCTATGTCCGGTCAACCTGATGAGCTCGTGTCGTTTTATGGCAATAGCCTGAAACTTGCCAAATGCTCTCTGGCGGTTTCGAAGGCCTACAAAACTGCAGCGGCTCCAGGTGCGACCCTATGGGATCTATATCCGGAGCTGCTTGATCCTGGCGCCAGATCGATGATCGAAGCCGTGCTCGCCGGCGGCCTGCCCCGCAACATCGAGATCGGATCCAGTTCGTCCGGCGACAGTCGCAGTCTTCTCGTTTTCGGCACTGAACGAGGCCTTGGGGTCATCGAGACGCGCGATGCAAGCGCGAGTTCGGAAGCGTCGACTGCGGAGGCCGATCGCGCCCTCCTTCTTCATCAAGCCAGGCATGACGTTCTGACGGGACTGGCAAACCGTCGCCAATTCACCAGTGATCTCGAGACAAGCTTTCCCGTGCCGAAAAGTCAAAAGCTCGCGCTGATGCAGCTCGATCTCGATGACTTCAAACCCGTCAACGACACGCTTGGGCACGGCGCCGGCGACGCGGTTCTAAAGATGACGGCGGAACGAATCCAGGCGGTGCTTCGCGACGGTGAGACAGCTTACAGACTCGCGGGCGATGAGTTCGCCGTCATTCAGCGGCGCGGGGACCAGCCTGGGGAGGCGGAAGGTCTTGCTGGATCCCTGGTCCGTGCGTTCAAAGAGCCATTCACCATCGGCGGGATCGATGTGTTCGTCGGCGCGAGCGTCGGAATTGCCATTGCGCCGACCGATGGCAATGACGGCGAACAGTTGATGAAAGCAGCCGACATTGCGCTCTATGCTGCCAAGAACGATGGCCGCGGCCGGGCAAGGACGTTCAACCGCTCGATGATGATCATGCTGGAGCAGCGTGAAACGTTGCGGCGCAGTTTGCGTGTGGCCCTCAAGGAGCGGCAGTTTTTCATCGAGTATCAGCCGCTGGTGGAGCTATCGGAGGGGATCGTCGGCTTCGAGGCGCTGCTGCGGTGGCGCCATCCCTATGCCGGAGTGGTTCCGCCAAGTGTTTTCATCCCGATGGCGGAAGCCGACGGTCTCATGGGAGATATTGGAGCGTGGGTGCTTGAACAGGCGTGCCGCGAGGCGTCGAGGTGGCCCTCGCATTTCATCGTGGCGGTCAATCTCTCACCGGCTGAATTCCTCCGCCGCGGCTTCACCGATCGCGTATCCGGAATTCTTGACGCGGTCGAGTTTCCTGCCGAAAGGTTGGAGATCGAAATAACCGAAACCGTCCTGCTTGAACGCAACACCAAAAATCTCGACATACTCCATACCCTGGAAGTCCTGGGTGTCCGAATCGCGCTCGACGACTTTGGCACCCGCTATTCATCCCTCAGCTACCTACAGAACTTTCCGTTCGACACGATCAAGATCGATCGGCACTTCATCAAGGACGTCGAGACCAATCCGAAGAGCCAGACCATCGTGCGCTTCGTCATCGGGCTTGCCCATGGGCTGGGGATGCGGATTACGGCCGAAGGCGTCGAAACGGCCGGTCAGGCGACGTGGCTTAGAAGAGAAAATTGCGATCGACTACAGGGACATCTTTTGGGCGCGCCGATGTCTTCGGATGCCATCGGCGATTTTCTGCGTCAAGGGTCGTTCGCCACGGGTTGGGTCGGCTAATCCGATAAAGAGCCGATGGTGCATGGGCTCCGGCGGGGCGGTAAGCTTGACGCTGTCAAGGCAATTCCTCGAAGCTGCTTGACGACCTGAACGAGAAAAAAGAAGCCATGAGAGCGGCTGATCCGTCAGTTCGCAGACCGGTCGGAAGTATACGGGACAACCGATCGCCGGATACACCAATCATTCCGCTGCTTCGGACTCCAGGGGCGTGCGAATCCGCTACGGCCGAGATGAGGGCGCGAAGCAGCCGGCCCGTCATGGCGGCAATCATCGACGACTGCGCCCGAAACTGGATCGGGACGCAGATCGCAAAAGTTTCAGCTTCCGACCGGCTGGGAGGCCGCATACGGCGATGGCTTTGCTCGTGCGGCATTTTGGGTCGTGAAAGACACGACAAGGACGCCCAGACCGAGGAGTGCCGGAACGGATCCGGCGTAGTCGGACGCGTTCAGATGAGCCGATAGCGCCAGCAGCAGGTGAAAAAACATTCCGGAATAGGCGAGATCGCTCAGTCCGACGCTGACGCGGGCAAGGATCGCCGCCACTCCCAACAGTTTGACCGAAATCAGGAGCGGCACCAGATAGCCAGGAAAGCCAAGCTGACCCAACAGTTGTCGCACCGTGTCGCTTTGGGTGAGATAGAAGGTGGCGGACATAAGGTACAACGCCGAAAGAAGCGCGGTGCTGATCCAATAAATGTATTTGCGGGTCATGTTTACGCGGTTCTCCTCAGGACTTCGTTGCCGCGAACACGTTGCGGAAAGAGACAGGCGCACGGCCCGACAGCCGCTCGACATCATGTGTAAGCACATCGAAGTGTCCTTCGACAAAGGTCTTCTTGATGTCCGTGATGGCATTGACAACAAGATCGGGCAGCCCGGCCTGGCCTAAGCCGCCACGCAGTTGCTCCTCGGTAATCGAGGCAAACACGATGGCCTTGCCAAGTGCCTCCGAAGCAACGGCGGCGACGTCATGCCCTGTTAGCGCATCTGGTCCCGTCAGATTGTAGATCGCGCCCGCGTGACCTTCGCCCAATACGGCTCCTGCTGTCGCTGCGGCCACGTCGTTGCGCGAGACATACGCGACGCGATCTTCGCCAAGTCCAGCGAGCATTCCTTGGCTCTGTGACATCATGACCTCGTCGATCATGGACTGTGCAAAGTAGTTCATGCGCAGGATCGTCCAGTGTGGAGCTGACTTGATCAGATGCTGTTCGGCTGTCCAGTAGGACTCGCCGAGTGCAGGAATGGCAGCCTCGCGTGTGCCTGCCGCCGACACCAGGACGATATGCTGCACACCTGACTTCACGGCCACGTCGATGGCGGACTTGAGCTGTGCACCGCGCACGCCCGGACGCAGGTCTGCGCTTGGGATCAGCACCAGACGGTCGAGCACGGCATAGGCGTCCTGAAGCGTCTCTGGCTGGTCATAGTCACCCTTGCGAGCCTCAACCCCGCTACCTGCCTTCTCCGGCGAGCGGGAAATGGCGACGATTTGGTGGCCGCCTCCGCGTGAGCTGAGTTCTTCGACGATGGCCGCACCCAGTTTCCCACTTGCGCCGTTGATGCCGATCTTCATGTCGTCGTCCTCTTCTGTTAACGAACAAAATGTACGTGACGATATGATCGATATCGGGTACATGCACAAGAATGCACACGAAAGTGCGCCACGCACAGGGATGTGCGTGCCTCGATGGAGTTGCCAATGAACACCGCCGCCGCCACGCAGGCCGGGGACTTGCCTGCGAGCGAAGATCACAACAACTGCCGTGCGCTCGGCCAGATTCTTGATCGCATTGGCGACAAGTGGACCATCATGGTTGTCGGAGTGCTGTCACGGGGACCGTTGCGCTTCAACCAGATGATGCGCGAGATCGGCGGCGTGTCTCACCGGATGCTGACCCTCACTCTCCGCAGTCTTGAGCGCGATGGATTGGTGTCGCGCACGGCTTATGCCACCATCCCGCCGAAGGTGGAATATGCTCTCACCGACGCCGGGCGTTCACTGATCGAGCCATTGCGGGTACTCAGCGATTGGGCAATCGACAATCGCCCTGTGATCGAGAAGGCTCGGGCGGGCTTCGACAACCGCTAGAGCTTTTCCGGATTAGCTTGAAGCATTCTGCCGGAGCAGGTTTTCGTCAGGGCAGAGGCAATTGGCGGTGGGCATACCTCCAGGTACGTCCGAGCCGGTCGCCTCTGATCCTGGCGGAAACATGCCCGGCCCTCCGGCCGCACCGCTTCGTCGTGGCGAAGCGGTCAGTGCGTCCGGCGATTGTCAGTCTTGCAGATTTGCCGGGCAATCTGCGGAAGGGGCGCCGAGGCGGATGGCTGTAGCGCAACCGCCATGTTCAATGATCCCCGCGCCATTTCGGTGCTTCATTCCGCCGGCAGCGGCAGGTCTCAGCCGTCACGCCCCCTCACCGTCCACGAAGCGGTATCGTGATCGGGGTGCTGGTTGTTGCTCGCCTTGATCGCCGCGGCCCAGTCGGCGCCGTTGGTCTCGGTCGCACCGGTATTTTCCAATCCCGTGATCGTCTCGAACCAGGCCACCATGTTCTCGGTGCAGGTATTGGCAAGCGGCGGGAAGGCGTTAGGATCGTCAAGCGACCCGATCATCAGATTGGTGCGGCCGTTTTCGAGGTGATGGAAAAACAAGGGCGTGCCGCAATTGGCGCAGAAGCCGCGCTCGACCAGTTCCGAGCTCTTCCAGAGGCTCGGCTTGCCGCGTGTCCAGGTCAGCGCATCATCGGGCGCGGCGACGAGCGCGGCAAAGATGCTGCCCGAGGCTTTCTGGCACATGCGGCAATGGCAGAGATGCGAATTGTCGAACATGACGCTTGCATGGTAGCGCACGGCACCGCACTGGCAGCCGCCGCTCACCTTCCTCTCGATGCGCTGCATTTTTCTTCTCCTGCAAGAGGCGGGTTTGGCCGCATCTCTTTTAGGTTGTCGTCTTCCGATCGTCCAGCTCCATCGCCTGCGTCGACACGGATTTGTCCGCCAACCATCGAAGCTCTTCGCTCGCGTTTTCTGGGAGCAGAGTTCCCGCAGCAGGTTCCAACCTTTATCCGCGCAGCGCACCACGCCGTCGGCGGTGGGGAACTCTTCCGTGTCGATAAACGGAAAGTGCGGGCCATTCGGACGCTGGCGTAAATAATCATATGAATTGGCGAACGAGTTTATCCACAATCAACTTTAGCTCTATTGTATAGTTGGTACCATTTTATGCATCTTCTGGGTTACTATTTGGGAAAATATAATATACCGTGCAGATGGGGCATGTTTATTCCGCGATTTCTTCGGCGACGTGGTGGGGCACCCAGATTGGAAATAGTAATTGGGCGGCAAACACTTTCGTCGTCCGCAGTATCACTGGGGGGAATTGTAAATGGCGACTACGACAGTTTCAGGCACGACCGTCACGTTTTCGAATTCAGGTGCGGCAGCCAATCTGACACAATCCGGCACCGAGGACGGCAGCCTTCAGTTCACGTTCGACGTCCTGGCCGCAAGCGGCGGCGGCGTGAAGACGACGATCTATTCGGTGGATGACGGCTTCAAGAACGATGACGGAGGGGCAGCGATCATCGTCACCAACAAGGCGTTTGTCGATTACAACAAGGACCTGCTGATGCAGGACGGCGTCGGCATTAGCTTCAGCCAAACCAGCCAGATGGGTGCAACATTCTGGATCGGCAGTGACAACAAGATCCACTATGACGCAGCCGGTATAAGCGCGCAGATCAACGCGCTCGATGCCGGAGAAATGTTCAAGGACACGATCCAGTACACGATCAAGATGTCGAACGGCACGCTCAGCGTCGGCACGCTGACGGTTATGATCAACGGCATCAACGACGCACCCGTCCTCAGCGGCAACCCAGCGACGCTCGCGGCAGGCGCCGAGGACACACCCTACACCTTCAGCACTGCTGACCTGCTTACCGGCTTCACCGATGCCGAAGGCGACCAGCTGTCGGTCTCCGGTCTCACCGCCAATCATGGCGCGCTCATCGACAACAATGACGGCACCTGGACCTTCACACCTGATGCCAACTACAACGGCCCGGTCAGCCTCAGCTACACCGTCACCGACGGCAATGGCGGCAGTGTGCCGGCAACGCAGAGCTTCACGCTTGATGCGGTCAACGACGCGCCGGTTCTCAGCGGCAATGCAGCGACGCTTACGGCAGGAACCGAGGACACACCCTACACCTTCAGCAGCGCTGACCTGCTTGCAGGCTTCACCGACGTCGATGGCGATCAGCTGTCGGTCTCCGGCCTCACCGCCAACCATGGCGCCCTGGTCGACAACAATGACGGCACCTGGACCTTCACGCCTGATGCCAACTACAACGGCCCGGTCAGCCTGAGCTACAGCGTCACCGACGGCAACGGCGGCAGTGTGCCGGCAACGCAAAGCTTCACGCTTGATGCCGTCAACGACGCTCCGGTCCTCAGCGGCAATGCGGCGACGCTGGCGGCAGGCAGCGAGGACACGCCCTACACGTTCAGCAGCGCTGACCTGCTTGCCGGCTTCAGCGATGTCGAGGGCGATCAGCTGTCGGTTGCCGGCCTCAGCGCCGACCATGGCGCGCTGGTCGACAACAACAACGGCACCTGGACCTTCACCCCTGATGCCAACTACAACGGCCCGGTCAGCCTGAGCTACAGCGTCACCGACGGCAACGGCGGCAGTGTGCCGGCAACGCAGAGCTTCACGCTTGATGCCGTCAACGACGCTCCGGTCCTCAGCGGCAATGCGGCGACGCTGGCGGCAGGCAGCGAGGACACGCCCTACACGTTCAGCAGCGCTGACCTGCTTGCCGGCTTCAGCGATGTCGAGGGCGATCAGCTGTCGGTTGCCGGCCTCAGCGCCGACCATGGCGCGCTGGTCGACAACAACAACGGCACCTGGACCTTCACCCCTGATGCCAACTACAACGGCCCGGTCAGCCTCAGCTACACCGTCACCGACGGCAACGGCGGCAATGTGCCGGCAACGCAGAGCTTCACGCTTGATGCGGTCAACGATGCGCCGGTCCTCAGCGGCAATGCGGCGACAATGGCGGCGGGCACCGAGGACACGGCCTATACGTTCAGCAGCGCTGACCTGCTGGCCGGCTTTACCGATGTCGACGGCGATCAGCTGTCGGTCTCCGGCCTCACCGCCGAGCATGGCGCCCTCATCGACAACAATGACGGCACCTGGAGCTTCACGCCCGATGCCAACTACAACGGCCCGGTCAGCCTCAGCTACTCCGTCACCGACG